>JBAXMQ010000168.1:0-6460 GCA_037134215.1 Betaproteobacteria bacterium
GTACTGTAGCCACCGAGCTCACTCAGGACACTCTCGGTATGTTCCCCCAGACCAGGAGGGCAGGTATAGCGTTGCGCTGGCGCCGCTGCAGACAACTTGATTGGGTTACCCGGCATTTCCACCGTCTGCCCATTTTTTAAAGCTACCGGGACCACCATCTGCCGGGCTCGGACCTGCGCGCCATTCAAGGCCTGCGAGAAATTATTCACTGGGCCGTTCGGTATCCTGACGGCATCAAGTGCCTCCTGCCAATAGGCCGTCGATTGAGTCTTCAATTTAGCTGCAATCAGGGCATCAATGTCGGCCTTTATGGCGAATCGAACCGGCTGAGCGCTCAACTCAGGTTTTCGCAGCTCAGGGATGTCAATGAAATCCACAAACCGCGCAAAAAACGGGTCGCCAATGCAGGCCACGATGATGTGGCCATCCGCCGTCGGGTAACTGTTGTAGGGTACGTGAACAAAATGACCGTTGCCCGCGCCTTGCGGCACGATGCCCGACATGAGGTTCATCGTGGCCATGTAGTTCAGCATGGAGATTTGTGCATCCAGCATGGCCACATCGACATGCTGCCCCCTGCCGGTTTGCTCGCGTTCCGCCACCGCAGCCAAGACGCCCAGGGTGCCGAACAGGCCCCCTCCCAAATCGCCAATGGGGATACCACTTCGGGTCGGCCCGGTCTCAGGTGTCCCTGTGATGGACATGCCGCCGCCCATCGCCTGCACCACCTGGTCGAAGGCGGGTCGGTGAATATCCGGACCGGTCTCACCAAACCCCGTGACGGAGCAGGTGATGATTCTCGGGTTGACACCGGCTAGCACGGCATGGTCGATCCCCAGTCGCTGAGTGACCCCAACACTAAAGTTGTCAAACACGACATCAGCACGGCGCACCAGATCAAGGAACACCTGTCGGCCTTCCTGGTTTTTCAAATCAATGCAAACGCTCTGCTTGTTGCGGTTGAGCGTCAGGAAGTAGGCCCCCATGCCATCCGCCGCATAGTCCTTGTCGTGCTCAAGCAGGCGTCGGGTGGCTTCCCCTGAACCGGGCGGCTCTATCTTGATGGTGCGGGCACCCAGGTCGGCCAGCATCATGGTGCCGTAAGGCCCTGACAGCATATGTGTCAGGTCCAGGACGATCAAATGCTCAAGTGCCATGGTGGGTGCGGCTGACTTGGCGTTGCATCACACCAGCGTCCACGGGCCAGTGGTCGGGCGTGGGGGAAGACTGACGCCAAAATGCTTCTGGACCAAAAGGGCCTGCACCTCAAAGCAGCCACCCCAACGCAGTATTTTCCAAGTCGGCAGCTCAATGATCGTGCTGCCCATTTGCATGGCATTGCTGTAGCGCGATGTGCCGTAGTCGAGCACCAGATCACAGCCTTGCCTCAATGATTCCTGGACATCGTCCAGTTGGAATTTGCTGCCTGAACCAGAGAGGTTCGCAGAAGATCCCATCAGTGGCTTAGCGGACTCCAGGCTCATGCGGGCCAGCTCATCATGCAGGGGCCCTGCATGCATCAGCAAGTCCATGGTCAGGGCTTTGGTGGAACGTCGGAGCGCCCCGAACTCCACCGTTCGCAACCAATCGTGATGAGGATTGAAGGGCGCGACGACGGACAGTGGCAGGTCGTTGTCAAGTGTGAGGCATCGCACCAGGTCCCGATCACGGCTCTCGGTCTCAAACACCTCAGAAAAAATATCCCAATTGCCGATCACACCATTGGGCTTGGTCTGCGGACGGTTTTTGAGTGCATAAATGCGCTCTACCCCGTGGGCTGTATGCGCAAAGATGGCATACGAAACACTCAGTGGCAGCACCGCCACACCGCCACTAATCATGATTTGAAATGCTTTTTTGGCATCCATTCCAACGGTGACGGGATCGGGCTCAGCGCCCCGGTTGATCAGTTCCATGAATTTTTTCTCAGGTCAAGTAAAGGCGCCAGACAGGCGGCAACTTCGAGCAATCGGTGGTCCTCATAACGGCGGTGTATCAACTGAAGCCCCATGGGCAAGCCCCCTTCGCCCCATAACACGGGCATGCTGATGCACGGCACTTGCATCGCTGTCCACTGGCGGTTAAATGTGGCCATGCCTTGGGTTTGCAGTCCTGAAGGTGCAACGCCCGGGGCACTGAGGCTCAGCACAGCATGCACATCTTGCATGGAATACTCAAACGCCATGCGGCAGCGGGCCACAGCGTCCAGTGACGCCCGCAGGCGCTCAGGCGTCAGACCCAGATGGTTGTTCAATTTGGCCTTGAAGTCATCATGCAAATGCTCAGGCTGGCACAGCATCTCCGGCCAGAATGCGGACCGCCCACCATCTTGCATGATGTCGTCCTGCCACCGGTTGATGTCGGTGTACTCCGGGGCCCAAGGCAGCTCGACCAAGCTAACCCCGGCCTCGCGCAGTTGACTCAGTGCCAGCTCGAAAGCAGCTTGAGCCTGGGGCTCGGCGTCATCCCAGTAGGGGGTGCGGCAGATGCCCAGTCGAAGCTCACGCAAAGCAGTCACCGGCGGAGCCGGCACGTCGTGCAGGGCATATGCCCGCAGCAAAAGCCGAAGATCGTCAACACTGCGGGCAAACAGACCCACCGTGTCCAAATGCGCGGCAAAACTCTTGATACCGTCAAACGGTATACGGCCCCAAGTCGGTTTCATGCCATAGACACCACAAAAAGCCGCCGGTCGAATGGTGGAGCCGCCAGTCTGGGTACCCAACGCCAGCGGGACCATGCCATCGGCAACCGCCGCACCCGATCCGGATGACGAACCCCCCGGAGTGCGCGACAGGTCCCATGGGTTTCTGGTTGGGGGAAACTGTCCGCCGCAGGCAAACTCCAGGGTTTGTGTTTTGCCCAACACCACCGCGCCGAGCGCGCGCAGGACCGCCACACAGTGCGCATCTTCATGGGCCTGATGACCCGCGTAGATCGGCGAATTGAAGGTCGTCGGCAGATCCTTGGTCCGGATGACATCCTTGAAGCCGACCGGTATGCCATGCAAGGGGCTTCGGCGCGCAACCTGGTCACAGGCACGCGCCTGGGTCAGCGCGCCGTCCGGGTCCAAATGGGCCCAGGCTTGTACTGTTGGATTACGCTCAGCAATTCTCGCCAGGCAAGCACGGATGTATGCCTCGCTGCTCAGCGTCCCGGCCGCCATGCGGGCGCTCGCTTCGCCCGCCGTGAGTTGCCACAAGTCCATTCGTTTTCCAAGGGTTGCTTCGGTCGTGATTGTATGCATAATGGCGGGGGAGATTAGGCCATCTAATCCAGATTTAACGGGTAGAGTTGCTTGTTTTCAGGATTCGGACGAATAAATTGCATGCAAAAACATACCCTTTAACGCAAGCCTACGCGGACTTCATTGCCGACTCGGCCGACTGGACGATCCCCCCTGAGGTTCAGGAGGTGGCTGTTTTAGGTTTTACCGACGCGATAGGAGTGATGCTGGCAGGGGCTCGTGAAAACGCGGTTTGCAAGCTGACGCAGTGGGCACTGATGCAGGGCGGCCAGCCGCAGGCCCGCGTCGTGTCCTGCCCAGACGCACTTCCAGCCGCGCAGGCTGCGCTGATCAATGCCACGGCTGCCCATGCGCTGGACTATGACGACTTCGCCTTCTCCAACCACCCCAGTGCCGTCCTGGTTCCTGCCATTCTGGCTGTCGCTGACACACATCCGGCATCCGGCGCCACCATGGCGCGGGCCTACGCCGTGGCCTACGAAATCTGGGCCGACCTGTTTTTGCGAGAAAAAGACCTCTACTACGACAAAGGTTGGCATCCAACGGCGATCCTCGGCACTGTGGGCGCTGCCGCGGCAGCCGCCGTCGTGCAGGGCCTGAGCGCGACGCAGTCCCGCCACGCGATGGCCCTGGCGGCATCGGCTGCCGGGGGTATTTTTGAAAATTTCGGCACGATGGCCAAGCCCTACCACGGGGGCCGCGCCGCCAGCGTCGGCGTGTCTGCAGCGGCAATGGCGGCATGTGGCCTAGAAGCCAGCGCAACCGCGCTGGAAGGGCGGCACGGTCTGTTGCGCGCCTTCTCGCCGCATGGCCATGTCGACATCCAATCCTCCATGCACCGAGGCGACGCCTGGCGCATCAGCGTACGCCGGCTGAACATCAAAAAATACCCCGTGGTGGGTGCGGCACAGCGCAGCATCGATGCGGTACTGGAGCTCAATCAGCGCACGCGAATCAATCCGGCCCAGGTAGAAAAAATGGTGGCACTCATCAGCGAGCGTCATGCCGCTGTGATGCCTTACCACCTGCCGCAAAATGCGCTAGAAGCCAAGTTCAGCCTGGAATTTGCCATCGCCAGTGCCCTGTGCCACAACGCTGTTGGCTTCAATGAATTGCAAGACGCTGTGGTCCTGGCCCCGGACATGCAAGCGCTGATGCGATGCATCCAGCTTGAGACCACCGACGCCTTTGAGCCCGACTGGCGCGATGCTGCACCCTTTGATCAGGTGGTCATGCACCTGCGCGACGGCACGTCGGTAAGCACCAGCCAGATTCGCCGCGCCACCGGTCATGCCGATACGCCCCTGTCAGCCGCGGATGTTCACGCCAAATTCATGGGCTGCGTGCGGCATGCGAAGGTTGCACCGGCTGCCGGTGAGCAGCTGTACCAGAGCCTGCAGCAGTTGGTCAGTTTGTCTGGGGCTGGTGACATGCCGCTGCCACGCATTCACTGAACCGAATTACTCACTGAAAACCATCGACCCGGCATGAAATCCATCCGCGACTTTGTCCGCTACGCCCCGGTCAGCAGCCGGCCGCCCATCCAGTGGCCTGGTGGCAAACGCCTGGCCGTGTGGATTGTTCCCAACATCGAGTTTTACGAGTACACACCACCGCCCGCAGTGGGTCGGGAAACCTGGGACCGTGTTCCCTCTCACCCCGATGTGCGCGAATATGGCTTCCGGGATTACGGCAATCGAGTCGGTCTGTGGCGCATGGATGACATCTTGCAGGGCTATCCGGTCCGCCCCACCGTGTCGCTCAACCTCGCTCTGTTAGACCATTTCCCGGATATTGCGGCTCTGATCCGTCAGCGCAACTGGGGCGTCATGAGCCATGGCATCTACAACACGCGCTTTTTGTACGGCATGGATGAGGCCCAGGAACGGGCTTTTTACCGCGACAATATTGATTCGCTTAAGCGCCACACCGGTCAGGACCTCAAGGGCATCCTCACGCCAGCGATCACCAATACCGAACGCACGCCCGCCCTGATTGCGGAATCCGGCATGCTCTACCACGCTGATTGGGTGCACGACGATGTGCCCGTTCCCATCATCGTGCCAGGGCGAAAATTGGTCTCGCTGCCCTACTCCTACGACCTTAACGATGCACCGCTATGGGATGGCCGACCCTATGGCGGAAGATATTTTGTCGAGGCATGCAAGGCCGCCTTTGATCGGCTGTATGCCGAAAGTGCGCAAGGCGGTCGGGTTTTCTGCATTGCTTTACATCCGTATCAAATCGGGCAACCCCACCACGCGGGTCACTTGCGGGAAATTCTTGACCACATCAGCCGCCACGATGGCGTGTGGCACGCCACCGGCGACGACATTGCGGAACATTACCTGGCTCATCACTACGACGAGCAACTGGCCCACGCGACCCAACTGCATGAGGTCAGCCTGTCGCGCTCGACCGCCCGGAAAGCCGTGGTGCCCAGGACGGTGTCGCAAACACCCATCGCCACCGGGCCCTGGCCAGCGACAAGAACCGCCGGCTACGACCACCCACACGCCGACTGGAACCCGTGGCCCCATCGCCCTCGCCTGCAGTGGCCAGGCGCGCGGCAATTGGCTTTTGTCCCCTTGATCGTTCTGGAGTCTTATGAAGACCCTTTGCCGGAAGGGTGGCCGCAGGTACGTAGCGTGGGCGGCGGCTTGAGTCGGGATTTTCCAAATATTTCCCGGGTATCCACTCGCGAATATGGGCACAGGGTAGGGATTTTCCGTTTACTGGATGCCTTGCGGCAACGCGGGATCAAGCCCACCGTGGCCATCGATGTGCTCACGGCGGAGCAGTACCCCGATCTGCTCGACCGGCTGTTTGAAGCTGGTGCCGAATTGATTGCCCACGGGCTGTCCGTGACACGTCCCCAGACGAGCGCCATGACGGTGCAGGAGGAGCGTCTGTATATCGCACAGACCCTCGATCGCCTGAATGCCTGCGGCATCCAGACCAGGGGATGGTTTGGCGCCGATTGCAGCGAGTCCACGGTGACACCACAATTGCTGTGCGAGCAGGGCGTGGAGTTCCTGTCCGATTGGGCCAACGATGAGCAACCCTACTTCATGCGCACCCCACAACGGCTGGTAGCCACCCCGTTGTGGGCCGACTTTGACGACCAGACAGTGCTAATTAACCGCATGTGCAACATGGACATGTTCGAAGACCACTTCAAAAAGGCGCTTGACCAACTGAACCAGGATGCTC
>JBAXMQ010000169.1:0-6381 GCA_037134215.1 Betaproteobacteria bacterium
ACAAAGGCGCCCACCAGGGTCATGATCACGCCGTAGATTTTGGTCACAGCCGCCACCTCGTCCTTGGTGTAGCCCATGTCCACATAAAAGGGGTTGGCCATGATGCCCATCACCACATCGCTGATGCGGTAGATGGCAATCAGCGCCAGGATCAGGCCAGCCTGCCAGCGGTAGCGGCGCAGAAAGTCGGCAAAGGGCTCGACCAGTGCACTGCGCAACCAGTCCGCCAGGTTACGCGCCGCCGGCACCGCCGCATGCGCAGGCTCGGGCGACCACAACACGGTGAGCGCGCCCACCGCCATGCTGGCTGCCATCACCAAGTAGGCGGTTTGCCAGGCGGCAAATTGGTAATTGGCAGCCTGCGCCACCTCGGCCCGTGCGGCAATCCACAGCACCCCGGCGCCAGCCCAGATCATGGCCAGCCGGTAACCGGTCTGGTAGGACGCAGCCAGCGCGGCTTGGCGTTCGCTGGCGGCGGATTCGATGCGAAAAGCGTCCAGCGCGATGTCTTGCGTGGCCGAGCCAAAGGCCACCGCCAACGCGCCCCACACCACCGGTTGCAGGGCCAGTTTCGGGTCGTTGAAGGACATCGCCACCAGCCCGGCCATGATGGCCAACTGCGAGCACAGCAGCCAGCTGCGGCGCCGACCCAGCAGCCGGGTCAGCAGCGGGATCGGCAGCCGATCCACCAGCGGCGCCCAGGCCCACTTGAAGGCATAGGCCAGGCCGACCCAGCTCAGGTAGCCGATGGTTGTGCGGTCAATGCCCGCCTCGCGCAGCCAGAAGCTCAAGGTGCCCAGCACCAGCAGCAGCGGCAGGCCAGCGGAAAAGCCCAGCACCAGCATGCGCAGCGTGGGTGGCTCCAGGTAGACCTTGAAGGTGGCAAGCCAGCTGGGCTTGATTTGGGGGGCAGTGGCGGCATCTGGTGACATTGGAGAATAATACGCGTTCGCCCCATGACGATTGACCTGATCAACCCTGAGCCCCGTACGCCGCTGGCCAAGCGCCGGTGGCGCTGTCGTTCGGCTTCTGCCTTGGCGCTGACGCTGGCCTTGGTCGGCGTTGGGTCCGCCTCGGCCCAGGCGCGCGAGGGCGTGGACGTTGGTAAAAACTCGGCTTTCAGCAACCTGGTGCCAGCCGACCAAGTGGAGCGCTCGTCGGCCGAGCAATACGTCCAGATGATGCAAAAGGCTTCTGAACAGGGCGCCCTTGCCGGCCCGGAGCACCCACAACTCAAACGCCTGCGCACCATTGCGGCCAAGATCATTCCCCATGCCCTGCAGTGGAACCCGCGCGCCAGCCACTGGCGCTGGGAGGTGAACCTGATCGGCAGCAAGCAAATCAACGCCTTTTGCATGCCCGGCGGCAAGATCGCCTTCTACACCGGCATCCTGGACCAGCTCAAACTCAGCGACGACGAGGTGGCGATGGTGATGGGCCATGAAGTCGCCCACGCGCTGCGTGAACACGCGCGTGAACGCATGGGCAAAAATGCGGCCACCAACATCGGCGCCAGCCTGCTGACGCAGATGCTGGGGCTGGGCCAGATCGGGCAGACCGTCACCAATTACGGCGCGCAGTTGCTCACCTTGCAGTTCAGCCGCGACAACGAGTCCGAAGCCGACCTGGTGGGTATGGAGCTGGCCGCCCGCGCCGGCTACGACCCTCGCGCCGGCGTCACCCTGTGGCAAAAAATGAGCGCTGCCAACAAAGGCGCGCCGCCGCAGTGGCTGTCCACCCACCCCTCGGGCACCACCCGCATCGGCGACATCGAGGCTAATCTGCCCAAGGTGATGCCACTGTACGAGCGCGTCAAGACCAACTGAGGCCCCAACCTCAGGTGCCACCCACGTAGGGGTTGGTCTTGCGCTCCCGGCCAAAGGTGCTCTCCGGCCCGTGGCCCGGGATGAACACCGTGGCGTCGCCCATCGGCCACAGGCGCTGCACGATGCTGTTGATCAGTGTGTCGTGGTCGCCCTGCGGAAAATCGGTGCGGCCGATCGAGCCGGCAAACAACACATCCCCCACAAAAGCGCGGCCAATCTCGGGCGAATGAAACACCACATGGCCCGGTGTGTGGCCCGGGCAGTGCCGCACATCCAGGTGGCAATGACCCACCGACACCGTGTCGCCGTCCTTCAGCCATCGCGTGGGCGTGAAGGCCGCCGACGGCGGGAAGCCAAACATCTGGCTCTGCTCGGCCAGGCCGTCGATCCAGAACTGATCACCCGGGTGCGGCCCGATGATGGGCAACTGCAGCCGCTCGGACAGCTCGGCGGTGCCGCCGGCGTGGTCGATGTGGGCATGGGTTTGCCAGATTTGGGTCAGCGTCAGGCCCAGACGTTTGACGGCGCCCAACAGCACATCCAGATCGCCACCGGGGTCGATCACGGCCGCCTGCAGCGTCTCGTCGCACCAAAGCAGCGAGCAGTTTTGTTGAAATGGCGTGACGGGGATGGTGAGGTAGCGCAGCATAATTAGTAGGGATTTATAGTCACCGCGTTACCCCCCACGGATTGATGAGCATCACTCCTGTGGGCTTGAAATCGGTGACGTTTCGAGTGACCACCGTCATGCCATGCACGAGAGCGGTTGCCGCAATGAGCGCATCGCGCTCGCCGCGCCTGTCGGGAACGTGCAGACGGGCACAGCGTTGTGCCACGGCTGTATCGACAGGCAGCGTACGCCCGGAAAACTCAGGCAATACGTGCTGCTCAAGCCACGAGCGCAACAGGGCTCCCTGGGTGGCGTCCGTTCGCTCAATCGACAGAATGCCAAGCTCCAGTTCCATGATGGTGATAGCCGACACAAAGAGGTCAGCGGCATCAACGGTTTGCGTCCATGCCGTCACGTTTGTGTCGGCCTTACCAAGTCGCACCTTGCGCAATTCGGACACCACGTTGGTATCGAGAACAAACATCATGAGAAATCAGCCGTCCGAGTTTCGATGATCACACGCGGCGGCTCGAACGCGAGGTCGGCAATACCCGGCATAGCCAGCGCATCGGCGATGTTGCGTCGCTGCTTTGTGAGCCGCTGATAGTCTTCAAAGCTCAACAGCACATGGGCCGGCCTGCCTCGATCTGTGATGAACACCGGCCCATTGGTTGTCGCTCGTTTCGCCTCGCTGGCCCCTTGATTGAATTCGCGGCTTGATATGGTGGTAACAGTCATTGAGGTACCCTGCATGTCTGAGTAATGTAGTTATGTTACTACATTACCCGAGTAAGCGCAAACACTGGGCGCAAAGCCATGACGGAAAAAGCTGAGATTTGTTACATTGGCTGATGAAGGACACCCGCGACAGGGCACCCATTGCATGTGCAAAAAGACGCCAACATGAGGACTTTACCCCGGGCTGGTGGCTGGTGGCATCAACACAGCCCTGGCGTTTGCGCTCGGGGCCTCGTGGCCTGCCCTGCCTCTGCTGTCCAGCACCATGCCCATGACCATGAGCACCCAGAGTTGCAGCATGGGCACAGGCACCAGCATGATGTCCACCATCAGCACACCCACGTTCATCAACACACGCGGCTGAGACACGACCACGCGCATTTTCCGGACATCCACCACAGGCATCAGGCCAGTACTTTGGGCAGCAGCGGAGGCGCAGCCCGTGGCGCGTCTGGTCAAACCCAGCCGCCGTCCACCACAAAATCTTGCGCCGTGCACATGGCGCTGTCGTCGGATGCCAGAAACAGCGCCATGCGGGCAATGTGCTCAGGCATCAGCAGCTGCGGCAGGCATTGGCCGCGCGCGATGTCGGCGCGGCCGGCGTCGGTGACCCACAGGCGCAACTGCTTGTCGGTCATGACCCAGCCCGGCACCAGGGTGTTGACCCGGATGTTGAAGGGCCCAAAATCCCGCGCCAGGCTGCGCGTCAGGCCCTGCACCGCCGCCTTGGCCGTGGTGTAGACCGGCATGCCGCCCATCTTGAGCATCCAGCTGACCGAGCCAAAGTTGACGATGGACCCAGCCCCGGCCTGGCGCATGTCGGCGGCCACCTGTTGCGCGGCAAAAAACTGGTGCTTGAGGTTGACCGCCATGCCGGCGTCCCAGCTCTCGGGCGTGGTGTCTTCCACCTCGTGGCGCTGGTCGTTGGCCGCATTGTTGAGCAGCACGGCACTGGGGCCAAAATGTTGGCGCACCGCGTCGATGCCGCGCGTGAGGGCAGCCGTATCGGTCAGGTCGGTCGGCACAAACAGCGGCGCGTGGCGGGCGCCGGCCAGGCGCTGCGCCAGTGCAACACCAGCGCTGGTGTCAATGTCCAGAAAACCGACCCGCGCGCCCTGCGCCGCAAACTGTTCGACCAGACAGGCGCCGATGCCGGTGGCGCCGCCGGTGATCAGCACGGTGCGGTCGCGAAGGCTGGGGTAGTGGGCAAAGGTGGTCATGGATTTAAAATTTCTATGAATGTTTTGGGCCTCTAGGCCACGTGAATACTAGGGTTATAGCTATATAAACCATAGCATTACTCAACCTAGCCCTGTCACCGGCGACTCGGGCAAGGTGACCTTGGTTTTGTCATGCCGGATTGACTATTGGTTGGGCCGACGCCATGTCGAATGCTATATTGCCATGTGATCAGATCACACCACCCTATGCGTCTCACCACCGATCAAATTCAGGCCATCCGTGACGCCGCCAGCAGCACCTTCGGCGACCAGGCGGCCGTATGGTTGTTTGGGTCGCGCGTGGATGACGCAAAAAAAGGGGGTGACATTGATGTTTTGGTGCGCCCGGCGCCGATGGCGGACGACGAACCCTTTGCCAAGAAAATCCGCATGTTGGTCCTGCTGGAACGCCTGCTTGGGGAGCGAAAAATCGATGTGGTCATAGAGCAAGCCAACGACCCCAGGCCGATCGTCGCGGTCGCCCACGCCACCGGCATTCAGATTCAATGACGACCAGCCCTGATCAACTGGCGCTACAGCACATCCAGACGGTATGCAAAGGCCATGCCGAGGCACTGTCAGAGGCCTTACAAGACATGCAATTGCGTGCTCTTGGCACTGAAGACTACATGCACCTGAACAAAGACGACCGTCGGCTTCTTGACCAATTCGCCTACCGCTACACGAGGCTGCAGGACGATATGGGCGCGCGTCTTATGCCGTCAGTGCCGACGCCTGGCTCGTCTTGCGCCAGGTGCGCAACCAATTCGCCCATGACTACCCTGACAACCCAACCGAACGCTTTGAACGTCTACAAGCCGCTATTCAAGCCGCACAACAATTGTTGACGATCATGGCGCAGTTTCAGCGACAGGCAATTGGGATGGATTCCCGGTCGTAGCCGGGAATGACGGGGTGCTAGCACCCCCTTCCAGCGGGTGCGGCAGGCCGACTATGTCAAACCTTAGTTTTAGGAATCTTTTGGCATTTTAGGCCTCTAGGCCACGTTGATACTGGATCTTAAGCTATTTAAATAATAGCAATATCAAACCCAGCCCTGACGCCAGCGGCTGGTATCGCGCAGCTCGCGCCAGGCGATGCGGGTGATGGTTTTGGAGTGCACCGCCTCCAGGTCCACCCACTCTACCGCCAGCGCAGGCGGCTCGGGCAAGATCACCTTGGCCACCAGAAAGTGTTTGTTGCGGCCCACCGGCTGCACGGCGGTCCACTTGCTCAAAAGCAATTTTTTGGGGCTGACGGGGTTGGTGACCATCACCCATTTTGACATTGCCCCGGCGCTGGCAACACCATCCGGGTTTGGGGACAATCAGGCTAATTCATTTGATGCGAAAGACCCCACCATGCAAGACGACGAGCGCTGCTGCGGCACCGGTACCTGTTTGATCAATGCCGAAGGCTACTGCTGGTGCGGCCAGAAGTGGAACGGCAGCGTCATGTGCGCGCCCTCGGCCATAGGCGACGCCGCGCCAGCCCCGGCCGAGGCGCCAGACGCTGAACCGTCCGAACCGGCATGAACGCGCCCGCTGCCAATGCGCCGCCGGCCTGGGCAAACTGGCTGGGTTTCGGCGGGCTAATACCGTTTGCGGCGCTGGCACTGGCATTGTGGTGGCCAGCATCGGGCCACCAGACCGAAATCAGCCATGCCCTGGCAAGCTATGGCGCCACCATCGCCAGCTTTCTCGGTGCTATTCATTGGGGCCTGGCCATGCGCGACCACCCTGGTGCCGGAGCCGCGCCCTACCTGTGGGGCGTGACGCCCAGCCTGCTCGCCTGGCTGGCGCTGCTGCTGCCGCCGACTGGGGGCCTGCTGAGCCTGGCTGTGTTGCTGGGGGTGTGCCTGCTGGTCGACCAGCGCCGCTACCCGCACTACCAGCTGCAGGCTTGGCTGCCACTGCGCCGCCGCCTCACCTCGGTGGCCAGTCTGGCCTGCCTGGCGGGAGCGGCGGGCTTGTTGCGCTGAGCGGGG
>JBAXMQ010000170.1:0-6355 GCA_037134215.1 Betaproteobacteria bacterium
CGAGGGGCCGTGGCAACGCGAGCTGTTTGCGCTGTTTGAGGCGGCGATCGCCACCCCGGGGTGAGCAGCAGCGCCGACTGGGCCACCAACGGCGACCAACCAAAGCCCGCGGCCAGCAGCACGACGAAGAAGAGGTGACAGTTCATGTCGGCGCTCGATTCGAACCAAAAGTTTTGCTTCAGAAGGCCCGAGAACAAGCACCCTTGCCAGCTTGGTGCGAGGCTGCCGACCTGGCTGCTGATGACTTTGGCAGGCTAGAATTTCAACAACGAATAACAAGTCCTTGATGTCGGAATCAGCGTCGCCCTCAAGCTTCGCCGAGGCCAGAGGCTGGATAAGGAGGGTGCGACATGTCAATGATCGAGCGGAGCCCATCAGGACCTGCCACGAAGTGCGCGCGCTGTGGCGCGGGGTCGTCTGCCGGGTCGCGCTTCTGCAGCACCTGCGGCTCGGCACTGACGGGTGGTGCCGCAGCCTCACACGAGCAACCACTTGGTGGCGGCGAACGCCGTCGCGCAACCGTACTTTTCTGTGACCTGACGGGGTTTACGGCGCTGGGCGAGCAGCGGGACCCGGAGGAAGTGCGCGAGTTGATGGGCCAGGTATTTGGCGAAGCCGCGCGCCTCATCATGGGGTACGGCGGTGTCGTCGAGAAGTACATCGGCGACGCCGTGATGGCGGTATTCGGCAGCACCCAGGCCAGCGAGGACGACACCCTGCGGGCGGTGCGCTCGGCTAGGCAAATCCGCCAGTACGTGCGAGACCTCAACGCCCTGTATGCGCAGCAGGCTCCGAAGCCGCTGGACGTGCACAGCGGCATCAACACCGGGCTGATCGTGACCGGGCAAATCAGCGCGCAGGCCGGCACCATGGGTGTGGTGGGCGACACTGTCAACCTGGCTGCACGCCTGTCAGACGTGGCCAAGCCCGGCGAGATCCTGCTGGGTGCAGAGACGGCGCTGCAGATCGAGCGATTCTTCCACACCGAAGCGCTGGCGCCCCTGGCGATCAAAGGTAAGGCCGAGGCGGTGCGGGCCTACCGGCTGGGCGAACCCCGGCAGTGGCCCGCGGCCACGCGACGCCTGGCCGGTGTGCATGCCTCAATGGTGGGCCGGGAGGTGGAGTCTGCGCAGCTCAAGCGCGCACTGGACCGGCTGCGGGATGGCAAGGGCTCGATCCTGGCGCTTCGGGGCGAGGCGGGCTCGGGCAAGAGCCGCCTGGTGGAGGAGTTCCGCTCGGGCCTGCCGCAGAATTTTCGTTGGCTCTCCGGGATGGCCTATGACCACACGCGAGGCATTCCGTATCAGCCGGTGATCGACATGCTCGGGCGGGTATGGAATGTCCTGGAGAGCGACTCGCCGGCGGCGGTGCGGCAGAAGGTGGAAGCCGGCTGCCGCCAAGCGCTGGCTGCGCCCGAGGCCCACATCCCGTACTTGGGCACGCTGTACGCGCTGGAGTATCCGGAGGTGGCCTCAGCGGCCCCAGAGTATCGACAGAACAAGCTGGAGGAGGCGCTGCTGGCGCTGTTCGAAGGCTTCGCACGGCAAGGCCCGACGGTGTTCTTCCTGGAGGACCTGCACTGGGCCGATCCATCCACGGTGAACCTGGTGCGGCGGCTGCTGTCGAACTTCAAGGTGCCGGCCATCGTGCTGTGCGCCTACCGGCCGCCGTTTCACCTGTTTGCGCCTGAAGCGAAGGTGGAGGGCTACCGCGAAACCGAGCTGGAGGCGCTGTCGACCCCGCAAGTGCAGGATTTGGTGGCTGCCCTGCTGGGCGGTGAAGTGCCGGCGCAGCTGATGCAGTTTGTGCTGGAGCGGGCCGCGGGCAACCCCTTCTTCGTGGAGGAGTTGCTCAACGCGCTGATTGATTTGAAGGTTCTGCAAAAGGACGGGCAGGCGGACTCAGCCTGGACATTGGTGGGCGATCTGAGCCGGGTGGACTTGCCAGGGACGGTGCAGGGGGTGATTGCGGCGCGGCTGGACCGGGTGGACGTGCCCAGCCGGCGACTGCTGCAGGAGGCCTCCGTCATCGGGCAGCGTTTCTTCTTCGAAGTGCTGCGGCGGATCACCACGGTGTCCGAGGACCTGCAGCCCAAGCTCGACGGTCTGCAGGTGCAAGACCTGATCCGCGCGGCGGCGGCCTCGCCTGACTTGGAGTACCTGTTCAAGCACCCGCTGACGCAGGAGGTGGTGTACCAGTCACTGCTGCTGCGCGAGCGCAGGCAGATTCACGAGCGGGTGGGCCAGGCCATCGAGGCCGTGCTGGCCGACCGGCTGCCGGAGTTCTACGAGCGATTGGCGTTTCACTTTCTGAACGGCGCGTCACGGCTGAAGGCGGCCGACTACCTGATTAAGGCGGGGACGAAGGCGGTGGCGCGGTTTGCGCTGGAGGAGGCCAACGAGTACTTCAAGCGTGGCTATGAGCTCATCACGGCTGACCGCGATGGCAGTGACGAGGAGCGCACCCTGCTGTTCAAGTTGCTCGACCAGTGGGGGAAGGTCCATTACTACAACGGGACGTTCCGTAGCTGGCTAACAATACTTGACCAGCACATTTCCGAGGTAGAACAGGTTCAGGATCCTGCTGCGCAGGCGATGTTCCATGCTTGGCGCGGGATCAGCCTGTTCTTCAGTTCGCCTATGGATCAATCGGAGTTGGCCTTGCGCAAGGCCCTTGCCTTGGCCGAGACAGCCGGCCATGTGCGGGCGCTGACTTATGCCTGCACCTGGCTCAGCATGACCTGTGCCTTGGTGTCGAAGTTTGAAGAGGGACTTGCTCTGGGACAGCGCGCCAATGAACTGTCTAAGGAAATCCAAGACGATGACTACGCTGCCTTCAAGTCATTGACAGCAACGACATTTGCATATTGGCAACGAGGGGAGGCGTCGAAGACCCTTGAATTCGCCGCTCGGGTGGTTGAGTTGGGCGTGCAGACGGGCAACCCTCGCAGTCTCGTCATGGGCTATTGGCTCCTCTCCCTTGGGCATCTGGAAGGAGGCGACTTACCTGCTGCACTCGTGGCCGCAGGCAAGGCAGAGTCGGTTTCGAAGGATCCTTTCTATAGCCAGTTGGGGACGTATTCAACTGGCATCGCGAAAGTGTTGAATGGCATTTCAGACTTGGCGCTGACCGAGCTGCTACAGAGTTTTAAGAAGGAGAACGTGTTCTTGTTGAACTTTTCCACGCCGTTTGTTGGGATACGTCTCATCATCGAAGGGCACATGGCCGATGGTATGAAGCTGATCGAACAGTCCATCCAGTGGTTTGAGGACGTCCGCGACGTCCAGACGGCGGAGTTCGTGAAGTTCGTCAAGGGCAAGGTGTACCTCAACATCGCCACCGGGCCCAAGCCGCCCCTGGGTGTCATGCTGCGCAACGCGGCATTCATCCTGCGCCATGCGCCGGTGGCCGCCAAACGTGCCGAGCATCTCTTCAAATCGGCGGCCGCCTACCAAGGCTCGATCGGTGCCACGGGTCGCCGTGCCCAGGCCTTGCTCGATCTGGGCAGCCTGTACCGCCACCAACGCCGCAAGGCCGAGGCGCGACAGTGCCTGACCGAGGCGGTTGAGATCTTCGAGCGCGTCGGCGCGACCGTGTTCCTGCAGCAAGCGCGTGAAGGCCTGGCGGAGGTCGGCCCGGCCTGAGTGGTGTCAAGGCTTGATATCCGATGCCGTCCGGATTCTTGGCGGCAAGCGTGCACGGGCTGACGTGCTGAAACCAGAAGGAGGATGACTATGACCACGCAACTGATTCGGTGCCGCTACACGGCAGAAGGGTTCAAGGGGATGTTGACCAGCCCCTCAGACCGGGGGGCAGCGATCTCGAAATTGTTCGGAGCCCTCGATATGAAGGTCATGAACATCTACTTCTCGACCAGCACCTGCGAGCTCTTCATCCTGAGCGAATCCTCAGCGACGATGACACAGTTGGCTGCGGCGGAGATGATTGTTCAGGGCACCGGGGCTGTCACCGACATTCAGGTCATGGACCTGATGGACACCAACGCCATGGTCGAGGCCATGACCCTGGGCGGCAAGATTTCGGGCCTCTACAAGGCGCCCAGCGGGACCTGACCACCGCCCCGGCGGGTGCTGGGTGGGTTGATCATGGCCACCCACCACCGACACACTCCACGTGGGCCGGCTCTCTGAAGCCCACGAGGCCATGAAGGTCTGGCGCAGACGATCGCGACACAGCTGACTGCAAGTGATGCATTAACAATTGCGGTCGGGAGAGAGGCTCTATGGAAATGCAATTCGTCGCCTGGGTGGCGGCCATCATGGTCTTCCTATCGTTTTTCATGAAGACGATCGTGCCCTTGCGCACCATCGCCATCGGCAGCAACGTTGTCTTCATCGCCTACGCGCTGCTGGGCCTGCACTACGGCGTCTTCGACAAGGTCCTGCCGATCTTTGTCCTGCACCTGCTGCTGCTGCCGCTGAACATTCTGCGACTGCGCCAGGTCAAGCAGACCATGCGGGAGGTCAAGCGGCTCGCCAACGGCAGGCCGTCGCTGGAATTCCTCATTCCCTACACGAACCAGTTGGCGATACCCAAAGGGCAAACCATATTCCGCCGGGGCGACAAAGCGGAGGAGGTTTTCCTGATCAAGTCAGGCACCGTCGAATTCCCAGAGCTTGGGAAGTCCATTGGCGCGGGCGAAATTTTTGGTGAGATTGGCGTGTTTGCAGAGGACGCCAAACGCACGGCGTCGGCCGTTTGCAAGGAAGACTGCGAGTTCTATTCCATCAGCGGCGACAAAGTTATCGAGCTGTTCTATCAGCAACCGCAGTTCGGCTTCTTCATCGCACGCGCCCTTTCCAGCTATCTGACGAATGGTGGCAAAGCGGCCGGGGGATGAGGGCCCGTGGCAACGCGAGCTGTTTGCGCTGTTTGAGGCGGCGATCGCCATCCCGGGATGAGCGGCGGCGTCTGCTGACGCGTGCGGCGCCGGGTGGGACATTTTTTCGGAAAATTGTCAGGATTTTGAATAAAAGTCGCGACTATTATTCAATTTGATATAAATTAGACGCATGAAGCGATCCATCGACCCCCAAATTCGCCGCGACCTGCAGCAAAAAATGGTGCTGCTGACCGGCCCGCGCCAGGTTGGCAAGACCACCCTGAGCCAGCAGTTGCTCGCTGAATTTCCGAAGGGCCAGTACCTGAACTTCGATGTAGCTGCCCACCGGCCGGTGATTCAGGCGCAGAGCTGGCGCCACAGCGCGCCGCTGCTGGTGCTGGATGAAATCCACAAAATGCCAGACTGGAAAAACTGGCTCAAGGGCGTGGTGGACGGCCGCGCACCGGGTCAGGCGCTGCTGGTGACCGGCAGCGCGCGCATGGACACGTTTCGGCAAACCGGTGCGTCACTGGCGGGGCGCTATTTCCGGCTGCGCCTGCACCCGGTGTCGGTGCGCGAGTGGTGCGAAGCCAGCCAGGCGCCACCCCCGGCGGCACTCACGCACTTGCTGGCGCGCGGCGGCTTTCCCGAGCCGGTGCTGGCCAGCACCCAGGTCGATGCCCAACGCTGGCGCGCGGATTACTTTGCCGGTCTGGTGCGCGAGGATGTGCTGGAGTTTTCCCGGCTGCACGAGGTCAACGCCATGCGGCTCTTCGCCGAGATGCTGCGCTCCCGTGTCGGGTCGCCGCTGTCACTGGCGTCCATGGCCCGTGATTTGCAGCTGTCACCGGTCACGCTGGGCCGGTACCTGGACATCCTGGAGGCGCTGTTCATCGTGTTCGTGGTGCGGCCCTGGCACCGCAACATTGCCCGCGCCACACTGCAAGCACCCAAGGTCTATTTTTATGACACCGGGCTGGTGCTGGGCGACGAGGGGTTGCGCTTCGAAAATCTGGTGGCCTGCCATCTGCTCAAAAACGTGCACTGGCAACAGGACACGCGCGGCGCCGCAACTGAGCTGCATTACATCCGCACCAAGGACGAGGCCGAAGTCGACTTCTGCCTCAGTGAGGGCGACACCCTCACGCACTTGGTGGAATGCAAGCTGACCGATCCCAAACCGCACCGGGCGCTGGGCCGCTTTGCGGCGCAGTGGCCGCAGGCGCAGGCCATACAGCTGCTGCGCGACTGCCCGGTGGAGGCCGACATCGGCCGCCTGCAAGTGCGCGATGCCGCGCGGTGGTTGGCAGCGCTGCCGGTATGATGCCTAAGCCTCGCGCCGCGCCAGCGCCAAAACGGCGCCCAAACCCAGCATGGTGATGCCGGAGGCCCGCGTCAGCAGCCGGGCCCGCGCCGCCCGGGCCGGCCCAGAGGCCAGCAGCCGCTGCGCAGCCAAGACCGCCGCCACATCCACCAGGGTGTTGAGCCCCACGCAAATGCTGCCCAGAAGCA
>JBAXMQ010000171.1:0-6335 GCA_037134215.1 Betaproteobacteria bacterium
GGCGCCAGCAAGGGGCTGGGTTTTGGCTGCGCCCAGGCCCTGGTGCGTGAGGGTGTCAACGTGCTGATGGTGGCTCGCGGCGCTGACGCTTTACAGCAGGCCGCTCATCAATTGATAGCAGACAATTCAGCTGCGACAAGGGCTGAGGTGCTGTTTGTGCCTGCAGACATCACCACCGAAGAGGGCCGCGCGGCGGTGTTTGCCGTGCGGCGTGACTTTGACATCGTGGTCACCAACGCCGGTGGCCCGCCACCGGGCGACTTTCGCAACTGGGACCGCGAAGCTTGGTTGCGCGCCATTGACGCCAACATGCTCACGCCCATCGAGCTGATCAAGGCCACGGTGGACGGCATGGCCGAGCGTGGATTCGGGCGCATCGTCAACATCACCAGCAGTGCGGTCAAGTCGCCGATCGACACCCTGGGCCTGTCCAACGGCGCTCGCAGCGGCCTGACCGGCTTTGTCGCCGGGGTAGCGCGCAGCGCATTGGCCGGGCGCGGTGTGACCATCAACAACCTGCTGCCAGGCGCTTTTGAGACCGACCGCCTGCGCAACAATTTTCAGGGGGCGGCGAGCAAATCGGGCCAAACTTTGGATGCGGTGATGGACGCCCGGCGCAAGACTATCCCGGCCCAGCGCTTTGGCCAGCCAGCGGAATTTGGCGCCATCTGCGCGTTTTTGTGCAGCCAGCACGCGGGCTACATCAATGGCCAGAATGTGCTGGCAGATGGCGGTGCTTTCGGCGGCACCTTCTGACGCTTTAACGCCTGGCCGAGACCAGGATGCCGCCAACAATCAGCGCAAAAGCCAGGCCGTGGTAGAGCTGTGGCACTTCTCCCAAAAAGGCGGCTGACAGCAGCGCGGCAAACAGCGGCGTGAGGTTGGAGAAGAAGCCGGCCATGGCCGGCCCAGCGCGCTGTATGCCCAGACCAAAGCAACGGTAGGCCAGCACCGCCGGGCCGATGGCCACGTACAGCAGGGCCAGGATCAAAGGCCAGCCCCATTGGATGTGGGCATCGGTCAGCGCCCACTCGCTGGCCGCAAACAGTCCCGACCAACCCAGGCCAAACACCACCTGTGCCAGGATAAAGGCCGCCCAGTTGCTGCGGATTTCTGTGGGCTCCTTGGGCTGCGACAACAGCCAACTGTAAAAGGCCCAGGCTATCGTGGCCACCAGCAAATAAATGTCCCCTGGCACCAACCGAACCTGCGCCAGCTGGGTCAGCTCGCCGCGCGACAGTACCACCAGCACCCCCAGGATGGAGAGCAGGGCGCCGAGTAACTGTCGTCGGGCCACAGCCTGCCCGAAAAACATCCAACCGACTCCCAGCATCCAGATGGGTGCACTAGAGCCCACCAAGGTGGTATTCAGCGGCGTGGAGGTCTGCAGGGCCAGGTACTGCAAGGCGTTGTAGCAGCCCACACCCAGCAGCCCGAGCAGCGCAAAACGCCGCCAGTTCGGCCACAGCAGGCTGTCGTGCCGCAGCAGTGGATAGGCTAGGGGCAGCAGAATAAAAAAGGCCAGAACCCAGCGCAGAAAATTCAGCGTCATGGGGGAAATCAGCTCGTGGACCACCCGTCCCACCACGGCATTACCGGCCCACAGTATTGGCGGAACCATCAACAGCAGCGCGGTGCCGGGTGTCAGTTTGTGTTGCATGGCCTGCACTGTACCAAGGCGCCAGCCTGGGTTTACCCTCCAGCCGGTCGCTTATCATTTGCCTCACCATCACGGGAGTCGTTTATGAGTCCATCGTTTTTTCGTTTGCGCAGTTTTTCCCGGTCGCTGCTGCTCGTGAGCAGCATGGCCTTGGCTGGGGTGGCGTTTGCGCAAGGCACTGCCATCAAGGTGCTGGTGGGCTTCCCACCCGGCGGCGGCACCGACGCCATTGCCCGCGTTCTGGCCGAGCGGCTGAAAGACCAGCTGGGTGTGCCAGTGATCGTGGAGAACAAAGCTGGCGCTGGCGGGCAACTGGCCGCCCAGGCGCTGAAGGCGGCCGCGCCTGACGGCAACACCCTGTTTTTGACGCATGACCATTCCGTCTCCATCCTGCCGCTGGTCATGAAGAACCCGGGTTTTGACCCTGCCAAAGATTTTGTGGCGGTGGCTGGCTTTGCGACCTTTGTCAACGCGCTGGCGGTATCGGGCGGCACCCCGGCCAAGTCGGTGAACGACTATGTGGCCTGGGTGCGCAGCCAGGGCGGCGGCAAGGGCACGGTGGGTGTGCCGGCGCCGGCCTCGGTGCCCGAGTTTCTGGTGAAGGTGGTGGGTCAGAAATACTCGCTGGACCTGCAGGCGGCACCCTACCGAGGCAGCGCACCGATGATGGCCGACATGCTGGGCAACCAGATTGCCTCCGGCGTGGCGTCCATCCCCGACTTCATCGAAAACCACAAGGCCGGCAAAATCCGGGTGGTGGCCGTGATGGGGCCTTCTCGCCAGGCCGTGATGCCTGACGTGCCAACGTTTGCAGAACTGGGGCTGGCCGGCTTTGAAGACATTCCCTACTACGGCTACTTTGCCCCGGCCGGTACGCCCAAGGCTGTGATCGACCGCTTCTCCGAAGCCCTGGCCAAGGTGCTGACCCAGCCCGATGTGCGCAGCCAGCTCACGGCCATGGGCCTGGCCGTGGGCCACATGCCACCCGAGCAACTGGCCAGCCGCGAACGCGCTTACGCCCAGACCTGGGCGCGGGTCATCAAGGCCAGCGGGTTTCAGGCGCAGTAACTGCGAACCTCTGCCACAACCCTGCCTTTATTCTGACTGTATGGCCAACCCAGGCGCCGCGCCATCGGTGCTGATCTGCGAAGTGGGTCCGCGCGATGGCTTGCAGTCAGTGGCGGCCACCATGCCCACCGCAGCCAAGCTGCGCTGGATTGATGCCCTGGTCGCCAGTGGCCTGCGGGACATCGAGGTGGCCTCCTTCGTACCCGCCCGCCTGTTGCCCCAGATGGCAGATGCGGACGCCGTGGTGCGCCACGCGCTAACGCACCGGGGCGTCACCGTCACGGCACTGGTGCCCAATTTGCGTGGCGCCCAGGCTGCGCTGCAGGCCGGTGTGCACAAGCTCTCAATTCCCGTGTCTGCCAGTGCCGCCCATTCCATGGCCAATGTCAGGAAGACGCGCGAGGCCATGGTCGAGGAGGTGCGCGCCATCGTTCGGCTTTGCCGCGAGCAATTTCCCGGCGTCCAGGTTGAGGCGGGCATTTCCACGGCCTTTGGTTGCACCCTGCAGGGCACTGTGCCAGAAGATGATGTGCTGCGGCTGGCGGAGCAGGTCGTGGCAGCGGGTGCGGACGAGTGTGGTCTGGCGGACACCACCGGCATGGCCAACCCCTCCCACGTGCGGCGGCTGTTTATGCGCTTGCGCGCCGCCATCGGCGACAAGGCCGGTGCAGCGCACATGCACAACACCCGTGGCCTGGGATTGGCCAACTGCCTGGCAGCCTATGACGTTGGCGTGCGCAACTTTGACAGTTCATTGGGCGGCTTGGGCGGCTGTCCTCATGCACCTGGCGCCTCAGGCAATGTGGTGACCGAAGACCTGGTGTTCATGTTTGAGGCCATGGGCATCGCCACCGGCATCCAGCTACCTGCACTGTTTGCCGCACGGACGCCATTGCAAGAGGGGTTGCCGGGTGAGCCGCTGCATGGCATGACGCCCGAGGCTGGCCTGCCTGTGGGTTGGCTGCTGGCGTAACCGCGGCCCTGCTACGGCGATAGCGCTGGGCGGCGCCGGGCTGATCCAATCAGGCTGTTTGCAGGGCCGCCGCCACGATGCTCGCCGCATCGACCTTGAAGAACGCCCGCAAGGCGGCGCGCGTGTCACTGCGGCCAAAGCCGTCGGTGCCCAGCGTGGTGTAGCGGCGCCCCTCGGGCAGGTAGGCGCGTATCGCTTCTGGCACAGCGCGCACATAGTCGGTGGCGGCGATGATGGGGCCGGCGCTCTGTTGCAACTGGCGGGTGACGAAAGGCAAGGACGCTGCGGTGTTGGCAACGGTTGCCTCGGTGCAGGCCAGGGCCTCGCGCGCCAGCTCGCTCCAGCTGGTGATGCTGAACACATCTGCTGCCACGCCTTGCGCCGCCAGCAGTGCTGCGGCCTGGATCACCTCGGTCAGGATCGCCCCAGAGCCCAGAAGAGTCACCTGGCGTGGGCTGCTCTCTTGGGCCTGTGCGCCCTGTGCTGGCCAGTGGCCAAAGTGGTAGCAACCTTGCAGCAGGTCGTCGTGCATCGCTTCAGGCAAATCGGGCTGGGCATAGTTCTCGTTCATCAGCGTGATGTAATAAAAAACGTCGTGCTGATCGACCAACATCTCTTGCATGCCATGGGCCACGATCACGGCCATCTCGCCGGCAAAGGCCGGGTCCCAGGCCCGGCAGTTGGGGATGGTGGCAGCGATCAGGTGGCTGCTGCCGTCCTGGTGTTGCAAGCCCTCACCGCCCAGCGTGGTACGGCCGGAGGTGGCGCCCAGCAGAAAGCCGCGGGCGCGCTGGTCGGCCGCAGCCCAGATCTGGTCGCCGACGCGCTGAAAACCGAACATCGAGTAGTAGATGTAGAAGGGCAGCATGGCCAGCCCGTGCACGCTGTAGCTGGTGGCTGCTGCCGTCCAACTGGCAATGGCGCTGGCCTCCGAGATGCCTTCTTCCAGAATTTGGCCGTCCAGCGCTTCGCGGTAGCTCAGCACCGAGCCGATGTCTTCGGGCAGGTACTTCTGGCCCACGCTGGAGTAGATGCCCACCTGCTTGAACAGATTGGCCATGCCGAAGGTGCGTGCCTCATCCGCCACGATGGGCACGATGCGGGGCCCCAGTGTTGGGTCTTTGAGCAGGTTGCCGAGGATGCGCACAAAAGCCATGGTGGTGCTCATCGCTTTGCCAGCGGCTTTGGTGGCAAAGCTGGCGTAGGCGGCCAGTGGCGGCACCGGCACGGTGTCGCACTGGGTCAGTCGCCGCGGCAGGTAGCCGCCCAGGCCCTGCCGCTGCGCATGCAAGTAAAGCATCTCTGGGCTGTCGGCGGCCGGCTTGTAAAAGGCCAGTGAGGTGGCTTGGTCATCGCTGAGCGGCAGCTGAAAGCGGTTGCGAAACTCGATCAGTTCCGTGGGGTCGAATTTTTTCTGGCTGTGGGTGGTCATCTTGCCCTGGCCCGCACTGCCCATGCCAAAGCCTTTTTTGGTATGCGCCAGGATCACCGTGGGCTGGCCCTTGTGGGCGGCAGCGGCGGCATAGGCGGCGAAAATTTTCACCAGGTCATGGCCGCCGCGCTTGAGCCGGTCGATTTGCTCGTCTGTCATGCCCTGCGCCAGTTGCACCAGTTCGGGGTTCTGGCCAAAAAAGTGGTCGCGGTTGTAGCGGCCGTCCTTGGCGGCAAAGGTCTGCATCTGCCCATCGACCGTGTTGGCAAAGGCCCGTGCCAGCGCGCCGCTGTGGTCACGCGCAAACAGGCCGTCCCAGTCGCTGCCCCAGACCAGCTTGATCACATGCCAGCCGGCGCCGGCAAAAAGCTGCTCCAGCTCGTCAATGATGCGGCCGTTGCCGCGCACCGGGCCGTCCAGCCGCTGCAAATTGCAGTTGACCACCCAGGTCAGGTTGTCCAAGCCTTCACGTGCGGCCAGGGTCAACGCGCTCATCGACTCGGGCTCGTCCATCTCGCCATCGCCAAACACACCCCAGACCCTGCGCCCCTCGCAGTTCAGCAGTTGCCGGTGGCTCAGGTAGCGCATGAAGCGGGCCTGAAAAATTGAGCTGATCGGGCCAATGCCCATGGAGCCGGTGGGAAACTGCCAAAAATCGGGCATCAGCCAGGGGTGTGGGTAGCTCGATAGTCCACGCGCGCCGAAGCCGGTGCTGGTGCGCGGTGCGCGCAGTTCCTGGCGGTAATGCATCAGGTCGGCCTCGTCGAGCCGGCTTTCCAAAAAGGCTCGGGCGTAGACGCCGGGCGCGCTGTGCGGCTGAAAGAACACCAGGTCGCCCAGGTTTTGCGCGCTGCGGCCGCGAAAGAAGTGGTTGAAACCGGTTTCAAACAAATCAGCAGCGCTGGCGTAGCTGGCAATGTGGCCGCCGAGTTCACCATAGGCCTGGTTGGCGCGCACCACCATCACCAGGGCATTCCAGCGCATGATGGCCGCCAGCCGTTCCTCGATGGCCAGGTCGCCGGGGAACGATGGCTGGCGATCAACAGCGATGCTGTTGACATAGGGCGTTCCCGGTGCGGGCTGCCAGTTCACGCCGTGACTGTGTGCGAGCCGGGTCAACTCGTCCAAAACAAAGCGGGCGCGTTGCGCGCCCTGGCTTTGTAACAGCGAGACAAAGCCTGCGCGCCATTCGGCGGTTTCTT
>JBAXMQ010000172.1:0-6317 GCA_037134215.1 Betaproteobacteria bacterium
CTGGCCTGGGCTGCCGGCTTGCTGGTCGCTGTGCTGGCGATCAACTTCATGCTGATCCACGCCGCGCCGGGCGACCCGGCCAGCGTGATCGCGGGCGAAATGGGTGGCGCGGACGAGGCGGTCATGGCCAGCATCAAGAAAGCCTACGGGCTGGACCAGCCTTTGCCAGTCCAGTTCGCCACCTACATCGGCAAGAGCCTGCAGGGTGACCTGGGGCAGTCTTACACCTACAGCCGGCCGGTGTCAGGCCTGATCCTGGATCGCATTGGCCCGACCATCCTGCTGGTGCTCACCGCACTGGTCTTCGCGATTGTGGTGGGCACCTTGCTGGGTGTCTTCGCCTCCCGGCGGCCTGACAGCTTCGCCAGCAGTGCGGTCACCATCCTGTCGCTGGTCGGCTACGCCATGCCAGTGTTTTGGACCGGCATCCTGCTGGTGATCCTGTTTGGCAAAGTATGGCCCATCATGCCCATTGCCGGAATGCGGGACGTGCGGCAGTTCGGTGTGGGTGGCTGGAGCGCGGTGATCGATGTGCTGCATCACCTGGTGCTGCCGGCCCTTACCCTGACCATCATCTACCTGGCGCAATACAGCCGGCTTGCGCGAGCCAGCATGCTTGAAGTGCTGGGCTCGGACTACATTCGCACAGCCCGGGCCAAAGGGCTGAACGAGTGGGTGGTGACCTTCAAACATGCCTTGCGCAATGCGCTGATGCCCGTGGTGACGATCGCGGGGCTCCAGTTCGGCAACCTGATTTCCGGCGCAGTACTGGTGGAAACCGTGTTTTCCTGGCCGGGCCTGGGCACCCTGGCGCTGGAGGCCATCCTGGGACGCGACTACCCCACCCTGCTGGGCGTGCTGACCTTCTCGTCCCTGTTGGTCATTGCCGCCAATCTGCTGACCGACCTGAGCTACCGCTGGATCGACCCAAGGCTGCGGGTCAAATGAGTTCGACACCACCCACAGTTCAGGTCTTGTCGCCCTTGCGGGAGGCCTGGCGCGTGTTCAGCCGCAACAAGGCCGCCATGCTGGGGCTGGCGCTGTTGGTGCTTATCGCCCTGGTGATGCTGCTCGGACCCGGCCTGTATGGGGTCAAGCCCTTTGACATCATGGGCGCACCGTTTACCGAGCCCTTCACGGATCGCAAGCTTTGGCTGGGCACCGACTACCTGGGCCGCGACATCCTGGCCGGCATGCTGGTCGGTGGCCGCGCCACGGTGATGGTGGGCCTGGCGGCGGCGCTGATCACCGTCTCCATCGGTGTCACTGTCGGCTCCCTCGCGGGTTACTTCGGCGGCTGGATCGACAGCCTGCTGTCGCGCCTGACCGAGTTGTTTCAGGTGTTGCCGGCCTTGCTGTTCGCCATGGTGTTGGTCACGCTGTTCCAGCCTTCGCTGGGCGTGGTCATTGTCGCCATCGGTATGGTGAGTTGGACCGGTACTGCGCGACTGGCGCGGGCTGAGTTCCTGCGCCTGCGTGGGCTGGAGTATGTCAGTGCGGCGCGGGCCATGGGGGCCAGCCACCTGCGCCTGATACTGCGCGAGATCCTGCCCAATGCGCTACCGCCACTCATCGTGTCGGCAACCCTGATCATCGGTGTGGCCATCCTGTTTGAAGCAGGCTTGAGTTTCCTCGGCTTGTCAGACCCCAACGTCATGAGTTGGGGCCTGATGATCGGCTCAAACCGGCGCAATATCCTGGAGTGCTGGTGGGCCGTGAGTTTCCCTGGCGCGGCCATTTTTCTCACGGTCTTGTCGGTCAGCCTGGTGGGCGATGGCCTCAACGACGCGCTCAACCCCAAGCTGCACCTGCGCTGATGAAAACGAAACGAACGCCATGAGCACCAGCGCTGAAGTAGGCCCTGCCCTGTTGGAGGTGAACCAACTCGGCGTCGAATTTCAGACGCGAGGTGGGGTTGCGCGGGTACTTGACGGTGTCGGCTTTAGCCTGCGCCGGGGTGAAACCCTGGGACTGGTGGGCGAGTCGGGTTGCGGCAAGAGCATGACCGCGCTGGCCATGATGCGCCTGATCCCCACACCGCCAGGGCGCATCACTTCCGGCAGCGTTGCACTGGATGGGCTCGACCTACTGACTGTCAGCGAGCCCCAAATGCGCCAGTACCGGGGCAACCGCATCTCGATGATTTTCCAGGAGCCCATGACCTCGCTCAACCCTGCCTACACGGTGGGTGAGCAGATCGGCGAAGCTGTGCGCTTGCACCAGAAGCTGGACCGCAAAGCTGCCCTGGCGCGGGCCACCGAGATGCTGGAGGCCGTGGGCATCCCGGCGGCCAAAAGCCGGGTGCACGAGTATCCGCACCAGTTCTCGGGCGGCATGCGGCAACGGGTCATGATCGCCATGGCTTTGGCCTGCAAACCCGATGTGCTGATTGCCGATGAGCCCACCACTGCGCTGGACGTGACCGTGCAAGCGCAGATCTTTGACCTGATTGCCGAATTACGCGAGCGCACCGGCACCGCCGTGCTGCTGATCACCCACGACATGGGTGCCATCGCCGAAATGGCCGACCGGGTGGCGGTGATGTACGCGGGCCGCATCGTCGAGGAGGGCTCAGCGGCCGAGGTCTTGCAGTTGCCGATGCATCCCTACACCCAGGGCTTGATCGCCTGCGCGCCCGGGCGGCGCACCGCCGGCTTTGGCGAGCCCCTGCTGGAAATACCGGGTACCGTGCCATCTCTGTTGGAACGCGGCAGCGGCTGCGCCTTTGCCGATCGGTGCAGCCAGGTGCAACCGCGTTGCCGCGACCAGCGGCCACCCGAGACCCGGCTGGACGGCGGGCGCCGGCGCGTCCTGTGCTGGCTGCATGTGCCAGGAGGTGCCACATGACCGGCGTGACTGACCCGCTGCTTCGGGTGCGCGACCTCAAGGTGCATTTCCCGTTGGGCGGAAGCATCTTTGGCAAAAAATCAGTGGTGAAGGCCGTCGACGGCGTGAGCTTTGACATCCCCAGAGGCAGCACCTTTGGCATCGTGGGCGAGAGTGGCTCGGGCAAAAGCACCACCGCGCTGGCCGTGATGCGGCTGGTGAACATCACGTCCGGCAGCATGCGCTTGGGCACGGATGACATCGGCAGCTTGGAAGGCGAAGGCCTTCGCCGGGTACGCCGGCGCTTCCAGATGGTGTTCCAGGACCCCTTTGCCTCGCTCAACCCGCGTAAACGCGCCGGTGACGCGATCCTGGAGGCGCTGGAGCTGATGGACGTGGGCGAGCCGGCGGCACGGCCCGAACTGGCGCGCCACCTGTTCATGCAAACCGGTCTGCGCCCGGAGCAACTGCAGCTGTTTCCGCACCAGTTCTCGGGCGGGCAACGCCAGCGCATCGTGCTGGCCCGGGCCCTGGCGGCCAAGCCTGAGCTGGTGGTGTGCGACGAGCCAGTGTCGGCGCTCGATGTGGCCATCCAGGCTCAGATCCTGAACCTGATGCAACGCCTGCAGCGCGAGCTGGGCCTGACCTACCTGTTCATCTCGCACGATCTGGGCGTGATCCGCCACATGTGCGATGAGATCGGCGTGATGTACCTGGGCCAGATCGTCGAGCAGGCCGACCGGCAATCGCTCTTTGAGCGGCCGCTGCATCCCTACACTTTGGCGCTGTGGTCGGCTGCACCGTCGTTCAACCCAGGCACGCGCAGCCGGCGGGACCGGATCCGGCTGCAGGGCGACCCACCCAGTCCCATCAACGTGCCGCCGGGCTGCCGCTTTGCGGGACGGTGTCCGTTTGCGGAGACTCGTTGCCACACCGAGCCTCCGGCCCTTCGCACCGTGTTGCCAGGCCACCAGGTGGCCTGCCACCGGGTGTCTGACGGTGGCGCCCCGCTTTACCCCGTTTCTGTCCGACCCGTCTGAACACCATGCACACCACCCTTTATTCTGCGCGCAAGATCATCACCATGAACCCATCGCGTCCGACCGCCACCCACGTGGCGGTGCGCGAGGGCCGCATTCTGGGCGTCGGCTCCTTGGAAGAACTCAAGGGCTGGGGGCCGCATGAGCTTGACGACCGTTTTGCAGACAAGGTGCTGATGCCTGGGCTGGTCGAAGCCCACGCCCACCTGATGGCCGGTGGGCTCTGGCGCTACACCTACTGCGGCTATTTTGATCTGCGTGACCCGGATGGCCGCAACTGGCCGGGCGGCCGGACGCTGGATGCCGTGATCGGCCAACTCAGCAGTGCCAGCGCACGGGAGGCCGATGGTCCCCTGTTGGGCTGGGGCTTTGACCCCATCTACTTTGGCGACCAACGGGTCAGCCGGCACGACCTCGACCGCGTGAACCAGACCCGCGCTGTGGGCGTGCTGCACGCCAGCGGCCACATCCTGAACGTCAACAGCTTTGTGCTGGAAAAAGCCGGCCTGCTGCGGGCTGGCGTCGAGCATCCCGGCATTCCGCTGGGCACCGACGGCTTGCCCACCGGCGAACTCAAAGGCCCGGAGGCCATGATGACGGCCTCTGCCGTGGTGGGGCTGGACCGCTCGTTTCTTTCGGGGGATGAGTTTGGCATCCGGGCCTTTGCCAAACTGGCGGTACGCGCCGGAGTCACCACATCCACTGACCTGGCCGCCACTCTGCTGGAGCCCGAGCTGATCAGCCTGCTGAACATCACGGCCGAAGACGACTACCCGCTGCGGCTGGTACCGCTGCTGCGCCTGATCGGCATGACACCGGCGCAGGCGGTGGAGCGCTCTGTGGCCCTGAGCAGCCGCAGCACCGAGCGGGTGCGCCTGGGCCGCATCAAGGTGGTGGCCGATGGCTCCATCCAAGGTTTTTCTGCCCGCATGCGCTGGCCGGGTTACTTCAATGGCGCACCTAATGGCCTTTGGTACACCGCGCCAGAGACCATCCGCGAGTGCTACACGCTGGCGCTTCAAAACAGCGTACAGGTTCACACCCACACCAATGGCGACGAGGCCACCGAGTTGGCCCTGGACTGCCTGGCCGCAGCCCTGAAGGCTGCGCCCACGCGTGACCACCGCTTCAACCTGCAGCACTGCCAGTTGGCCGATGCCGCGCAGTTCCGGCGCATGAAAGCCTTGGACATGTGCGTGAACCTGTTTGCCAACCACCATTTCTACTGGGGCGACCAGCACTACAGCACCACGGTCGGGCCGGAGCGGGCCGAGCGCATGAACGCCTGCGCCACCGCGCAGCGCAGCGGCGTGCCCTTCACCATCCACAGCGACGCCCCGGTCACGCCGTTGGGCCCGCTGTTCACTGCCTGGTGCGCCGTCAACCGCCTCACCGCCTCTGGCCGAGTGCTGGGCGCGCACGAGCGCATTTCGGTGGCCGACGCACTGCAAGCCATCACGCTGGGGGCGGCCTATACCCTCAAGCTGGACCATGAAATTGGCTCGATCGAGTCGGCCAAGCGGGCTGACTTTTGTGTGCTCGACGACGATCCCACGGCCGTGCCGCCCGAGCAGCTCAAAGACGTGCGTGTGTGGGGCACGGTGCAGGGCGGTCGGGTCTTTCAAGCACCGCAACTGGTGTGACATCGGGTGTGACACCCAGTGCGACCCCAACCCTCGTCGTCGGCGGCTACCTGGGCGCCGGCAAGACCACGTTGGTCAACCACCTGCTGCGCCACGCCGGTGGCAGGCGCATCGCGGTCATGGTGAATGATTTTGGCGAACTCACCATCGATGCCGACCTGATCGAGGGCGCCGAGGGCAGCGTGCTGGCATTGGCCGGCGGCTGCGTCTGCTGCAGTTTTGGCTCGGACCTGCTGGGCGCGCTACAAGACGTGCTGCAGCGCCAACCGCAGCCCGACCTGATCCTGATTGAGACCAGCGGCGTGGCCCTGCCCGCCGCCGTGGCCCGCTCTGCCCGGCTTCTGCCGGGCCTGCGCATTGAGGGCATTGTGCTGATGCTGGACGCCGAAACTGTGCGCCAGCGCAGCGCTGACCCTTATGTGGGCGACCTGGTGCGCCAGCAGTTGCTGGACGCCGACCTGCTGATTCTGAACAAGACCGAACACTGCAGCTCAACCGAGCTGACTGAGCTGAACGACTGGCTAGCGACCATGAGCACGCCTGGCACGCCAGTGGTGCCGGCCAGCCAGGCCCGCGTGCCGCCGGAATTGGTGCTGGGCTTTCAGGCCGGTTGGGAGACAGTCAACAGCAACACAACGGCTGACCCGCTGGCACGCTGGGCCGCGCGACCCATCGGACCGACAAGCACCCCGGCGGCGGATCGCTTTGTCAGCGAGCTCTTGATGTTGCCGCCAGCACTGGACCCCCAGGCCTTGATGCAAGGGCTGATCGATCCGACCACCGGCGTGGTCCGCGCCAAAGGCTGGCT
>JBAXMQ010000173.1:0-6251 GCA_037134215.1 Betaproteobacteria bacterium
CCATGAGCACCCTGGCCCGCATAGACACCCATGTTGTCAACGTTTCCCCCAAAACCAATTGGGTCTTCATCGCCGTTTCCGACAGCGATGGTGCCGTGGGCTGGGGCGAGGCCTCGCTGATCGGCTGGGAGCCGCTGTTGGTGGCGGCCACCGCGCACCTGGCGCCGGACTGGCTGGGCCTGTCGCTGGACGACGCGGCCACCCAATTGCGGGTGTCGCCGCAGTCCCCCGGCGGTCTGGTCGCCAATACCGTCACCAGCGCGGTGCTGCAAGCCCTGGCCAGCCTGCTGGTACAGGCCCGGCAGGCGGCGCCTGCAGCGGTGCTGGGGCTGATGCAGCGCGCCCAGGTAACCTTGTACGCCAACATCAACCGCGCCACCCGCCTGCGCACGCCCGAGGGCTTTGTGGCCACCGCCCTGCGTGCCAAGGCTCAGGGTTTTGGCGCCTTCAAGGCCGCGCCGTTTGATGGCCTGACACCGGCACTGTGCGGCACCCCCGACGGCCAGGCCCGCATCCGCCACGGCGTGGCTTGCATGCTGGCGCTGCGCGAGGCGCTGGGGCCAAGTGCCCGGCTGATGGTGGACTGCCATTGGCGCTTTGACGAGGCCCATGCCCTGAAGGTGTTGCAAGACTTGGCGCCAGCCCGGCTGCACTGGCTGGAATGCCCGATTGCCGAAACCCATGCCCACTGGGCTGCCACGCGCCGCTTGCGCGCCGCCGCCAACGCCCAGGGGGTGCTGCTGGCGGCGGCCGAAACCCAGGTCGGGCTGGCGGCATTTCAAACCCTGTTTGACGAGGGGCTGTACGACGTGGTCATGCCCGACGTGAAGTACTGCGGCGGCCCCTGGGAGATGCTGCGCATTGCAGAGCGGGCGGCGGCGCAGGGCGTTCAGTTCTCACCGCACAACCCGTCGGGGCCGGTCTGCAGCTGGCACAGCCTGCTGGTGGCGGCGGTAGCGCCAGCCTGCGACACGCTGGAGATCCAGTTTGATGAAAGCCCGCTGTACGACGCACTGCAGGCCGGGCCGAGCATGCCGATGGAAGGCGGGCACTTGCGGGTGCCGGCGCAAGCGGGCAGCGTGCTAGGTGTTCAGCCAGCCCTGTTGGCAGCCCACCCCTACCAGGCCGTGCCGCCGGGCATCGAGACCCTGCTCAACCGCTGAGCCGGCGCTAAGTCAACGCTCAGTCGGCGCGGATGTTTTTCTCGGTGGCAAGTTTTTTCCAGCGCGCCACATCGCCACTGACACGGCTTGCAAACGCCTCGGGCGTTGACGGTGCCGGGTCGCAGGCCAGGGTGGCCAGCCGGGCCTTGATGTCGGGCTGCTCCAGCGCCTGGTTGACCAAGGTGTTGATGCGTTCCACCACCGCCCTTGGGGTGCCGGCCGGTGCCAGCACGCCAAACCAGGCCAGAGTCTCAAAACCCGGCAGGCTCTCCGCCAAGGCCGGCACATCCGGCAGGCTGTGGTGACGCTGGGCCGTGCTGACTGCCAGCGCCTGCACCCGGCCGGCCTTGATCTGCGCCGACCAGGGCGGCAGGTTGCCGATCATCACCTGCACCTCATCACCCAGCAAGCCGGCTACAGCGGGTGCTGAGCCCTTGTAGGGAATGTGCGTCAGGTCGGTGCCGGTCAGGCTCTTGAACAGCTCGGCCGACAAATGGGCCGAGCTGCCCACGCCGCCCGAGGCGTAGTTGAGCTTGCCCGGGTTGGCCTTGGCCAGGGCCACAAATTCGGCCACGCTGCGGGCCTTGACGCTGGCGCTGACCACCATCACATTGGGGGTGGTGCAAATCATGGCTACCGGCACAAAGTCTTTCACCACGTCGTAGGGCAGCTTGCTGTAAATGCCGGCATTGACGCCATGGGAGCCGGCGTTGCCAACGATCATGGTGTAGCCGTCGGGCGCGGAGCGGGCTGCGGCTTCGGTACCCAGCACCCCACCAGCACCGGGCTTGTTGTCGATGACCACTGGCTGACCGAGTTCACGCGACAGGCGCTCGGCAATGATGCGGCCGGTGACGTCCGAGCCGTCACCCGGCGTGCTGGGCACCACCCAGCGGATCGGCTTGCTCGGGTAGTTTTGGGCCAGGGCGTTGCCGCTCCAAAGAGCGCCGACGAAAGCGGCGCTCAAAGCAACCTTCCATGCAGTCCGTGCGAGGTGTGTCATGCTTGTCTCCAGGTAAAGCGCGAGTCTATGCCGCCCACCACGGTCAATCGACCTTGGCGCCGCTGAGTTCCACAGCGCGTTTCCATTTTTGCAGGTCTTGCCGTAAGTACTCCGGGAATGCCTGATGCCCGAGCCCGACAATTTCGGTGCCGTCAGCCTGCACCTTGTCCCGGAAGGCCGGGTCGGCCAGGGCCTTTTGAATTTCCTGGTCGATGCGCCGCGCCAGCTCAGGCGGAAACCGGGCCGGCGCCATCACACCAAACCAGGACACCACATCGAAACCCTGCACCGTGTCGCCCACCGTCGGCACCTCCGGAAGCGCCGGGTTACGTTTCGGCCCAGTCACACCCAAGGCGCGGATCTTGCCGCCCTTGACCAGGGGCACGGCGGTGGACAAGGTAGGGAAACCGAACAGGGCCGAGCCCCCCATCACCGAGGTGATGATCTCTGGCGCGCCCCGGTAGGGCACATGCACCGCGGCGACCCCGGCCATGGATTTGAACAACTCGGCACACAGGTGGGCCCCGCTGCCGTTGCCTCCCGAGGCGTAGTTGTACTTGCCCGGCTCGGCCTTGAGCGTGCGCACCAGGTCAGCCACCGTTTTGAGCGGCGAGTCGGCCTGCACGATCAGGGCATGGGGCATGGCATAGGTCAGATTGACCGGCGTGAAGTCATTGATGGGGTCGTAGGGCACCTTGCGGTACAGGTGGGGGTTGATGGACAGGCTGCTGGTGCCCAGCCCGAGGGTGTAGCCGTCCCCGGGCGATTTGGCGATGGCATCCAGACCGATATTGCCGCCAGCACCTGGCTTGTTGTCGATCACCACGGCCTGACCCAGGGCGGTGCTCAGCCGCTCGCTCAGGCCGCGGGCGATCACATCGGGCGCGCTGCCCGGTATGAAGGGCACGATCAACTTGATGGGGCGCGCCGGCCAGGCCTGGGCCCGGGCGGTGGGCCAGGCCCCCAGAGCGGCCAGCGTGGCACCAAGGCCGATGAATTTACGTCTGAACATGTGGGTCTCCTTGTGTGTCAACCATCCAACATCAATTGAAAGCCGCCTCGGTACCCGGGGCCGGGGTAAAGCCCAGGTCGCCGCGTGCCAGCGCCGCCTCGCGCCCGCCGTGCGCGGCCAGCAGGTCTTGCTGCCTTTGCTTGGCGCGCTGGTCGACCTCCGCAGGGTTGAGGACCTGCCGCAAGGCCGCCTCGCAGGCCAACAGGGTGTCGCGGTGGGCGGGGCTGCTGGCCAGGTCCTGCAACTCTTCGGGATCAGCCGCCAGATCAAACAGCTGTGCCGGCTGGTCCACATAGTGGCAGTATTTGAAGCGGCCTTGCCGCAGTAGGGTGGCGCCGCCGGTGCAGCCGATGGCGTGGTATTCCGAGAGCACCGGGCGGTGGGCCGTGGCCCCCTGCGCCAAGTCGGTCAGTGATTGCCCGCTGGCCTGCGCCAGCGCCGGCGCCGCAGCCGCCTGCAAAATGGTGACCGCACAGTCCACATGGCTAACCGGCTCCGCCACCACCTGTCCCGCCGGGATACCCGGGCCGGCCAGAATCATCGGCACACCGGCGGATTCTTCGTACAGCGTGGACTTGCCCCACAGGCCGCGCGCACCCAGGTTGTCGCCGTGGTCACTGGTGTAGATCACCAGGGTGTCCTCGGTCAGCCCGGCTTGATCCAGGGCCGCCAGCACCTGGCCCATTTGCTCGTCCATAAAGGACACCAGGCCGCAGTAACCGGCAATCGCCCGCCGCACGTCCTGCGGGTTGTGGAAGTGGCTGTCGTAGTCCACCACCCGCGCGTACTCGTCGGTGAAAGGATGGTGCGGCCGTACCGCCGGGTCATAAAGTTTGGGCATCGGCAAGTCCAGGGCCGCATAGTGCTCGTACCAGTGGGTGGGCGCCGTCAATGGAAAATGCGGCGCCACCATAGAGACAAACAGCACCCAAGGCTTATCGTCAGGATGCTGGGCTCGCTCTTGCAGCCAGGTGCAGGCCGCATCGCCGATCTTGCGGTCGTAGCGGGTGTAGGTGGATTCGCCCGGGCCCGCCAGCTTGGCCATCTTGTCGCCACCGCGCCGCACCGGGATGTCGCTGCGGACCAGGCCCTTGACGTCGCCAATGCCGTCGATGACGTGCATGGGCAGGATTTCTTCAGACCAGCCATGGTCATCGTCGGGCCGACCCCGGAAATGCAGTTTGCCGATGGATGTGGCCCGGTGCCCGGCCTGCCGCAGCACATGGTGCCAGCTCGGCACACTGCCGTCATAGGCGTCGGCGTTGTCCCAGAAGCCGACCTCATGCACATACCGCCCCGTGGCAAAGGCGGCGCGGGCCGGCACGCAAATGGGGCTGCAGGTGTAGGCCTGGCTGAAGCGGGTACCCCGCCCAGCCAGGCGGTCCAGGTTCGGGGTCTGGATGAACGGATGGCTGGCACAGCCCAGAAACTTGGGGTTGTGCTCGTCGGACATCAGCACCAGAACATTGAGGGGTCGTGTCATAGGGGGGCAGAAGGTGGGGTCAAGAGGCCGCAAACCATTGCTTCAGCACCGGCTGCGCCAGCGCGTCACGGTTCACCACATGGCTCGGAACTTTGTGGTCACAGACGTCGATCACAGCGCCCAGGCCGCTGCGGGCAATGGCGCCAAAGCACTCGTCGGTCCAGCACAGCGAATGGGGCGTCACGATCACGTTGGCCATGGTCAGCAGCGGGTTGTCGGGCGCTACCGGCTCCTGCTCGAACACATCGAGCGCGGCCCCGGCAATGCCCTGCGCCTGCAAACAGGCGATCAGCGCCGCCTCATCGACGATCGGGCCGCGCGCCACATTAATCAGGTAGGCGCTGCGTTTCATCAAGGCCAGCCGCGCGGCGTTGATCAGGTGGTGGGTGGCGGGGTTGAGCAGGCAGGCCAGCACCACGAAGTCGGCCTCACGCAGCAGCGCATCGAGCGGCACCAGGGTGCCGCCGCGGGCCGCCACCACCTGCGCGTCGGCATAGGGGTCGGCGGCCAGCACGCGCAAATCAAAGGCCCGCGCCAACCCGATGGTCTCCAGGCCGATGCCCCCAGCGCCGACCAGCCCCAGGGTCTTGCCGGTCAGGCCCTGGCCCATGTGCTCAACGCGTTCGTTCCAGCGGCCGCTGCGGGTCAAGCCGTCTTTGATGAGCAGCTTTTGCGCCAGCGCCAGCACCAGGGTCAGCGCCATGGTGGCCACCGGGCGGCGCACCGCATCGGGGGTGTTGGTCAGCAGCACACCGCGCGCACTGAGGGCGGCGACATCGACCGAGTCGTAGCCCACGCCGTGGCGCGCAATCAGCTTGACGCGCGGCGGCGCGTCGCCAAAACTGCCGGCACCCACCCGGGGTGCATTGACATACAGCGCGTCATAGCGGGCGGTCAGGGCCGGCGTGATGGCGGAGACGGTCTCCGGGATGTACTCCCAGCGCAGGCCGGGGGTCTGGTCGAGCCGGGCCAAGGCCTCGGCGCCAAAGGTGGGCTCACCGGCGGCATTGCGCAGGTCGCGGGTCAGGCCAACAAGAAAGGGGTCGCTCATGGGTGGGTCGTCCAGCTAACGATGTGGGGTCAATCCAGCGCGCGCACGGCGCCAATGCCGGCGGCCAGTGCGCGCTGGAACAGTTGGGCATCCAGGCCGTAGGCAAACATGCGAAAGCCCAGGCCGTGGTAGCGCTGTGCCCAGGCGTCGTCGCCGGCCATCACGGCCGCCGTCTTGCCATGCCGCTTGGCCGCAGCCACGATGCGGTCCACGGCGGCCAAATAGTCGGGGTGGTCAAACTCGCCGGCAATGCCCATGAAGTTGGTCAGGTCGAAATGGCCCAGCCACAGCACATCCACACCGTCCACCGCAGCAATGGCGTCCACATTGGCCACACCCTCGGGGGTTTCGATCATGGCAATCACCAGGGTGCGCTCGGCACTGGCAGCGATCTTGTCGCGCGGCGCGCCCGGCAGGTAGCCGTCGTGCGCCACCCCAAAGGCCGCACCGCGCCGGCCCAACGGCGGGTAGCGCGACCAGGACACCAGGGCACGCGCCTGCTCGGCGTCGGCCACCATGGGCATCATGATGCCGTGGGC
>JBAXMQ010000174.1:0-6227 GCA_037134215.1 Betaproteobacteria bacterium
TTGGCCGTGCCGGTGACCGCGTTGGCTGCGTTGGTCAGCGTGATGTTCTGGCCTGCAGCAGACACGGTCAATGCGCCTGCGTCGGTCAAGACGCCGGTCTGGGTCACCGCTCCGCTGGCCGTCAGGTTGGCGCTGCCCACGCTCAAGGTGCCCAGCGTCGTCGCCGCTGCGCTCGTGGTCAAGGCGCCCGTCGTCGTCCCGCTCACGTTAAGCGCCTTGCCCATGGCCGTCAGCGTCGTAGCGCCGCTGGTGGCGAGCACGGCCGTCGTGTCCTTGGTGTTGGTCAGCTGCGTTGCCGCGCCGGTCAGGTTGGCCGTGCCGGTGACCGCGTTGGCTGCGTTGGTCAGCGTGATGTTCTGGCCTGTAGCAGTCACGGTCAAACCATTTGCTGCGATGGCACCGACAAGACTGGTCGCGCCGGACGTGGCAATGTTGAGCGAGCCACCCCCAGTGTCAATGGATCCATTCAACACCGAAGTAAATGATCCGGCATCGCCTGCACCCGTCGAACTTGCCACCCGGAGGGAACCACCGCCCAACGAAACAGGGGCATTCAAGCTCACTGCGTTGTCAGCCCAAAGGTTCAAGTTCCCGTTGCTCGTCGTAATACCTGCATTCACGATGATGTCGTGCCCAGCCTGCGCCTTGAGTGAGGCGCCGGGCGTGGTGAGTGTGACCGCGTCCGTGAAGGTGATGTCGTTGGTTGCCTGCAACACGACGTTCGCCAGTGCCGCATCCAGCACGCCGGGATCAATGGTCTGTGTTGTACCCGCATTTACCGCAAATGTGTCGACGTCCCCAATGGTCGCCCCTCCGCCGTTTGCAACGACTATGTCAGTCGGATCGAGCAACCAGGTTCCGGGCCTTCCCGCCGCGGCAGAGGCATCCACCTTGCCGGAGGCGATTGACAAACCGTTCTTGCCCGAGGTTTCAACAAACCCACCGTCGCCGCCCGTGGCCCCGCCGCGCGCTTCAATGCTGCCGTTGAAGGACGTACTGCCGTCGGCCCACACCACCACCTTGCCGCCGTTGCCAGCGTCCAGCGCGTTGGCCTTGATGCTGGCGTGGCTGCCCACAGCCGTCTGGCCCGCGGTCTGCACACCGCCCTGGCCATGCAGATCGCCGCCCACCAGCACGGTGCCGCCACCGGCCGCGCCGGAGGCGTCTATCGCCGCGCTGCCGAACAGCCCCACACGGTCACCCAACACCTGCACCGTGCCGCCGGTCTGGCCAGCGCCGGCGCCGGTTGCGTTGATGGTGCCGGTCACGACCGTGTCGCCGCCCGTGGCGCTCAAGGTGATGAAGCCGCCCTTGGTCCCCACGGTGTTGGCCCTGATGATGCCGGCCTGGTTGACGACGGTGCTCAAGGCGCCGTCCAGGGAATTGGCAGCGAGCGACACGCGACCCGCGTCGGCGCTGATGGTGCCAGAGTTACTCGCCAGCGCCCCCAAGGCGCCCGCATCGACTGAAAACTTAAGAAGACCGTCGCCCACCGTGTCAATCAGCACCCGCGAGCCCGCTGCCAGGCCCACAGTGCCTCCCGGAGCGCTGATGTGTCCCTCATTGGAAACGCGCGGCCCCGCCAAAATCACGTAGCCGCCTTGGGCTGCGTTGATCTTGCCCTGGTTCACGACGGAACCAGTGGCCATGCCGGGAACGGCGCTGAACGCCATTTTTCCGGCCATGAAATCAGCCGAGGACATTGCAAGGGTACTGGCGACGAGCGCGCCAGTGTCAACGACGGCGCTCGGCGAGAAGTACACGCCATTGGTATTGAGCAGGTAGACCTGCCCGTTGGACTTGAGCGAACCGTAAATGGCCGAGGCGTCGTTGCCCACCACGCGGTTGAGCGCCACTGAGCTCGCACCGGGCTGCGCAAAGGTGACCGACTGGCCCGTGCCAATGCTGAAACTCTGCCAGTTGATGGCGGTCTTAGCTGAGTTCTGCGTCACGGTGAGGGCGTTGCCGCTCGATTGCCCGATCACCGCACTACCGCCTACAACGACGCCGCCGGTGGGCAGGGTGGCAGCGTTGGGACTAACGGGAGGGCCCGCGAAAGCGGAACCGGCAAACACAGACAACAGAACAGAGAGCAGCTTGGGGACGATGTCTCGATTGCGAAAACGGTAGGTGACCCACATTTTGCGCGATTGACGAACACGAACAAAACGGAAGAGTCGGTTGGTCACGCTCTGCTTTAAAGTGACTGCTGCGGTTGCGATTGGGCTTGTCGTACTCATTTTCATTTCCCCTGTATTGTCAGAACCAGTTCTGCAGCGTGAACCAGACCTGTGGCCGCCGCTCGCTAACTTCACTTGTTGTGCCGTCGGTCGCAATTGGGTAAGACCCACCCAAGCGCGTCGCGATTTGCAGTGAGGCCGTGAAACGACCTTCGGTTCCAGCGCGAAGCCCCAATCCAAACGAACTGAATGTTGCGAGGTTGGTGTCCAAGGTCACCGGGTTCTTCCGGTTGGTGATCGAAGCGGTATCGTAGAACGCCGTCGCGCTCAAGGGCATACCCGGCGCCTGTTCCCCGCGTATCCGGTAGCGCGCTTCCAGGGACAGCACAGCACCTTCATCGGCTGTGCCGGTAGACACGGCATACCCGCGCACGCCATTGGGCCCGCCAAAACTCACGCGCTCCGACGGCCGCAGATTCTTGGACGCCATCTGCCCGCTCAGCACTGCGGAAAGCGACAGCCCATCGGTGAAGAACTGCACGTATTGGAGATCAAAATTGACCTTCACAAATCCACCCAATGTGTTCAATGGGTCGGTGGATGGGTCCAGTTTCACATTGCCCGATGTCGCAATCACTGAGTAGGAAGTCTGGCCGCCCACAGTGGCAAAGCCTGATGCTCCGGCGCCGGTTTGAACTGTCGCCTCCCGCGGGTAGGTCTTGAATCCGAGTACTCCGAGCCGGGCGGTATCGATCTTTTGCCCTAAGTCCTGTCCGACCACGGTGTCCTTCAGGTCCTTGTAATCAATGCCGCCAATGAGGACTGAGTTGCTCAATCGACCACGCTCGAGCGGCTGGATTACCGTCATCGAATACACGTCGGACTTGCCCGAAGCGCCCAGCCCCTCAAACGGGGCACCCAACCGATAGGCGCTGCTGCTCGCGCTCAGATTTAGTTTGGTCGCGTACGGACCGACCGGCAGCGTGTAGCCGGCACGGACCAGCGAGTTACCGCTCAGGCTGGCAGGTTGCAGCATCAGCGAAAACTGATCGCCAACATTAAACGGATGATCGACGCTGAGCATGGCCGTTGCGTGGTATTCGCCAGTGGAGCCCACGCCCAAATTGTCCACGCCGATGGAGCCGCTGACCGACTTGCCTTCCCTGGCAAAGACGTCGATGGTGATGTCCGACTCGCCCACATTGGCGCCTGCGGTCAAAGTTGCAGAGGCGTCGAGGCCCGGCATGTCCTTGAGCAGGTAGACAACCCTTTCCAATTCGTAGCGTTTGATGGCTGCACCCGGGCGCAATTGCGCATCGACGATCTGCTTTGCCTTCGAAAGCGGCACCGTTGCAGATCCCGAGGCAAGCGTATTGACTTTACCGATTCGGGCTTCAACCACCACAACTTGGATAACCGCGCCTGCAGGGGACAACTGCTGCTCTGGCAAGTAAACGTCAGTCAGCAGATACCCTGCATTCAGATAAACCTTGCGGATGGCCTCAATCGCATCGACCACGCGGCTGAGCTCGACCGTTTGACCTTTCAGCTCCGCCACAGTTGCCAGCAAGGTCGCAGAATTGAACTGCGAGTTGCCGGCAATCTGGATATCTGAAACACGAACTTTTTCGCTCCAACCCGCCTGATCTGCAACAGACAGCGCCCTTTGCCGGTTCGGCAGCACCAACTGCGGCGCGGCTGTGGCGGGCGCAACTGGAAGACTAGCTTTGGGTACTTCTTGTACTGCGGTACCAGAATTTGGAACCTGCTGGGCCTGTGAGGCCGCCGCGATGGCGGTAAGAAGCAGCAACGAAGCCGCGCGAAAGTTAATGAGGCTGGTTGTTGTCAAGGTTAACTTTCAAGTTGAAGGACAGGTTAACGGGACATGTTAAATTCTTTTTAGCGAAAACAATATCCCCCAAATGGGGGATAGGGGAAACACTTATTGACGAGAGCCTGCCCGAGCTGCCAAGCGCGGTGACCTGGGTTGCAATAATCAAGGTTCTCAGACGATTTATTGGGTACGAAAAGCACAAAGCCCGAACCGTTGCCAGTTCGGGCTTTGTCAGGTTAGCTTGGCGATTGGTTTACCTGCGCGCCGGCGGCAAATCCGTGCAGCTGCCATGCGCCACCTCGGCCGCCATGCCAATGCTCTCCCCCAGCGTGGGGTGCGGGTGAATCGTCTTGCCAATATCCACCGCGTCCGCCCCCATCTCGATAGCTAGCGCAATCTCGCCAATCATGTCGCCCGCGTGGGTGCCGACCATGCCACCGCCCAGAATCTTGCCGTGGCCATGGGCCTGTTCCGAGTCGTCAAACAGCAGCTTTGTAACACCTTCGTCGCGGCCATTGGCAATGGCGCGGCCCGAGGCGGTCCAGGGGAACAGGCCTTTTTTGACCTTGATGCCCTGCGCCTTGGCCTGGTCTTCGGTGAGGCCAACCCAGGCCACTTCGGGGTCGGTGTAGGCCACGCTGGGGATAACGCGGGCGTTGAAGGCGGCGGACGCCAGTTCCTTGTTGCCTTGCAGTTCACCGGCAATCACTTCGGCCGCCACATGGGCCTCGTGTACCGCCTTGTGCGCCAGCATGGGCTGGCCCACGATGTCGCCAATGGCGAAGATGTGCGGCACATTGGTGCGCATCTGGATGTCCACCGGGATGAAACCACGGTCTGTCACCGTCACACCGGCTTTATCGGCGGCAATCTTCTTGCCATTGGGCGTGCGGCCCACGGCCTGCAACACCAGGTCATACACCTGGGGGGCTGGCGCTGTGCCGCCCTCCTCTGCTGCGGCAAACGTCACCTCGATGCCTTCTGGCAAGGCGCGGGCGCCCACTGTTTTGGTCTTGTGCATGATGTTGTCAAAGCGCTTGGCGTTCATCTTCTGCCAGATCTTGACCAGGTCGCGGTCGGCGCCCTGCATCAGGCCATCCATCATTTCCACCACGTCCAGCCGGGCGCCCAGCGTGCTGTAGACCGTGCCCATTTCCAGCCCGATGATGCCGCCGCCCAAAATCAGCATGCGTTTGGGCACTTCTTTGAGCGCCAGCGCGCCGGTGCTGTCCACCACGCGGGGGTCATCTGGCATGAAGGGCAGGCGCACCGCCTGGCTGCCGGCGGCGATGATGGCGTTTTTGAAGCCAATCACTTTCTTAGCGCCAGTTTTTTCCTGCGCAGTGCCGCTGGTTTCTTCCACCTCCAGGTGGTTGGCCCCGACAAAGTGGCCGGAGCCACGCACCGTGGTCACCTTGCGCATCTTGGCCATGGCGGCCAGCCCGCCGGTGAGCTTGCCAATGACCTTGTCCTTGTGGCCGCGCAGCTTGTCGATGTTGACCACCGGCGCGCCAAAGTCCACACCCAGGTCGCCCAGATGGCTCACCTCGTCCATCACGGCAGCCACGTGCAGCAGCGCCTTGGACGGGATGCAACCCACATTCAGGCAGACGCCGCCCAGGCTGGCGTAGCGCTCCACCAGAATCACCTTGAGGCCCAGATCGGCGGCGCGAAAGGCGGCGCTGTAGCCGCCAGGGCCGGCGCCCAGCACAAGCAGGTCGCAGTCCAGATCGGCCGCACCGGCAAAGCTGGCCGCCACTGGCCCGGCGGCTGTTACCGCTACACTTTGTGTAGCACTCGCTGCTACAGCCACCTGGGCTGGAGCCGGTTTTGACTCTGAAACCTGCGGGCTGGGCGCGGCGCCTTCAGCCTCCAGCAGCAGCACCAGCGAACCTTCCTTGACCTTGTCGCCCAGCTTGACCCTGAGCTCTTTCACCACCCCGCCCTGGCTGGCCGGGATTTCCATCGAGGCCTTGTCGCTCTCCACGGTGATCAGGCTCTGCTCGGGCTTGATGGTGTCGCCGGCCTTGACCAGCAGTTCGATGACCGTGACCTCGGCGAAATCGCCGATGTCGGGAACCTTGATGTCTACGATTGCCATGATGCTTTCCAGTCAGAACAATTATTCATCTCGCATTGCCGCGCCAACGCGCCCGTAGCAGCGTGTGGGGCATGGGCCCCCGCCGATTTCTGGGCCTTTGACAGCATGAGGC
>JBAXMQ010000175.1:0-6057 GCA_037134215.1 Betaproteobacteria bacterium
GGCCGCATTGACGGTCAGCACCAAGGCTGCCAGCAAGACCTACGACGGCATTGCCTTTGGCGGTGGTAACGGGGTGGTCTACAGCGGCTTTGTAGGCGGAGAGTCCAGCGCAGTGCTGGGAGGCATGCTTTCGTACGGCGGCACCAGCCAGGGCGCCATAGCAGAAGGCACCTATTTGCTCACTGCGCAAAGCTTGAGCAGCAGCAATTACGCCATTTCATACATCAGCTCGACGCTTACTGTGAAGCCCGCTCCTTATGTACCCATCGCTGCGGCACGATCGGACATGGGCACTGCGCCACCTCCCGTGAATTCAGCTTTGCCTCTGGAGCCGCCACTGGTGTTTGCGACCGCAACCGAAGCGAGCGCCATAGACAGCGTACCCACAGCACGTGCCATGAACAACACGGGTCCCGATGTACCAGCAGTAGCAGCACCCGTCCAAGCCGCGGTAGTGCCGCCGTCCTCATTGCGCGCTGTGATTGCGATTGACCGCCCAGGCATTGAGCAGCCACCCACGGCCCCCGTGCCATTGGCCGCAACGGCCCTCCCGCAAACCGTTGTTGCTGCCGCAGGCAATGGCCGCAGTGTATTGCGCATGGAAGCCCCGGAAACTTCAAACAATACGACGAACGAATTCTCGACCGCGCTCCAGCCGGTGCTTTCGCAGGTTCAACAAGGTATGGCGGGAAGTACGTCGCCCGGTGAGGCCTTAGACGCTTTGGCTTCATCGCTCGCACGCAGTGCCGGCGGTCAAGGCTTGAGCAAGGCGCAAATACGCCCGGCGGTCAAAGCCTTTGAGTCAGCGCTGGGCGTTTTGCTGTCCAACGGCATATCTCTAGAGGAGGCCGTGTTGCGAGCCCAAGGCAGTTTCGCCACCGAGCGCGCCTTGGCGCCAGACAACCCAAGCCCACAAGCTACGGTCATCTCTGTGGTGACGACGGGCAGCGACGCTGATGCCCAACTCAGCGCTTTGGCAAATTCCCAAAGTAGTCGTGGTATGAACGCCTTTGACAAATCGATAGGGGTCCATCTGGCAAAGGGGCTGCCCGTCAACGAGGCACTCCGATTGGCCCAACAGGCGGCCAAGTTGGAGGATCGGTCTAATCCGTTAGACCAATCGCCGTTGGGCAGTTTAGTCAATGGTCTGTCAGATCCCGCCAGCGCGTTTTCCGCTGCCTCCCCCGTGTTTGACCAGGCTTTGGGCGCTCAACTTGGCAAAGGTGTTCCCTTGCCACAGGCGCTGCTGCGGGCCGAGGCTGCGTCCAAAGCTGCCGCCGCATCTGCACGAGCGGACAAGCGCGCTCCGGCAACTGCCCTGGCTCTTGGCGATGCCTTGTTTTTGGAAGGACTGGCACTTGACGGGGCTTCTTCCAAGGTGTTGGGTAACAGCCTCGCACGGGGCGCCGACTTCGCACAAGCACTTGACAAAGCAGCGTCAGCAAAGACGGCCGTACAACAAGGCCAACAAGCGGACGCGCGCAGCGATTTGTTTGGCTTCTCATCAGGCAGTGGCAATGTGCCCCAAGGGTCACAGGATTTTGATCGTGCATTGGCCAACGCACTGAACCGGGGTGATACGCCTACCCGGGCTTTGCTATCGGCGCGTAAAGCGATGGGGAATATGCCCGCAGACATTCAGACACCCAGCACCGCCCTGTCCAGCGGGCTGGAAGTAGAAAGTTTATTGGCTTCGCCTGGCAACAGCCGGGCCTATCAAATGGCTTTTGGTAACGCATTGGCCAAAGGCACCCCTGTCGATCAGGCCCAGAAGTTGGCCGCCAAGGCAGAGCTGGCATCCGCCTTTCGCTTTCCACTAAAGGGGGCGGCCGCGCGACTGGCAGGCATTGGCTTGAAGACGTCCATTTTCAAATTGGAAGACGGAAAGCCGCTTCCGCCCTGGCTGCGCTTTGCTCCCGAATTGAAAAGCCTGCTTATCGCTGACGCGCCAGACGGTGCATTGCCCGCCAATGTCGTCGTCAGCGTCGGCCGGCAAAGCGCACGCATCACCGTATCCGAAGGTCGCGCACGCCCATAGCGACACCACCGCTTTTTATTCATATCAACCGAAGCCAACCATGAACCAACTTCTCACCTTTTTGCGCAGCGGCCAAAAGTGGAAAATTTTTGCACTGATGCTGTTCGCGATTCTGGTGCTTGGCACCCTGCTGTCATTGGTCGCCCGTCTGGTGCTTATCGTCGATGAGACCCACACACGACCGCGGATTGCAGTGGTGGGCCCTATGAAAGGCCCCGATGCGTCTGTAGGCTTGGCTTTGCAACAAGGCGTTGCTGTTTTTGTGGAGCGATTGAACAAGGCGGGTGGTCACCAAGGAAGGTCGGTCGAGCTTTGGCCGCTGGAAGAAACGGCACAGACTGCGGAATTGATTGCTGCCGATCCGCGGGTAATTGCCGTTGTCGGCTACGTCAACCCCGTGGAACTGAAAGCGGCCGCACCGGTTCTGGGGGTCAGGAAACTGCCGGTCGTTTCTCCCTTGTATCTGGGAGAACCCTTGGCTGGCGTGCGCTCACTAGGGCTTGACCCGAAGGAACAGGCACGTTTCGCCGCCAACTATGCCCGCAACGTGGTGCAACAACGGCTCATGTATGTGGTGCGCGATGCCAGTGCGGGCTTTGATCCGTTGGTTGAACCCTTTCTCGATGTCTACAAGCGCTTTGAAACCCCTGTGCGTGCGGTCTGGCGCATCACACCGGGGGCGACCGAGAGCGAACAGATCGCCCGCATTCTGGCAAACATCCAGCAAATCGATGTTGGAGCCATCTATCTGGCCACCGGGCCGGAAATGGCGGCCCGCTTGGTCAAAGGTATCCGGGCGACCGGCAATGCGCTGGAGATATTCGGCACCGAGCAGTTGTCGTCGGGCGTGTTCGGGAGCAGCTTGCAGGCCCTGTCGGGAAAAGATGCTGCTGTGCAGAGCCATGGAATCGTGGCAGCAACCCCCGTGTTGTTTGACACGGCCAATGATGAGGCCCAGCAATTCCAAACCCGCTACCAGCAGAAGTTCAATGCTTCACCCGATTGGTTGGCAACATTGGCCCATGATGCAGCCAAGGTCGCACTCGTCACCGAAAAGGATGCATCCGACGTGCGCGGACTCAGTGGCAACCTTCGGTTTGTCAATGGGCAGGCGCAGTTGCCCATCCAAATGGGTGTCTTTAACGGAGACAAGTTCATCTCTGCGGCCGTACAACTGCTGCCCATTGTCAAGGGCGCAAGCTTCAACTACATCGAAGCGCTGCGCCAGGGTCGGGTGCTCTACGTGAATGACCGATTCATGTTCAAAACCAATGTTGTGTACACCGGTGTGCGCGTCAATGAGATCAGTGATCTGGACTTGCAAAAGGAAACCGCAACGCTGGACATGTCCATCTGGTTTCGCTATCGCGGCAACTTCAACCCCCAGGAAATCCAGATTACCAACGCGCTGGAACCCGTAAAATTTGACAAGCCCGAAGAAAGTAAATCGACAGACGAGATTCAGTACCGCCGCTACCGCATCAAGCAAAAATTTCGCCTCAACTTTACAGACGCCAAACGTGCTTACGGCCAGCACATAACGGGCCTGAATTTTCGGCACCAACAGCTCAACCGCAGTAACTTGTTGTATGTCGCGGATGTGCTGGGCATGCCCACCGGAAACGACTTGCTGGGTGAAATGGTTCGCCAGAAGGTGGTCAGCGCCAGCACCGGCTGGGACATCGACAACGCCTGGTTTTCGCAGGAACTGGTACGCGAGCACAGCGATGGGGCGCCGCAATATGTAGGTTTGACCGGCGAGCAACCCCAGTACTCCAACATTACTTTGGGCATTTTGCTCAAACCTGCCAATCCAAACGCACGCGATGTCATTGCCAGCGAATATTTCATTTATATCGCCATCTTCGGTGCGCTGGGAAGCTTGGCAGCCTTGCTGCTGGACCGGCGCAAACTCAACCGCTATTGGGTGGCGCAGACCTGGTTGCTCCGGGTCATTTTTTGGCCACTGCTACTGTTGGCGGCAGGCAATCTTCTTCTGGACTATGCCTTTAACCATTTCAACCCAAGCACAACGCGGTCTGTCGTCAACATCTATGAGAGTCTTTGGTGGATCGTTGCCGCCCTGCTAATGGCAATAGCCGTGGATCGCTTTGTATGGAATACCCTTGAAGCCAGCACCCAGCGCAAGGTTCCGAATGTCATCAAGTTTTTTTCAGCTGCCGCCTTGTTTGCCTTGGCAGTGGCCTGCATTGTGGCCTTCGTCTTCAACCAGCCGCTGACGAGCTTATTGGCAACATCTGGTGTGCTTGCCATGGTGATTGGCCTCGCCATTCAAGCCAATATTGCGAATGTGTTCTCCGGGATTGTGCTCAACATTGAGCGCCCCTTCCGCGTCGGTGATTACATCAAGATCAACAACACGCTTGGCAAAGTCATCGACATTACTTGGCGCACAACACGCATTGTTTCCAACGATGGTCAACTGGTCAGCCTGGCGAACTCAAAGGTGTCCGAGTCGGAGATGCAGAATTTCAGCGTCACGCCCAATGGCATCGCGGCAGAGACCGTGTTTCACCTCGACCAGCAAGCCGATCCTGCGATGGTGCTCGGCATCATTGCCGAAGCGGTTACCCAAGCCAAGGCGATTATTCTCAAAGACGATCCGGAGTTTGCGCCGAAGGTCCGATTCATGGGCATCGTGTGCGATAGTGGCTATTGGGTCGCTGAATATTCCGTAGGCTACCGGGTAAAAATATTGTCCAAAAAATCTAAGGCAAAAGAAGAACTGTGGTCCTATGTTCGCAATAAATTTCAAGCCAACGGCTTGGCATTGAGTCCCCCTGCGATCCAGCGTTTGCCAGGGGCAGCCTAAACGGTAATTGCGGAGTAACGCACTGCTACTTTAGTTACCTTTTTTATCAATGCGATGGACACCCTGTTCCGAGAGTTCTCCGACTACTTCCCTGATTGTTGACGCGAGTCCAACAACCAATCCGAATCCGACAAAGGCGAGAGGGCTTTGCTTCATCGAGAGGGCTACATCCAAGACCACGCCTGCGCTATAGAGCCTCTGTGTTGGCCGACCTTGTTTGCGCCGCAATTGGGCGCAGGCGTGCGCAGGTGCGCTGGCATATCCCGATGGGCACACATTGCGCTGTAGCTCTCTGATGAAGATGCTGGGCGAGCGGTTAAGGACAAAAGCGCTTTGGCGAGCACTGAACTTCAATTTGGCCAGGCTGGCCAGTGTCACACAGTCATCTGCCTGAAGTTGTCGGTACTGGCGGGGGAGTTGGAGGGCAAGATCAATGCCACGCGCAACAAGTACCTGCAAGACGCCCGCACTGAAGCCACCAAGCTGTCAGAAGACCTGGCGTCGAACCGCTACAAGCTCGACGAGCGGCAAAGCATTCTGGGTAAAACCACCCTGACCGCGCCGATTGCCGGCGTGGTGAAGTACCTCAAGGTCACCACCATTGGCGGGGTGCTGCGCGCCGGGGACGAGCTGATGCAAATCTCACCCACCGAGGGCGAGATGGTGTTTGAGCTCAAGGTCAACCCGGCCGACATCGGGCAGTTGAGCCTAGGCCTGCCGGCGGCCATCCGGCTTGATGCGTTTGATTATTCGGTGTACGGCAGCCTGGCGGGCAAGCTCACCTACCTGAGCTCGGACACCCTGGCCGAGCAGGGGGCCAACGGCCAAGTCAGTGCCTACTACCGCGCCCAGGTGCGGCTGGACCCAGAGCAAGCTCGGGCCCAGCCCAACCCCAAACTGGCTGAGGTGGCCCTCAAACCCGGCATGACCGCCACCGTGGACATCCGCACCGGCCAGCGCTCGGTGCTGAAGTACCTGGCCAAGCCGGTGTACAAGGCCTTTGCTGGGGGTTTGAACGAGCGGTAGGGGGGGGGTGTGGGTTTAGTCCGCGCTGGTGTTGGATGGTTTGTCCTCGAACGATTACACTAGCCGCATGTACAACCTCAAAGCCTTGCCTGAGTTCGACATCGAGCAGCACATCAAGACCGATGCTGACGTTGCGGAATACCTGCGTCAGGTTCTGGAA
>JBAXMQ010000176.1:0-6054 GCA_037134215.1 Betaproteobacteria bacterium
GTTTGCCGGGCGCGCAGGTCGGTGTGGGCGTCGGCGTAGCGAAAGTTCATCGGCACCTTGCGCAGCAGCTCAAACGCTGCTGGGTCCTGTTGGCGCAGCAACTCAGCCGCGGCAAAACCATCGACCAACAGGGTGTCACCGCCTGGCGCCTCAGCCTCCAGGCAATGCAACAACTGCACGCCCGGTGAAGGGTGACGGTAGGGGTTGTCAGAGTGCACACCCAGGGCCACCGCGGTGTAGGCCAGGTTGGTCGGGTTGGGGACCGATTTCACGTCAAACAGCTGACCGTAGTTGGTGATGCGCACATAGCCCAGCCGGTCGCCCACGTCGGCCACGGCGCCGGGCGTGATCTGCACGTCGGTCAGCAAACCGAAACCGAGCGCGGTGTAGCGCTCGAGCCAGGCCAGCTCTCGTGCCGGATCGGCCAGCAGGGCTGGCCAGCTGGTCACCGGCATGTCGGCGGCCAGCGACTGGTCCCACAACATCGGCTTGATTCGGCGCGCTTGTCGCGCCGCCATGCCGAGTTGGTGAGCCGCCAGCCAGTCGCTCCCATAGACGGAGACATGCCCGTCGGACCAGGTCAGCTCCATGGTCAAACCGTCGACCAGCCGCAAGGTGCGCACCGCCAGCTGAGCCGGTAGGTCCATGATCTGGTACAGCTTTTGACCATTGCTTGGGTGGCGGCATTGGGCGCACCGGCAGTTGTCACGCAACCAATAGGCACCAAAGACGGCGCTTTGGCCATCGACCCAATTGGCCATCAGCGAGCCACCCGCCTGTATGCTGGCATCCTTCAATGAAGGCATGCTTGTTCTTCCAGTGTGTCAGTCATTTTGAAACCTTGGCCAGACGCAGCGCCAGCAGGCCAGCCACCACGATCACAGCGGCACCGGCCAGAGTGGTGGCGCGCGGCACCTCGCTGAAAAACAGAAAGCCCCACAGGGGCGCCCACAGAATGCCCGTGTACTCAAACGGCGTCACGGTGCTGGCCCGGGCCACTCGGTAAGCCGTGGTGAGCAGCATGATCCCCGCTGCCGCCACCGCCCCGCAAGCCCCGAGCAGCAGGCCGTCGGTCAGGCTGGGCATCACCCAGGGCCGCACCAAAAACGACAAGCTGGGGTGGTCTGCCCTGACCCCACCCAGGCCGTGCAAGGCCAGCGCCACCAGCCCGGCACCCACCAGAAAAACAGCATTCTGGTAGAAGGCCATGACAGAGGCAGACAGGGCGTCGCCAAATTTGCGCGCCATCAGCATGGCCATGCCATACAGGGCTGCGGCCAGCAATGACAGCAACGCGGCAGGCTCAAACAGGCCGCTGCCGGGTTGCAGCATCACCATCACCCCGGCAAAGCCCAGCAACACGGCCAGCCACACCCGCAAGTGGATGCGTTCACCCAGAAAAGGGCCTGCCAGCGCGGTCACGAACAGCGGCACCGTGAAATACAAAGCCACAGCATCGGCCAGCGGCAGCGCCGGAAACGCCATGTAATACGCGGTGTAGGCGCCAAACATGATCAAGGCACGCAGCGTCAACAGTCCGAGCGCCGGACTGAAGATGGTGCGCCAACCCGATTCGCGCTGCACCAGCGCCAGCAGGATGGGCACCGCCACACAGGAGCGGATAAAGACCACCTCGGTCAGCGCGTAGCCGACGCTCACGCGTTTGATGATGGCGTCTTGCAATGAGAACACCAGCACCCCCAGGCACAGGTAAAGAATGCCGCGTGCGGGGTTGTGGTTCATGAATGGGAAAGGGCTGAGCGAAAATGAGGCATCTTAGCCTTTGCAACCCACCCCACCACCATGAAAATCGAGAAAGACACCGTCGTCACCCTGCGCTACAAAGTGGCCGACGCCCAAGGCAAACTGCTGGAGCAAGCTGACGAGCCCATGGCCTACCTGCACGGCGGCTATGGCGGCACCCTGCCACGCATCGAGGCCGCCCTGGCCGGCCAAGATAAGGGTTACCAGACCACGCTGGCACTTGAGCCTGAAGACGCCTTTGGCGTGCGTGATGAAGCCCTGGTGCAAACCATCCCGCGCAGTGAGTTCCCGCCCGGCGTCAAAGTGGGCGGCCAGCTGCGTGGCCACACGCCGGACGGCACTGAGCAGGTGTTCAACGTGGTCAAGATCAAAGGGGCCCAAGTGCTGCTGGACGGCAACCACCCCTGGGCCGGCAAGGCGCTGCGCTTCAGCCTGACGGTGACCGAGGTGCGCGCCGCCTCCATCGAAGAGCTGGCCCACGGCCATGTGCACGGGGCGCATGGGCACCATCATTGAGAATCAATCTTCAACGCTCAGGCTCTGCCAACACGAGTCAAGACTGATGAAAAAGGCTGCAGGCCACGTGAAACATCAATAGTTAGCTACTTAAGTTGTAGCGCTTTTGTACCCAGCCTCCCGCTGATGGCGTATCGCCAGCACCAGGACTTGGCCACGCGATGGGTCAATATGGGGCAAAAACCGATAGAGGGCCAGATAGCCGCTTCGTCCTCTGGAGACCACCAGCTCGCGCCGCCCAAAGTGGACTTTGCGGCCAATCTCTGGGTGTTGCACCAAAACCTCCAGCGCGTCAAAAATCAGAGCGGCTGCGCCTGCAGCCTGACCGGCGTGCCACCCTTCACCCGGGCCATGACATACGCTTTGACATCGGCCCCCGCATACACCGCGTTGCTGCGCAAAGTGGCTTGGTAAGCGGCTTCACCGTCAGCATAAAACTGTTGGCGTACCAAAGCATCCTCCATCGCGGCCTGCAGGGTGTCCACCATCAGCGCATGAGCGGTCTTCCCCTCAAAGGCGGCGACTTTGGCAATCGTTTTTTTCAGATCGTCGGGGAGTTTGAGTGAGGTGGTGGCAGTCATGGCGCTCTACAGTGGGGTCACACCATCGTAACACCAGAGGTGAATTCAAGGGTCATCCATAGAGCGCTTCTTGGGTAGCGGCTCGCTGTTGCCGGCTTACATGTGGTCGATCATGACCTGCCCAAAGCCCGAGCAGCTGACCTGGGTGGCGCCCTCCATCAGGCGGGCAAAGTCATAGGTGACCTTCTTGCTCTTGATGGATTTTTCCATTGAGCTGATGATCAGGTCAGCGGCGGCGGTCCAGCCCATGTGGCGCAGCATCATTTCGGCCGACAGGATTTCAGAGCCTGGGTTGACATAGTCTTTGCCGGCGTACTTGGGCGCGGTGCCGTGGGTGGCCTCAAACATGGCCACGGTGTCGCTCAGATTGGCGCCCGGGGCAATGCCGATGCCGCCCACCTGGGCTGCCAGCGCATCCGACACGTAATCGCCATTGAGGTTAAGCGTGGCGATCACGCTGTACTCGGCCGGGCGCAGCAGGATCTGCTGCAGGAAGGCATCGGCAATGCTGTCCTTGACGATGATGTCTTTGCCGGTCTTTGGGTTTTTGAACTTGCACCAGGGGCCGCCGTCGATCAGCTCGGCGCCAAACTCTTTCTGGGCCAGGGCGTAGGCCCAGTCACGGAAGCCACCTTCGGTGAACTTCATGATGTTGCCCTTGTGCACGATGGTCAGGCTGGGCTTGTCGTTGTCGATGGTGTACTGCAGCGCCTTGCGCACCAGGCGCTCGGTGCCTTCGCGTGACACGGGTTTGATGCCGATGCCCGATGTGTTGGGGAAGCGGATTTTCTTGACACCCATCTCATCCTGCAGGAACTTGATGAGCTTTTTGGCCTTGTCTGACTCGGCTTCAAACTCGATGCCGGCGTAGATGTCTTCCGAGTTCTCGCGGAAGATCACCATATTGGTCTTGTGCGGCTCCTTGACCGGGCTGGGCACGCCCTCAAAGTACTGAATGGGGCGCAGGCAAACGTACAGGTCCAGCTCCTGGCGCAAGGCCACGTTGAGCGAGCGGATGCCACCGCCAACGGGCGTGGTGAGGGGGCCCTTGATGGAGACCACGTAGTCACGGATGGCGTGCAGGGTTTCTTCGGGAAGCCACATATCGGGGCCGTAGACCTTGGTCGATTTTTCGCCGGCAAACACCTCCATCCAGTGGATCTTCTTTTTGCCGCCATAGGCCTTGGCCACCGCCGCGTCCACCACCTTGAGCATCACCGGCGTGATGTCCAACCCAGTGCCATCGCCCTCGATATAGGGAATGATCGGCTCGTCAGGGACATTGAGCGACATGTCCGCGTTGACGGTGATTTTGTGGCCTTGGGTGGGAATCTTGATGTGCTGGTACATGGCTGTGCCTTTTTAGGAGTGGCGTGGTTGTCTCTGGGGCTGGGCCGTGCGGGAGGGACGGCTTGCCCTGCATTTGATTTTAGTCCTGATTGTGGGGCCAATCAGCGGTGCGGCCCGGCTTGCGGTAACCTCTGACTTTGCCCTGAAACCACGCCATGCCCAGCCATCCCATCCTTGCCATCAAACCCCTGGGCTTCACCTGGGACACCGTCGACCCCTTCCTGTTTTGCGCCTACCACGACGACGCGTACCCGGTGGCCAATGCGCAGATGGCGCCGCAGTCGTCACTGGCCGGGCGCGATATCGGCCAGGACTTCAGCCGCAAGGACGGCTGGAGCATGTACCACGGCCGCACGGTACCGGGCTTTCCGTCGCACCCGCACCGGGGCTTTGAGACCGTGACCATCGTGCGCAAAGGCCTGATCGACCACTCGGACTCGCTCGGCGCCCGGGCCCGCTTTGGCCAGGGGGATGTGCAATGGCTGACCGCCGGCCAGGGCGTGGTGCATTCGGAGATGTTTCCGCTGCTCAACACCGCAACACCCAACCCCCTGGAGCTGTTCCAGATCTGGCTCAACCTGCCCGCAGCCAACAAGATGGCGGCGCCCTACTTCACCATGTTCTGGGCCGACCGCATTCCCCACGCGACCGTGGCCGACGCGCAGGGCCGCAAAACCGAAGTGGCCGTGATTGCCGGACGGCTGCAGCAAGCCGAGGCACCGCTGGCGGCACCGCCCGCCTCTTGGGCCGCGCAGGCCGATGCCGATGTGGCGATCTGGACCCTGCGCATGGCGCCCGGCGCCCGCTGGACCCTGCCGCCAGCGGCCAGTGCCGCCACCCGGCGACAGCTGTACTTCTTCAAGGGCGTCTCGGTTGAAGTGGCCGGCCATCCGGTGCGCCAGCACGGCGCCATCGAGCTGCGTGGTGATGCGACGGTTGAACTGGCCAACGGCGACAGCGAGAGTGAATTTTTGCTGCTGCAAGGCCGTCCGATTGGCGAGCCGGTGGCGCAGCACGGGCCTTTTGTCATGAACACCCGGGCAGAGATCATGCAGGCGTTTGAGGATTACCAGCGCACCCAATTTGGCGGCTGGCCCTGGCCAGACACAGCACCGGTGCATGGCCGCGACCCGGCGCGCTTTGCCCGGCACCCGGACGGGCGCGAAGAGCGCCCCGGCAACTAGCGGCTGATGTCGCGCTGGCAGACCAGCGCCATCGACTCGGTCACCAGCAGATCCACCGGCGCGTCGTGCGGTTCGGCCGGCACGCGGTCCACCAGCAGAGCGTCATGCACGCAAGCCACGCGCAGCGCCGAGGGGAACAGGCGCTGAAACAGCCGGTCATAAAAACCGGCGCCGTAGCCCAGCCGGTTGCCAGTGCGGTCAAAGGCCACACCCGGCACCAGCACCAAATCAATCTGAGCCGGGTCAACCAGCGGGCAGCGCTCGGGCAAAGGCTCAGGGATGCCCCAGCGGCTGGGCGCCAGGTCTTGGGTCAAATCGGCCACCTGCCGCAACTCCAGCGCCCGGCCTTGTGCCGGTACTCGGGGCGCGACCAGCAGCCGACCTTGCAGCAACAGATCCTGGTGCAACACGCCCAGATCGAGCTCCGAGCCAAAGGCCATGTAACTCAGCACGCCCCGCGCCCGCTGCCAGGCCGGCAGGCTGCGCACACGCGCCGCTATGGCGGCGGCGGAAGCCGCCCGCACCTGCGGTGTCAGGCCATCGCGGCAGGCCACTTGGGCAGCCCGCAGGGCGGTCTTGGCCTCAGACATTCAGCCTTAGGCGACGACGCGCACCATCTCCAGGCACTTGTTGGAGTAGCCCCACTCGTTGTCGTACCA
>JBAXMQ010000177.1:0-6041 GCA_037134215.1 Betaproteobacteria bacterium
GGCTCAGATGCGCATGGGCATCACCACGTACTTGAAGGTGGCGTTGTCGGGGATGGTGAGCAGCGCGGAGCTGTTGCCGTCAGACAGCTCCAGCTTGACCATGTCCTGGCTCATGTTGCTCAGGGCGTCGATCAGGTAGGTGACGTTGAAGCCGATCTCAATGGTGTCGCCGCCGTAGTCAATGTCCAGCTCGTCCACCGCTTCTTCTTGCTCGGCGTTGTTGGACGCCACGCGCAGGCTGCCGGGCTCGACGCTCAGGCGCACGCCCTTGAACTTGTCGCTGGTCAGGATGGCGGTGCGCTGCAGCGTGGCCAGCAGCGCGGCGCGGCCCAGCGTGATGCTGTTGCGGTGGTTTTTGGGGATGACGCGGTTGTAGTCCGGAAACTTGCCCTCTACCAGCTTGGTCACAAACTCCATGTCGTCAAAGCTGAACTTGGCCTGGTTGTTGGCAAACTGCATGTTGAGTGCGCCTTCGGCGTCGCTCAGCAGGCGCTGCAGCTCGATCACGGTTTTGCGCGGCAGGATCACCTCTTGGCGCGGCACCTCGGTCTCCAGCGTGGCAGACGCAAAGGCCAGGCGGTGCCCGTCGGTGGCCACCAGGCTGAGCTGCTTGCCTTCGGCCACAAACAAAATGCCGTTCAGGTAGTAGCGGATGTCATGCACCGCCATGGCAAACGCCACCTGGCCCAGCAGGTCTTTCAGGGTTTTTTGCGGCACGCTGAACACCGGGCCAAAACTTGCCGACTCTTGAACCAGCGGAAAGTCTTCGGCTGGCAGGGTTTGCAGCGTGAACTTGCTTTTGCCGCCTTTGAGGATGAGCTTGCTGGCGCTCGATTCCAGCGACACGGTCTGGTCGGACGGCAGGGTGCGCAAAATATCAATCAGCTTGCGCGCGCCCACGGTGGTGGTGAAGTCACCGGTGTCGCCGCCCAAGTCGGCCGCGGTGCGGATTTGAATCTCCAGGTCGCTGGTAGTAAGTTGCACCGAGGCGCCGGTTTTGCGAATCAGAATATTGGCCAGGATAGGCAGCGTGTGCCGCCGCTCCACGATGCCGCAAACCGACTGCAGCACAGCCAGAACCTTGTCTTGTGTAGCCTTCAGGACGATCATGTCAACCTCTTGTTAAATGGATGAATCTGCTGGCGCTTAGCCAATATCTGACAAGTCTGGAGCACGGCGCCATTTTCCGCTTTTTGTGGCCCTGGTTGCTCTCATAGTCACCCTCATGGTCACCCTTTGAGGGTTTGTTCCAGCACATGCAGCTGCTGGTTCAACTCGGTCGTTTGTTGTCGCTCCCCGCCAATCTTGCGCACCGCATGCAGCACCGTGGTGTGGTCGCGACCGCCAAACAATTCTCCAATTTCCGGAAGGCTCTTCTGTGTCAGCTCTTTGGCCAGGTACATGGCAATCTGGCGGGGCCGGGCAATGCTGGCCGGCCGCTTTTTGGAGTACATGTCCGCGACCTTGATCTTGTAGTAGTCGGCCACGGTTTTTTGGATGTTTTCGACCGAAATCTGCCGGTTCTGGATGGACAGCAGATCGCGCAGCGCCTCGCGGGCCAGCAGGATGGAAATGTCTTTTTGGTTGAAGCGCGAGTAGGCCAAAATTTTGCGCAGCGCGCCTTCGAGCTCGCGCACGTTGGAGCGCACGTTTTTGGCCACAAAAAAGGCCACCTCTTCGGGCATGTCGGCACCTTCGGCGCGGGCCTTGTTGATCAGAATAGCCACGCGCATTTCCAGCTCAGGGGGCTCGATGGCTACCGTCAGGCCCGAGTCAAAGCGCGACACCAGCCGCTCATGGATGTCGGCCAGGCCCTTGGGGTAGGTGTCGCTGGTCATCACGATGTGCGACTTTTTGGCCAGCAGGGCCTCAAAGGCATTGAAGAACTCTTCTTGCGTGCGCTCCTTGTTGGCAAAGAACTGCACGTCGTCGATCAGCAGCAAATCGAGCGAGTGGTAGCGCTCCTTGAACTCATCAAACGTCTTGCGCTGATAGGCTTTGACCACATCCGACACAAACTGTTCGGCATGGATGTAGAGAACTTTGCTTTGGGGCCGGTCAGCCAGCAATCTGTTGCCCACCGCGTGCATCAGGTGGGTCTTGCCCAAACCGACGCCGCCGTAGATGAACAGTGGGTTGTAAAGGTGCCCGGGCATGCCCGCCACATGCATGGCAGCGGCCCGCGCCATGCGGTTGGCGCTGCCCTCGATCAGGGTGTCGAACGTGAGCGCGGTATTGAGCCGGTTTTTCGGCAGGGCCGAGTTGCGATCGCCACCGGTTTCGCTGGCGTCGTCCACCACAACGGCATCGGATGACTGAAGTGCCAACTCAACGCCCACAATGGGTTCCTTGTGAGCAAGCACCAACTCTAGCTGAACAGGCTGGCCAGAAAACTTCTCTAGCATGGCCACAATACGGCTGCTGTATTGGGCCCTGATCCAGTCCAGTTTGAAGCGGTTGGCCACAAACAAGGTGACCTTGGACAGGTTGGCGGCAACCTGTGCCGAGAGTGGCTTGATCCAGGTGTTGAACTGCTGTTCGGGCAGTTCCTGCGCCAGTTGATCCACGCAGGATTGCCAGAGCTGGCTGGCCACGGCCCGGCCTGATGCATCGGCCTCGCCGATGGTTGTCCCGCTTGTCATTGTTATCGTGAGCTTCTGTGGATAGGTGGCCGCTGTGGCCTCTGCCATTGTATTTTATCCAGCATTTATCCACAAGACGAAAGCCGGCACTCAGCGGGCTGCCCAAGCAAGCACAGAGCCGGTCAATTTGCCGTGCTGTCCAAAGTTTGCGATAATCCAAAGTTCGCCCGACAGGTTCGGGGAAACACACCGACTGTGGCCTGCGCATTCATGGCGAGTATGCGGACCCAGCATTGAGCCCTATAGGATTCCGACATGAAACGCACTTACCAGCCCTCCAAGATTCGCCGCGCCCGCACCCACGGCTTCCTGGTCCGCATGAAGACCCGCGGCGGCCGCGCCGTCATCAACGCCCGCCGCGCCAAAGGCCGCAAGCGTCTGGCTGTCTGAGCCGGGTCGTTCGGCTGATACCCGCCGCCCCAGGCAGTCTGGCGCAGCAACAAATTGCATCGACTCAAAGCGTGGAGCGAATTTCAGGCAGTGATGTCGGCCCAGACGGCCGCTCGGACCGCCCACTTTGCCTTGCACATGGCGCCACTTGGCTTACCCGTGCCTGCTAACCCATCCAGCCTGCCAGCCAAGCAGCCCCTGGCAATGCTCGCGGGCTTGGCCGGGGGCTGCCTTGGCGTTGTCGTGCCCAAACGCTGGGCCAAACGCGCGGTGACCCGCAACACCATCAAGCGCCAGGTGTTCAGCGTCAGTCAAGACTTTGCGTCTGAATTACCCGTGGCAGCCTATGTGGTGCGTTTGCGTTCGGGTTTTGACCGGAGTCGTTTTCCGAGCGCCACGTCCGAGTCACTGAAAGCAGCAGTGCGGTTGGAGCTGCAGCAGCTGTTTCGTGACGCGCTGTCCCGCCTCTCGGCTGCGGCAGTGCCGCGTGCGACATGATGCGCCGCTTGCTGATGGGTCTGGTCAAAGGCTATCGCCTGTTGTTGAGTCCCTGGCTGGGCTCGTCCTGCCGCTTCGAGCCAACCTGTTCGCGCTATGCCTTGGACGCCCTTGACCAGCACGGCGCTGTGGCCGGCACTTACCTGACCCTGGCCCGAATCGGCCGGTGTCACCCTTGGTGCGACGGCGGGTTTGACCCCGTGCCCAAGCACAAGCCCGGGCTGTTTTCCCGGCTGTTTCCTTCATCTACCCCTGAGAAGTCTTCATGAACGATATTCGCCGCACCATTCTCTGGGTGGTTTTTGGCTTTTCCATGGTTTTGCTGTGGGACCAGTGGCAGGTGCATACCGGGCACAAGGCCACTTTTTTCCCCGGTCCTAGCCAAATCGGGTCGGCTGCGCCCAAGGCGGCTGCCTCCGACGCGGCCGGGGTTCCCTCAGCCGTGCCAGTGCCATCCACCGTGGCGGCCCCAGTGGCTGGTGCCCAGGCCGTACCGGGCACATCCGCTCCAGCCGCCCCAGCCGCTGCTACGGCCAGTGCCCCAGCGGTCCCGCGTGAACGGGTGGTCGTCACCACGGACGTGCTCAAGCTGACCCTGGACACAGAGGGCGGCACCCTGCTGCAAACCGAGTTTCTTCAGCATGTCGACATGGTCGACAAGAAGCGCAATTTTGTTTTGCTGGATGACAGCAAGGACCGGGTTTATGTGGCGCAGACGGGGCTGATCGCCGGTGCGGCTGGCGGCAGCCTGCCCACGCACAAGACCATGATGACCCTGTTGCCGGGTGAACGCCAGCTCAAGGAAGGCAGCAAGGAGCTGGTGTTGCGCTTTGAATCGCCCGAAGTGGGCGGCGTCAAGCTGGTCAAAACCTACGCCCTCACGCGGGGCGCCTATGCCGTCAAGGTCAAGCATGAGGTGGTCAATGTGGGCACTGTGGCAGTGGCACCGCAGCTCTACCTGCAGCTGGTTCGCGATGGCAACAAGCCCTCGGGCGAGTCCTCGTTCTATTCCACCTTCACCGGCCCGGCGGTCTACACCGAAGCCAAAAAGTACCAAAAGGTTGAGTTTTCCGACATCGAGAAAAACAAGGTCGATATTGAAAAAAATGCGTCCAACGGCTACATCGCCATGGTGCAGCATTACTTTGCCAGTGCCTGGTTGCTGCCGGCAGGTGTGCAGCGCGATCTGTTCATGCGCAAGGTGGACACCAACCTGTACGCGGTGGGCATGATTGTTGCACTGGGCAACCTGGAGCCAGGGGCCAGCAAAGCGCTGGATGCCAGCTTTTTCGCCGGCCCGCAAGAAGAAAAAGTGCTGGAAGCCCTGTCCCCCGGTCTGGAGCTGGTCAAGGACTACGGTTGGCTGACCATTCTGGCCAAACCGCTGTATTGGCTGCTGGACCGCCTGGAGGGCTTCATCGGCAACTGGGGCTGGTCCATCGTGGCCCTGGTCTTGCTGCTGAAAATCGCTTTCTACTGGCTCAATGCCAAGGCCTATTCCAGCATGGCCAAGATGAAGGCGATCAACCCCAAGGTGATGGAGATGCGCGAGCGCCTCAAGGACAAGCCGCAGCAAATGCAGCAGGAGATGATGCGCATCTACCGCGAAGAGAAAGTGAACCCCATGGGCGGCTGTTTCCCGATCATGGTGCAGATTCCGGTGTTCATCGCGCTGTATTGGGTATTGCTGTCGAGCGTGGAAATGCGCAACGCACCCTGGGTGATGTGGATTCACGACCTGTCGTCGCCAGACCCCTACTACATTCTGCCCGTGGTGATGACCCTGACCACCATGTTGCAGACCGCGCTGAACCCGGCGCCGCCTGACCCGATGCAGGCCAAGCTGATGTGGTTTATGCCCCTGGCCTTCAGCGTGATGTTCTTCTTCTTCCCGTCGGGCCTGGTGCTGTACTGGATCACCAACAACATCTTGTCGATTGCACAGCAGTGGATCATCAACACCCGCATGGGCGTGCCGCCGCAGTTCAACCTGCCCAAGTTCTGAACCAGGACCCGATCGCCGCTGTGGCCACCGCCCCCGGGCGGGGCGCGGTGGGCATCATTCGGGTCAGCGGGCAGGGCTTGACGCCACTGGTACTGGCCTTGTGTGGGCGGGCCCTGCAGCCGCGCCAGGCCACCTACCTGCCGTTTCTGGACCCGATAGGCCAGCCCATTGACCAGGGCCTGGCCATTTTTTTCCCCGCGCCGCATTCCTTCACTGGCGAAGACGTGCTGGAGTTGCAGGCCCATGGCGGGCCGGTGGTGCTGCAGCTGCTGCTGGCGCGCTGCCTGGCCGCTGCCGCAGAGCCGCACCCCGAGCAACCCGGACCGTTGCTGCCCCGGTTGCGCTTGGCCCAACCTGGCGAGTTCTCGCAACGCGCTTTTCTGAACGACAAGATTGACCTGGCCCAGGCCGAGGCGATTGCCGACCTGATCGACGCCAGCACCGAGGCCGCCGCCCGCAGCGCCAGCCGTTCGCTCTCAGGCGAGTTTTCGCGCGAGATTGGCACG
>JBAXMQ010000178.1:0-6010 GCA_037134215.1 Betaproteobacteria bacterium
TTTGGAGCAGGCAGATCGCAAAACGGTAAGACCGGAGTCGGGGCACTCCGGTCATTGCCAATGCCAGGGTGACCGGCAGCTTTGGGTCGATTGTGTGAATTGGCGGTTTTCCGTTGAAGGACCGCTTCCAGCCCTTACTTGTCGGCACCAATTGAATATTGACCCAGGGCGGGCCCAGTCACTGGCTGGCGCGAACGCTCAAAAAATCATCAGCAACAGGTGGGCCGTCCAGAAAGAAGCTGTCCCAAGTGTGTCCCAGAGGGGCGATGATGAGCTCACAGCCACGAGCACGGACCTCCACCTGCTTGACCGTGTCTGGCAAGCGCAGTTCAGCCGGCAACCGTATTGTCTGGCCGCGCTTATTGGTGAAAACCTTAGTCACTTTCAACTGGCAAGTTGCTCACAGTTTGGATATGGCAGGAGCATACGCCACCGCAACCAGGGCGTCAGGCTGTGGCAGGAACCCCACCCAGCGTCGGCACCCGCAGCAACTCGCACCACTGCGCCAAACTTGCGCCTCCCTGCCCCAGCGCCAGCGTCGCATCCAACACCCGCTGGGCATGCGCCGCTGGCCAAACCCGGCTCGTCAAGTCCATGAACTTGGCGGCCAGTTCGGCTCGGCTGTAGGGCGCGGCGTCGTCACCGCGGTTGACGCCGGCTTCGCCCACCAGCGTGCTGCCGTCCGTCAGGGTGATGACCACGCGCGCCGGGCGCTCGTAGGGCAGGCGGCGCGTCATGGCCGGGTCTTCGGTCACGCTGACCCGCTGGGCCAGGGCCAGCACATCCGGGTTGCGCACGGCGTCCCAGCTGAAGCTGGCCAGGCCGCTGTGGCCATGCACCAGCCGGGTGGCCACGGCAAAGGGCACCGAGAACTTGGCCGCCAGGGTGTTGTGCGGGGCCGGGTTGTTCAGCTCGGCCGCCAGGTTGTAGCTGCTGACCTGGATGGCGCGAATTTTTTCGGGCGCCGGCAAGGCGCCGGCTGCGGCCATCTGGTCAATGGCGTCGAGCGTGCCGTGGTTGAAGCGGCAGCAGGAGTGCAGCTTGAAGTAGTTTTGCAGCATATGCCACTCTTGCCCCATGCCGCGCAGCACCTCGGCGCGGTCAAAGTGCTCGGACACGATGGCGCCAAACAGCGAGGCCGGCCCATCGTGCTCGCCGCTGAAACCGCTATCGGCCAGTTGCAGCGCCAGCAGGCCGTTGCGGTTGCTCAGGCCCGCATACACATTGCGCACCAGGCCGCCCTGCAGCATGGTCTGCTTGGAGGTGGCGGTGCTCATGGAGGCGGCGATGTTGATGGTCTCGCGCATGGCCACCGTGCCCAAGCCAGCCACCCGGGCACAAGCAGCAGCAGCCCCCAGCGTGCCCCAGGTGCCGTGCGGGTGCATGGCCGGGCGCAGGCGGGACGCTGCGCCAAAGCGCGAGCCAACCTCATAACCCGCAAGCACCGCCGCCATAAAGACCTCTGCTGAGGCGCCATGGGCCTCGCACAGGGCCAGTGCCGCGGGGATGACATGCACCGCCGGGTGACCGCGCGAAAAGCGGTTGCCCTCGTCCATCTCCAAAAAGGTGCCGGCCGTGCCGTTGATCAACGCGGCCGCATCGGCTGAGCCGCTGCCCCCTAAGCCAATCAACGTGGCTGGGCCCGGCGTGCCAAGGCGGCCTGCCAGCGCGCGCAGCTCGGGCTCGGCCGAGCCACCGACGATGGACGCCAAGGTGTCGGCCAGCACCCAGCTGGTCTGTTCGCGCACCGCTGGCGGCAGGCTGGCGTAGTCAAGCTCGGCCGCAAAGCGGCTCAGGGTGTCAAGGTAGTCCATGTAGCGTGCTCCCGGGCGTGTGTTGAAGCAGGGCACCGGGGGTGGTCCAGTGCACATCGGGGTAGGCGCGCAGCCGCGCCAGCAGGCTGCGCAGGGCGGCGATGCGGCTGGGCATGCCGCTAAGCCAGGGGTGCAGGGCCAGGCCGAACACCGCCGCACGCTGGTGCTGCGCACATTCACGGTGCAGCCGGTCAAACGCGGCCACCGCCAGTTCCGCGTGGTCGCGCGGGCTCACCTGGCGCAGCCACTGGCACTGCACATCGTCCCACTCGGCAGACAGGGGCACCGACAGCAGGCTGGGTGCGGTCGTCAGGGCATAGGGTTGGTCGTCGTTGCACCAATCCAGGGTGTAGCGGATGCCGGCGTCGGCCAGCAGCTGCGGAGTATGTGGCGAGGTGCCCCAGTCCTGGCTCAGCCAGCCCAGCGGCTGCACGCCAGTGGCGCGCGTCAGCGCAGCGATCGATTGGGCGATGTGCTGGCGCTGCTCATCCAGCGGCATGTTCGAGTGCATCATGCGCGTGGCGGCCACACCATGGGCCAGCCAGTCACAACCCCAGTCTTGCAACTGCGCCACCAGCCCTGGCAGGCGCTCAACGGCCATGGCATTGGCCGCAATCACGGGGCGAACGCCGGCGGTTTTCAGGGCATCGATGACCCGGAAGATGCCCACACGCAGGCCGTACTCCCGCTGCGACCAGCTGCGGTAGTCGGGCGTGAAGCTGCCAAATTCACCCACCATGCGGGGGTCGCGCCGGCTGCCCTCAGGCGGCAACAGCTCCCAGTGCTCCAGAAACAGAACCACATAGGCGGCCAGCCCCTGCCCGGCAGGCCAGGGGTAAGCCGGACGCCCGGGCAGGGCCGAGTAAGCGTAGATCGAATGGTCCATGTGGCGCGCTGGCAAAACGGGTAGGGCGGGTCTGCCCGGGTTGACGAGTGGGCACGATCCGTGCATAGTCTAGGCGAATTGTTCTACTTATGGAACAATATCTTTGTCACCCCAACTTTGTCACCCCAACCTGCCACCACCGAGAGGATTGCCATGAGTTCCACCCATTCCGCATCGCGCCGACTGATTTTGCAGGCCGGCGCCGCCACCGCCGTGCTCGGCGCCCCCGGCCTCTTGCTGGCCCAGCCCAAGCCGGTCAAGGTCGGTTTGCTGCACCCCGTGAGCGGCGCGCTCGCCTACAGCGGCGGCCAGTCGCGCCTGGGCGGCATGATGGCCATTGACGAAATCAACGCCGCCGGTGGCATCAAGTCCATGGGCGGCGCCAAGCTCGAAGCCATGCTGGGCGACTCTCAGTCGCGCCCCGAAGTGGGTGTGAGCGAGGTAGAGCGCATGCAGCAAGACGGCGTGTCGGCTTATGTGGGTTGCTTTGCCAGCGGCATTGCGCTGCCTGCCACCCAGGCAGCTGCCAAGTACAACACCCCGTTCCTGATTGACGTCGGCGTGTCGGATGCCATCGTCAGCCGTGGCCTGAAAAACGTGTTCCGCCTGGCGCCGGGCAACGGCAAGTGCGTGGACGACGCTTTTGCTGGTTTGGCTGAAGTCAACAAGGCCGCCGGTGGCGTGGCCAAGACCGCAGTGATCGTGCATGAAGACTCCGAGTTCGGCACCAGCACCGCCAAGCTGCTGTCGGCCAAGCTCTCGGGCATTGGGCTGGAGGTCAAAGAGGTGCTGCCGCACGCCACCCCCACACGCGACTTCACCAACCTGGTGCTGCGCATCAAGGCCATCAAGCCCGATATCGTGATCATGAGCAACTACCAGAACGAGTATGTGCTGATCGCCCGCACCATCTTCCAGCAAAAGGTTGACCTGGCCGGCATGTTCAGCGTGCTGGGCGGCGGCTTCAACTACAAGCTCGTCAAAGAGCAGCCGGACGTGGCGCAGTACATGATGGACTTCAACCACTGGTACAGCCCGCGCAACCCAAAGGCGCAGGAGATGCGCCGTCAGGTTGAGGCCAAAGGTGGCCTGTTCACTTTCGAGGTGTATTGCACCTACAACTCGGTCAAGTTGTACGCCAGCGCCCTGGAGGCGGCCAAGTCGGCTGACAAGGCTGCGGTGATCGCCGCGCTGGAGGTCAGCACCTGGTCCGACCACTTCATGCCCTATGGCCCGACCAAGTTTGTCAACGGCCAGAACCAGGGCGGCCGTGCCGCACTGCTGCAAGCCTCCAAGACCGACATCGATGTGGTCTGGCCCAACGAGTTCGCCGCTGTCAAGCCGGTGTTCCCGCGGCCCAAGTTCGGCTGATCTGCTGCCACGGCACCCGGCCTGTGCGCCGGTGTGCCGATCCACCGGCGCGCGGCGGTAGTCCGTTGGGCGCCTGTTTTCTCCGGGAGAAAAGCCTTGGATCCGACCATCCTCGCCGCCGCCACCATCAACGGTGTGCTGCTCGGCGGCATGTACACGCTGGTGGCCTGCGGCCTGACCCTGATTTACGGGGTGCTGCACATCATCAATTTCGCCCACGGCAGCATGCTGATGTTGGCCATGTTTGGCGTGTTTTACCTGCTCACCAAGTTCGGCATCGACCCCTATCTGGCCATGGTGGTGATGGTGCCGGTGATGTACGTGTTTGGCTACGCGCTTTACAAGGGCGTGATTGGCAAACTCTCCAATGGCAAGGATGAAAACATCCTGCTGATCACGCTGGGCCTGTCGATCCTGATCGAGAACGTGGCGCTGATGTTGTTCAAGGGGGATTCGCGCACCATCTCGGTCAGCTACTCGGACCGCATGATCGAACTCGGCCCCACGCTGGTGCCCCTGCCCAAGCTCATTTCCTTTGCGGTGGCGCTGGCGCTGTGCGCTGCTTTGGGCCTGTTCATGCAGCGCACCGACCTGGGCCGCGCCATTCGTGCCGTGGCCAAGGAGCGCGTGGGCGCCCGCCTGGTGGGCATTGACGTTGACCGCATTTTTGCCATCTCCTACGGCATCGGCCTGGCCACGCTGGGCGCGGCGGCCTGCCTGCTGATGCCGATCTTTTACGTCTCACCCACCATCGGCCATGTGTTTGTGCTGGTGGCCTTCACGGTGGTGGTGCTGGGCGGCATGGGCAGCTTTTTGGGTGCGGCGGTGGGCGGCCTGATCGTTGGCCTGACCGAATCCTTTGGCGGCCTGTACCTGGGCGAGAGCCTGGGTCAGATCGGCATCTCGCTGATCTTCATCCTGATCTTGCTGTTTCGGCCATCGGGCCTGTTTGGAGCGCGCCAATGACCTCCACCCTCAAACCGGTGCCGTGGGCGCTGCACCTGACGGTGCTGGCGATTGCCATCGCCTTTCCGTTTGTGTTTCCGTCCAGCTTCATGGTGAACTTTGGCGTGATGGCGCTGTTCTACGCCTTCATCGGCCAGTCCTGGAACATCTCGGGCGGTTTTGCCGGCCAGCTGTCTTTCGGCCATGTGGCGTTTTTTGGCGTGGGAGCTTATGCCTCGACCATCGTGCAGCTGCGCCTGGGCTGGTCGCCCTGGTTGGGGCTGCCGGTGTCGGCGCTGGCCGGTGCGCTGGTGGGGGGGGTGATCGGCGTGCTGTCGTTCCGGGCCGGCCTGAAGGGCTCCTACTTTGCCCTGATCACGCTGGCCTTTGCCGAAGTGCTGCGCATCGTCACCAACTCGGTCAGCTTCACCGGCGGTGGCCTGGGCATGCTGATCCCGATGAAGGCCAGTGCGGCCAACTTTCAGTTTGCCGATCGCAGCGGGTTTTACTTTTTGATCCTGTTGCTGGCTGCCGGGTCAGTGGCGCTGGCCGAGTGGCTGCGCCGCTCGCGCTTTGGCGCGCAGCTGGCGGCCATTCGCGAGAACGAAGACTCGGCCAAGGCGCTGGGCATCCATGTGTTTCGCGAAAAGGTCAAGGTCATGCTGCTCTCAGGCGCTATCGGTGGCATGGGCGGCTGCTTTTTTGCCCAGTACTTTCTCTACATTGACCCGCTGGTGGTGTTTGGCGTGGACAAATCGGTCGAGATGCTGCTGGTCAGCATGATCGGCGGCGCCGGCACGGTGTACGGCCCCTTGGTGGGGGCATTGCTGCTGGCGTTCATCAGCGACATCACCCGGGTGCTGACGCAGGTCCAGGGTCTCTCGCTGGTGCTCTACGGCACCCTGCTGGTGGTGATCATTGCCTACCTGCCCAACGGCTTGATCGACCTGTTCAAGCGCCGTCGCAAACCCAGCGGGGGGCAGGCATGATGCTG
>JBAXMQ010000179.1:0-5984 GCA_037134215.1 Betaproteobacteria bacterium
CAGGAAGCCACATGACCGCACATCTGATCGCCCTTGACTGGGGAACCTCCAAGCTGCGGGCCAGCCTGCTCGATGCCCATGGTGAGGCCCTTGAAACGCGCAGCGCCCCCGGCGGGGTGATGGCGGTGCATGGAGGCCAATTTGCCCAGGCCCTGCAGGCGCTGTGCGGCGACTGGCTGACGCAGACCATTTGCCCGCTGATGGCCAGCGGCATGATTGGCAGCCGCCAGGGCTGGCGCGAAGCACCCTACCTGGACGCCCCGACCACGCTGGCGCAGGCGGCGCGGCAACTCATCACGGTGCCGGTGATGCTGCCCGATGGCCAAGCTGAGCGCCTGCTGCACATTGCGCCGGGCTTGCGCTGCCTGGACAGTGCGGGCGAATTTGACGTTATGCGCGGCGAAGAAACCCAGATTTGGGGTGCCGAACTGCCAGCCAACAGCTGCTGTGTCCTGCCGGGCACCCACAGCAAGTGGGCCTGGCTGGGCGAGGACGGCGCCATTCGCCACTTCAAGACCTTCATGACCGGCGAGTTGTACGGTGTGCTGACGCAACACAGCATCCTGGGCCGGCTGATGGTCTTGGGTGCCGAGCCCGGTGCCCCGCAGCAGGAGGCCCTGGTGGCCGGTGTCCGGCTGGGCCTGCGCGGCCATGCTGAGCTGCCGCACACCCTGTTTGCAGCACGTACCGCCGGCTTGATGGGTCGTGTGGCGCCCGAGGCCTTGCCGGACTTTTTGTCGGGCATTTTGCTCGGGGCTGAACTGGGCGGTGCCACCGCCGCCGCCGAGCCGCTGCAACACGTCACCCTGATTGGCGACGAGGCGCTGTGCCAGCGTTACGCCCTGGCGCTGGAACTTCATGGCCTGACGGTGAGCCACGCCAGCGACGGCGCCACCACCCGGGGCCAGTGGCTGCTGGCCGGCGCGGCCGGTCTGCTGGGGGCCACAGCATGAGCGCACCGCTGCAGCGCCTGCTGGCCCACCCGGTGGTGGCGATCCTGCGCGGCGTCACGCCCGACACCGTGCTGGGCGTGGCCCAGGCGCTGATCGACGCCGGTTTTCGGGTGATCGAGGTGCCGCTGAACTCGCCCGCGCCGCTGGCCAGCATCGAAGCCTTAGCGCGTGAATTCGGTAACGACGTGTTGGTCGGTGCCGGCACCGTGCTCAGCCCGGCTCAGGTGGATGATGTGGTGGCGGCGGGCGCCACCCTGGTGCTCTCGCCCAACTGCCACCTGCCAGTGATTTCGCAGACCCTGCACCATGGCGTGCTGGCGATGCCGGGCGTTGCCACGCCCTCGGAAGCGTTTGCCGCGTTGGCGGCCGGCGCTCAGACGCTCAAGCTGTTTCCGGCCGATGTGCTGGGGCCGGCCAGCTTCAAGGGCTGGCGTGCGGTCTTGCCCGCAGGCACCCCGATGTTTGGTGTGGGTGGCATTGGCGTAGACAACCTGGCCAGCTTTCGCCGGGCCAGTGCCAGTGGCGTTGGGCTGGGCTCATCGCTGTATGTGCCGGGCATCAGCCTGCCGGAGTTGGCGCAGCGGGCACGGCAACTGCTGACGGCCTGGCAGGCTGCCGCTTGAAATGAGTGGTGCGACTGGCCTCGACGGCGGGGCACAATACGGCCCCTGCTGTCACCTTCCAATGCCCATGCTCTACGCCCTGCTCAAAACCTTGCATCTGTTGTGCGTCATCCTCTGGGTGGGGGGCATGGTCTTTGCTCAATTCTTTCTGCGCCCCTCGCTGGCCGAACTGGATGCGCCGGTGCGGCTGCGCCTGATGCATGCCGTGTTGGGGCGCTTTTTCAATGCGGTGCTGGTGGCCTCAACGCTGATTCTGGCCAGCGGGCTTTGGATGGTGGGCCGCAGCGCCCGCCAACTGGCGCAATCGGGCGCTCCCTTCAACCTGCCGCTGGCGTGGCTGGTCATGACTGTGCTGGGCGTGGTGATGCTGGCTATTTTCGGCCACCTGCGTTTTGCCCTGTACCCGCGCCTGAGCCGTGCCGTGGCGGGGCAAGCCTGGCCCGCAGGCGCGACGGCCTTGCAGGCCATCCGTCGCTGGGTCTTGGTCAACCTCTGTCTTGGCGTGGCGATCGTGGTGGTGACCTTGCTGGGAGCATCGAGCTGATGCGCCCAGCATGAACCCCGACGCGCAGCAACTCTGGCGTGCCCCACGCTGGGCCCTGGCCGTGCTGCTGGCCGTGTTGGGCATGCTCGGGCCGTTCTCGATCGACACCTATCTGCCGGCCTTCTCTGGCATTGCGCGCACGCTCGACGCCACGCAGGTACAGATGCAGCAGACGCTGTCGGCCTACCTGTTCGGCTTTGCCTTCATGAGCCTGTTCCATGGCGCACTGTCCGACAGCTTGGGACGCCGGCCGGTGGTGCTGTGGGGTTTGGCTGCCTTTACCCTGGCCTCTTTGGGCTGCGCCCTGTCGCACAGCATCGGTCAACTGATCTTCTTTCGAGCCATGCAGGGCCTGTCCACTGGCGCCGGCATTGTGGTGGCGCGCGCCGTGGTGCGTGACATGTTCGCACCCAGCCAGGCGCAGCGGATGATGAGCCAGATCACCATCTTTTTCGGGATTGCGCCGGCGGTGGCGCCGCTGATCGGCGGCTGGCTCTATGTGCACCTGGGCTGGCACAGCATCTTCTGGTTTCTGACGGCTGTCGGCGTGGCGCTGTGGCTGGCCAACTACCGCCTGCTGCCCGAGACCCTGCACCTGGACCACCGCCAACCCCTGCGAGTGAGCAACCTGCTGCAGGGCTACTGGCAGCTCGGACTGGACCCGCGCTTCCTGCTGCTGGCGCTGGCCAGCGGCGTGCCCTTCAACGGCATGTTTTTGTACGTGCTGTCGGCGCCGGCCTTTCTGGGGGACATCCTGGGGATGCCGCCCACGCAGTTTTTCTGGTTTTTTGTGCTCAACATCAGCGGCATCATGTCAGGCGCTTGGCTCAGCGGTCGTATGGCGGGCAAGCTGCCGCCCAAGCAGCAGATTCGCCATGGCTTTGTGGTTATGCTGCTCAGCGCCCTGGTCAACCTGGGGGCCAACCTGCTGTTCGTACCCCATGCTGCCTGGGCCATGCTGCCGGTGGCGTCCTTTGCCATGGGCTGGGCCATGATGGTGCCCGTGGTGACCCTGCTGGTGCTCGACCTGCACCCCGAGCGGCGTGGCATGGCCTCGTCCCTGCAGACCTTCATCGGTGCCATGGCCAACGGCGTGGTGGCTGGGGTGGTGGCACCGCTGGTGATGCACTCGGCGGTGCCCCTGGCCATCGCTTCGCTGGCCATGCTGGGCCTGGGCCTGCTGGCCTGGCTGTGGGTTCACCGGCGCTGGCCCGACATTGGCCGCAGTGTGTCGAACGCCGACTTTTGAGTGGCCTAGTCGATGGCGCCACCTTGCAACACCAGGTCAATGCGGCGCTGGATGCGCGCAAGCTCTGCTGGCGCACCGCCGTCGGACGCGCCTGCGCGTTGGCGCTGCACGTACAGCCAGGCCAGCAAGGGCCGGCGCCAGCCCTGGGCGGCGGCGGTTTCGGTTGCGGTGGCGATGTCGGGCGGAGTCAGGCGGCCGTTGCGCAGCAAGGTGCCTGCGGCCACCAGCTGGGCCAGGGGGTCGGCGATGGTGTTGAGCGCACTTTGGCCCGCCTGGGGCGCTGGCTGGCCGCGGCTGGCCTGCTGCACCAAGGCGCGGTGCTGCTCGGGCAGTTGTGCCACATTGAGCCCATCCCAGCGCCCGCTGAGGTACTGTGCGTAAGCCCGCGAGTCGGGCTCGGTATCTGGCGCCAGGGCCTGGTAGCCCGGACAGTCGTCAAACACCAGGCTGGCCACCTGCACCGCGCAGCGCGTCAATTCGACGCGTGCCACCTGCTCGGCCTGCCCGGTGCTGGCGGTTTCATTGCGCGCGCGGTTGAAGGCTTGGGTGGCCACCCGGCTGTTGCCGCGCAGGTAGGCCTGGCTGAAGGCCTGCAGGTCACTGTGCGCGTGAACCTGCCAGTCTGGCGGCGGCGCGCTGGCGCAGGCGCCCAGCAGCAGCGCCAGGCACAGCTTCGCGCCGCGCAACAGGCCAGCCGTGTCAGCCGTGGGAGAGGGCAAGGACGAGTGCGATGGGCTCATGGCAGCTTGAGTTCTTTGTCGCGTGCAAAAGGCCATTTGCGGTTGATGTCGTCCACCAATTGACTGACCCGGCGCAGGCTGACCTCCACCTCGGCGCGCAACTGGCCCAGGTCGGTGGTGGCCGCACGGGCATTGCTGGCCACTGCCTGGGCTTCGGCCAGCAGGGCGTCGACCTGGCGTAGGCTATTGCGCGTGTCTGCCAGCACCACGGCAAGCTGCCGCAGCGCCGCCTTGGCCTCATCGGCCAGCCCTTCGCTGCCGAACACCCGCTGGTCGGCGTTGGCCAGCAGGCTGTTGGCGCGCTCGATCATGGTGTCCGTGCGCACCATCAAGGCATTGGTGTTGTCGATCATGGTGATGATCTTGAGAGCCTTGTCCTCGCTGCCCAGCAGCCCGGTCAGCATGCCGTTTTTGCCGTTGAGCCGGGCGCTGAGTGTACTCAGGCTGGCCAGGGTGTTGTTGATGCTGGCGTTCGGCGCCGTCATGGCTTCCAGGTTGCCCAACAGGGCACGGGCCGAGGCCAGCAGCCGAGGAATCTCGGCGCTGCTGTCGCCGCTGAGCACCATCCGTTCGGCGTTTTCGGGCAGCGGTGGGTCGCTCAGAATGCCGCTGAAGGCGCGGATGCGGGTATCGCCGACCATGCCGCGCTCCAGGGTGAAGACGCTGGTCGAGCGCAACCAGTGTGCATCCTTGCGCGCCACATCAATCACCAGCCGGGCACGGCCGTCAGTGCCGAGTTCGATGCGTCGCACCCGACCGATCGGAAAGCCGGAGAAGGTCATGTCCGAGCCCACCAGCACGCCCTCGGAGTCATCGGCCACCAGCACCAGCTGCTGGGTGTTCTCAAAAACGCCGCGAGCGTACATGACATACAGCAAAAAGCCAATCACCAGCAGCATCACCAGCAGCAGCATGGCAACCGCCTTGAGCCCGACGTGGCGGGGCAGGGCCCCGCCCTCGGTCCCTACCCCGGGCGGTGCCGGCTCGGGCAGAGCCTCAGGCAGCGCTTCCTCCGGGCGGGTGGGCGGGGCGCTCATGGGCAGTCCATCAGAAGTATTTGAGGGCCAGCGAGCTGGCCTCGATCAGCAGCAGCACCAGAAACAGGCGCACCGCGCCGGGCTGCAGGGCATAACGGTCAAGGTGCTGGGCCTGAGCCTCGAGCGCGGCAGCCATCGGCACCAGGGCCACGGCCAGGCTGAACAGCAGGGTTTTCAGGCCCAGACCCAGGGTCACATTCAGGGTGAACACATGGCCCACCGCGCGCGTGAAGCCCGTCAGGCCCCAGAGCGAGAGACCATGCACCATCAGGTAGGCCTGCACCAGCGCGATGGCGCTGCTGCAGGCGGCCAGCGCCAGCACACTAAAAACAATTGCCAGCAAGCGCGGCACAAGGTCCTGTTGCAGCCGGGCCAGCGATGTGGCCGACAGGGCGGCTGGCGTCAGCAGCAGCGCCGACCCCGGGGCGACCACCGCCACCAAGCCGCTGCGCAGCGCCACAAACAGCGCCGCCGACAAGGGGATCAGCTCCAGCACCAGCACGCGAACCACCATGTCCAGTGCGTATTTGGAGAGGCCGTAGCTCTGGGCCGATAACAGCACGATGTGAATCAGCACCAGGCTGAGCAGGGCGCTGAGCGCGGTGAACCAGGGCAGCACCTCCCAGGTGCTGCGGTGCAGGTGGCCGGCGATGGTCTGACGGTTGGCATGCCGGTAGGTAGAAGGGGACAGCACCACCACCAGTGCCAGACTGCCAAAGTGCAGCAGGTGCCACCAACTGGCCAGCCGACGCTCAAAAGCAGCGCCCCATGCCTCTGCAAAAGGGGTGAACGCAGGGCCGGAACGCATGCCAACATTCTAGACAGCAAGCGTTTTGAC
>JBAXMQ010000180.1:0-5817 GCA_037134215.1 Betaproteobacteria bacterium
TCACCGCTTTGCGCCTGCTGCGCCACCACCTGCTTCAGATGGTTGTCCAGGTAATGGGCATCGTTGGCCAGTTGGGTGGCGCCGTCCATCGGGCAGCCATCCGAGATGACCAGCAGCAGACGGCGGGCCTCGGGGCGTTTTTTGAGGCGGCTGCAGGCCCAGTCCACCGCCTCGCCGTCGATGCCCTCACGAAACAGATCGGGCTTGAGCAGTGCGGCGATGTCGGGGCGGGCCCGGCGCCAGGGGGTATCGGCGTTTTTGAAGACCAGGTGGCTGACCTCATTGAGCCGGCCCGGGTACTGCGGTTTGCCCATGCGCAGCCAGTCGCGCTGGGCGCGGCCCCCCTGCCAGGCGCCGGTGCTGAAGCCCAGGATTTCGGTGCTGACGCCCGCCTGTTCCAGGGCCCGTGTCAGCACGTCCACCAGCATGGCCACCGATTCGATGTGCTGCTTCATCGAGCCCGAGCAATCGATCAAAAAGCCCATCACGCAGTCGGCCTGCGGCTCTAGCCGCTCGATGGTGAACAGCCGGCGCTCGGTGGGTGAGGCGATCAGCTGGGCGATCCGGCGGCCGTCGAGCCGGCCTTCTTCTTGTCCGCTGTCCCAGCCGTCTTGCACCGGGCGTGCCAGCAGCTGCTTGAGCTCGCGTGCCAGCCGTGCCGTGTTCACGCCCTGGCCCGCAATGCGCCGGTCCAGTTGCTCGCGGTAATCGCGCAACAGGGCAGGACGCACCAGCGTGGCGGCGGCCACTTCGCGGTCGTAGGCCGTCGTGAACACGCGGTAGATATCGCCCTGGTCCTCCAGCACCCGGCTGCGCCCGCTCACGGCGGCGGCAATGCCGTCTTCAAGCGTGGCGTCAAAGTTCATCATCAGGCTGAAGGCCACGCGCTCCATGTCCTCGGCGGGCTTATCCTGTTCGCCGTTTGTGGCCTCAGGCTCGGCAGAGCGCAGCAGATCGGCCACCAGCTTTGCCAGGTCCAGCGCGTGCCCGGCATAGGCGGCCTGGTCGAGGCGGTGCCGGCGCAGGCCGGCCAGCGCATGCCCCAGCAGCGGGGCGATGCCGGCGCGGGTGGCCTCCATCAGGTCTTCGGTCTCTTCCAGCACCGGCTCGCCGGTGACCCGGGCGCGGCAGATCTGCGCCACGGTGAACAGCAGGATGCCGCGCATGCTGTCGGTCAGGCCGGAGCGGTGAAAGGCCAGGGACCATTGCTCAAAACGGTGGCGCAGGTTGGCCGCAACGCCGCCCAAGCCCGCCGGCACCTGGGATTCGACTCGGATCTGTTCCAGCAACTCAAACAGCAGGCGCTCCACCGGCGCGGCCGGGCAAAGCTGGCGGTGCAGTGCCGGGTCAGACAGCCGCAACCTCAGGGCCAGACCGTCGGCGGCGCCGCGGAAAGAGGCAAAGTCATCGTCGTCCAGCGTGGGGTGCAGGTGCGGCGCAAACAGTGGCAGGGCCAGGCCGCCCCGGTGCAGCCGGCGACCGCGAAAGTGCAGGTCCGGCTGGCCGCTGAGCGCACGGATGCTGGCGGCGCACAGTTCCTCCACCCGGTGCTGCAGCCGCAGCTGGGCGGGCTGGGCCGCCTGCGCACTCATGGCTCTGGGGTGGTCAGGGCGTGTGATTCGGCCAGCTCGACGCCGAAACAGCGCTGGTAATACTCGGCCACCACCGGCCTTTCGGCGTCATCGCATTTGTTCAGGAAAGACATACGCAGCGCCAGTGCCGGGTCCTGGAAGATGTCGATGTTCTCGCCCCAGGTGATCACGGTGCGGGGCGACATGAGTGTAGACAGGTCGCCGGCAGCAAAGCCTTTGCGGGTGAGGTCGGCCAGGGCCACCATCCCTGCCAGTTGGGTTTGTCGCGCCGGGTCCGCCAAGCTGGGCACGCGTGCGGCGACGATGGCCATTTCTTGGGCGGCGGGCAGGTAATTGAGCGCAGCCACGATGTTCCAGCGGTCCATCTGCGCGTGGTTGAGGCGCTGCGCGCCGTGGTAAAGGCCATTGAGGTTGCCCAGGCCCACGGTGTTGGATGTTGCAAACAGGCGAAAGCCCGCGTGCGGCCGCAGCACGCGGTTTTGGTCGAGCAGCGTGAACTGGCCGCCTTGTTCCAGGATGCGCTGGATCACGAACATCACATCGGGCCGGCCCGCGTCGTACTCGTCAAAAATGAGCGCCATTGGGCGTTGCAGCGCCCAGGGCACGATGCCTTCCTGAAACTCGGTCACCTGCTGGCCGTCGCGCAGTACCACTGTGTCGCGCCCCACCAAATCGAGGCGGCTGATGTGGCCGTCCAAGTTGACGCGCACGCAGGGCCAGTTCAGCCGCGCCGCCACCTGCTCGATGTGGGTCGATTTGCCTGTGCCGTGTAGGCCCTGCACCAGCACGCGCCGGTTGTGCGTGAAGCCCGCCAGGATCGCCAGCGTGACCTCGGGGTTGAAGCGGTACACCGGGTCAATATCGGGCACATGCGCGTTGGGTTCGCCGAATGCCGGCACGCGCAGGCTGGTGTCAATGCCGAAGACCTCGCGCACTGACACCATGCGGTCGGGCAAGCCAGAAAGAATGGCGCTCAAAGTGGTGGTCCTGGGCTAGGGTTGATGCGGCCGTTAGCCCTGTTCGGCGACGGGGGAGGCTTGCAGTTCAATCTGGCTGAGGGCCTGCGCCGCCCGCTGCAGGCTGGGCAACATGGCCAGCACCTTCTCGGGTGTCAGCCGCATGATCGGCGCCTGCACGGCCACGCACAGGTTGGAGCGGCTGGCGTTGGAGGGCACCAGCACCGCCGCACACAGCAGACCGGGCAAAAACTCTTCGTTGTCCAGCGCGTAGCCCTGGCTTCTGACCTGCTTGAGTTCGTCCTCCAACAGCGCCGGGTCGGTCAGAGTCTTGCCGGTGTAAGCCGTCAGGGGCGCATGGGACAGCAGGCGCCGGCGCTGGGCCGGGCTCATTTGCGACAAAAACATCTTGCCGCTGGCCGAGCAATGCGCCGGCACCCGGGAGCCGGGGTGCAGGTAAAAGCGCAGGGGTGCTGCTGTCTCTACCCGGTCCAGGTAAATCACCTCGCTGCCCGCCAGGGCGGTGATGTTGCAGCTCTCGCCCAACTCGTCCACCAGGTGCCGCAAAACCAGGTGCTGGGCGCCATGGTAGGTGTTGTTGAGCAGCAGGTTTTCGGCCAGCCTGCGCAAGCGCAGCCCGGTGCTGTAGTGCCGGCCATCCCCTTGGCGTTGCACCAGGCCGGCGGCCTCGAGCTGCTGCAGCATGCGGTGCAGGGTGGGTTTGGGCAGGGCGGTGTCTTCGACCAGGCTGGGCAAGGAGAACAGCTGGTCTTTGGCGGCAATGGCTTCCAGCAGCGAAAACAAGCGCAGTGTCGGCGTGTCGCCGTTGATTTCGACAACGTCAGTCTTCTGCACGGGCACAGCTTTCATGGCTTTGAATGATATCGAAATTCCAAAAAATTGTCGATTTCGTTCTAGTTATCGATATTCAGGTTGACCCGGCAAAAGCCTGATCCTAGAATCTGAGACGATATGTGTCGGGAACACCCCTGTGGGGTTTCGACGCGAGACCGTGGCCCAATTGCCGCATTTCAGGAGAACTTTTGCCATGAACGATACAACTGCCAGCAAACCCGTTGCCGCCGGACCGCAAAAAATGACGCCCTCGGAGGCCTTTGTCGAAACCATGGCCGCCAATGGGGTGACCGAGATCTTCGGCATCATGGGCTCGGCCTTCATGGACGCGATGGACATCTTCGCCCCGGCCGGCATCAAGCTGATCCCGGTGGTGCATGAGCAGGGCGCCGGCCACATGGCCGACGGCTATGCCCGCGTCAGCGGCCGCCATGGCGTGGTGATTGGCCAGAACGGCCCGGGCATCAGCAATTGCGTCACCGCCATTGCCGCTGCCTACTGGGCGCACAGCCCGGTGGTCATGATCACGCCCGAGACCGGCACCATGGGCATGGGCCTGGGCGGCTTCCAGGAGGCCAACCAGTTGCCCATGTTCCAGGAGTTCACCAAGTACCAGGGCCATGTGAACAATCCCAAGCGCATGGCCGAGTACACCGCACGTTGTTTTGACCGTGCCATGTCCGAGATGGGACCGACCCAGCTCAACATCCCGCGCGACCACTTTTATGGCGAAGTCACCTGCGACATCCCCAAGCCGATGCGGGTCGAGCGCGGTGCCGGCGGTGAAAACAGCCTGAACGCAGCGGCCGAGCTGCTGGCCAACGCCAAGTTCCCTGTCATTTTGGCCGGCGGTGGCGTGGTGATGGGCAATGCCGTGGCCGAGTGCCAGGCATTGGCCGAGCGCTTGGGCGCGCCGGTGGTGACCGGTTACCTGCGCAACGACGCTTTCCCGGCCAGCCACCCCCTGTGGTGCGGCCCCTTGGGTTACCAGGGCTCAAAGGCCGCGATGAAATTGATTGCCCAGGCTGATGTGGTGGTGGCCCTGGGCTCGCGCATGGGGCCTTTTGGCACGCTGGCGCAGCACGGGTTGGACTACTGGCCCAAAGACGCCAAGATCATCCAGGTCGAGGCCGACCACACCAACCTGGGTCTGGTCAAGAAGATCACCGTCGGCATCCACGGCGATGCCAAGGCCTCGGCCCAGGCCATGTTGCAGCGCCTGCAGGGCCGGACCTTGGTGTGCGACGGCAGCAAGGCCGCCCGCGCCGCCACCATTGCGTCTGAAAAAGCCGCCTGGGAGAAAGAGCTGGACGGCTGGACCCACGAGCGTGACGCCTACAGCCTGGATGTGATCGAAGAAGCTAAGCACGAGGCCGGCAACTGGCTGCACCCGCGCCAGGTGCTGCGCGAACTTGAAAAAGCCATGCCGCCACGCGCCATGGTCTCCACCGACATTGGCAACATCAACTCGGTGGCCAACAGCTACCTGCGCTTTGAAGAGCCGCGCAGCTTCTTTGCACCCATGAGTTTTGGCAACTGCGGTTACGCGCTGCCCACCATCATCGGCGCCAAGGTCGCCGCGCCCGAGCGGCCCGCCATCTCCTACGCCGGTGACGGCGCCTGGGGCATGAGCATGTCCGAAATCATGACCTGTGTGCGCCACAACATCCCAGTCACCGCCATCGTGTTCCACAACCGCCAGTGGGGCGCCGAGAAGAAAAACCAGGTGGATTTCTACAACCGCCGCTTTGTCGCAGGGGAGCTCGACAACCAGAGCTTTGCCGGCATTGCCCGCGCCATGGGCGCTGAAGGTGTCACCGTGGACCGGCTAGAAGACGTGGGACCCGCCCTGAAAAAAGCCATCGATGCCCAGATGAACGGCGGCAAGACCACGGTGATCGAGATCATGTGCACCCGCGAGTTGGGCGACCCGTTCCGCCGCGACGCGCTGTCCAAGCCGGTGCGTTTCCTGGACAAGTACAAGGACTACGTCTGAGCTGACCCCGCCCGTTGACCGGCGCCGTCGCCCAGACCATGCCCGAACACCTGCTCACGCTCAACGCCGGGTCATCGTCGATCAAGTTCGCGCTGTTTGACCCGGCCGCCAGCCTGGTCGTGCCAGCGCGGACCGGGCAGGTGGACGGCATCGGCACCCGCAGCGGCCCCGCCGATCACGACGCGGCGCTGGCCCGCGTGCTGCAGGGCCTGCCGCCTGACACCATACGCGCCGTGGGGCACCGCGTGGTGCACGGCGGTGCGCTGTTTGGCGAGCCGCGGGCGATTGATGACGCTGTGCTGGCCGACATCGCTTCCCTGACGCCACTGGCGCCTCTGCACCAGCCCCATAACCTGGCCGGTGTGTTGGCGGCGCGCCAGGCTTTTCCGGGCGTGCCGCAGGTGGCCTGTTTTGACAC
>JBAXMQ010000181.1:0-5741 GCA_037134215.1 Betaproteobacteria bacterium
CATCAATGCCGTAGATTTCACCGTCGGTAATCAACAAGATGTCACTGGTTTGGCCCTCTGCCAGGGCGATGGTGGAAACCAAGGCCTGTGCCATCTCGGTCCCGCCCAGATCGGCGAGCACGGTGTTCACCCAACGCTGCGCCGATGCTTTAGCCTGAGGAGTGCCACGCCACAGCCCCCTGCTGCGGTGCTCGACCGAGGTGCCAAAGCGTGAGAGCGAGAACCGATCCTCGGGCCGCAGACCTTTGACGATGTCGGTCAAGGCGCGCCGGGCAGCCTCGATGCTGTCGCCATTCATGGAGCCGCTGCAGTCCACCAGGATTTTGGCGGTGATGCCGGCCGGGGCGTCGTCTGCAGCGTGGGCCCTGTGCGCCAAGGCAAAGCTGGGGTTGAAATTGGCCATGACGGCGTACTGACCGTCTTGGTACAGGTCCTTGGCCGCCAGGGCATCGGAGGGGTGTTTGAGGTCACTGATCACCAGCACGAAGTCTCGGTCCAGATGGCCCCGCTGGGCCAGCCGCACCATCAGGCCCTCACTGACCGGGTAGTAACCGGTGCTGTGGCTGGGGGAGGACACATTGGCTTGGCCCAGCTCCCCGAACAGCATCACGTCAATGCCGAAGCTGTACTGCGCGGTCAGATCGGTCACCGGCACTTGGTGTGGCTGGAGTCCACCCTCGGTCAAAGGGTTGCCATAGCGTGGTGCGATGGTGGTGGGCAGCATCAGCCGAATCTGACCGTGCTCTGTGGCCAGGAGCTGGCCGTAGCGCACCATGATCTTGCATTCCTCCCGCGCCATCAGGTTGCCCAACTCCAGAGTGTGGCTGCCGTCTTGGTTGCGTTCAAGCAAGATGCCGGTGTTGCCGGTGGAGATGGCAGCCTCATAGCGGTCTCTGGCAGTGCTTTTGGCGGTGACTTCGCCCTTAAGCTGCTCGCCGTTGAGCTCAACCTCGACTTCCAGCAATACCGCGCCGAACGGCAGGGGGAATGTGTAGGTGATTTCGGTGTTGGTGTCGCTGGTGTTGCGGTAGCTTTGCTCCAGACTCATCACCAGTAAGCGGCCCTTGACGGCGCCGCTGGCCTTAACGCCTTGCAGCATCAGCTCTGTGCCAATGCGGCTGATCATGTTGGCCTGACTTTGTTTACCCATGGTGTTTTTTCTCCCTGTGTTGGTGTGACAACTAAAAACTGAATTGGCTTAAGCCTGCGACTGACCTTCTTCTGATTCAGTACCGCCGCCCGCTTTGACCGTGGCATACAAGCTCATGACCCCTTTGACAAACTGGCGCACCTGTTCTGGGCTCAGTCCCGCCCGTCCCGGGGAGATGACCACCTCCAAGCCGTCTGTGACAGTGAGGTGGCTGCAGACCTCAATCGACCCAGCCGCTCGTGTTTTAGGGGGGACAGCCGGCTCTTGGCCGTGCAGGAGCTCGCGGATTCGCTCCAACGACAGGCCTGCAGCCGTCCACTTCTTGAGGAGCAGGGCCTGCTCCAGATGCCGGGGGCCATAGCGTGCAGCCCGTGTCTCCCCCTCGGGGTGGTCGACCAGGCCGTTTTGCACGTAGTAGCGCAACGTGCGCACCGGCAAGTCCGCAAGGATGCAGAGCTCGCTGAGCGTGAATTGCTGGGTGGGGTCGGTCATGCGGATTTATTGATGCACTAAATATATACAGTGATAGTGTACATAAATTCTGTATGGAAGCAAGTTGTTGGTGGGCTGTATGAGTTTGAGGTGGCTCCAATGATGTAAAGCCCGGGGCTCACGAGATGAGCCTATGGTGGACGGGCACCAGAAAAGTGCAGCGGGTACGCCAGTAACAAGTCATCAAAAAGCGTTAGGCATGTTGGTCAAATTGGAGATATCGCTACGAGGTTGAACAGCGCGAACAATCACCCGCCGACCGCCAAGCCTACGCCGCCGCCGAAAAAACAGCCCTATCCGCCCGACTGGGCTTATGGCAAGATGCTGCCCCAATGCCGCCCTGGGACTGGCGCCACCCGGCCAACCATTCGCCATAGCCACTGCGACAAGGTGAGGACATGAAAAAAACGCTGCAGCTGGTCTTGCTGCTAGTCACAAACCCTTCTTGGGCTGCGTGGGTAAAGATCAGTGAAACCGATGACGCCGTTTTTTACATCGACCCGGCCACCCTGCGAAAAGATGGCCATCTGCGCAGAATATGGAACGTTCAAGATTTAAATAAGCCCGATGACGGTGCCCGGTCATACAGAACAAGATACGAATTCGACTGCAAAAACGAACGAACTAAAGTACTGTCACTGTCAACCCACTCAGCGCCAATGGCAGGTGGAGAAACACTAATTTCAACCAACGGCTCGGGCATGTGGCAAGACATACCACCTGATACGCCCGGCGCAGACCTCCTCAAATTCGTCTGCTCACGATAACCACCCACACGACGAACCACCCTCCGCGCTACAAAATCTGCCACCGTTCAAGCCATGCCCTTGAAGCTGCTGCTTGTCCTTGTGCTCACCACCGGCGCAGCTTGGGCCGAGTGGGCACACATCGGTGAAACCGATAACGCTGTCCTGGACATCAAACCGGCCAGCGTACGCACAGACGGCAACCTTGTCACCGCGTCGCAGCTCATCGACTACAAAACCGGCAGCTCACCGACTACAAGGAGCGGCAGAACACTTACGGCATGTCCATTCAGACCACCATCGAGTACGGCTGCCAGCAAGGACAGTATCGATTCCTGTCAATTCGCCGCTACGCAGAGCCTATGGGTGCAGGCGCCACGCTGCTGAAAACTGACAACGGCCCATGGCACAACATGACGACACCGCCAGCGAGACGCTGTTCCTGATCTTGTGCAACCATTGACCCAGCCACCATCGTGCCCATGCGCCCCTTGCAGTCGCTTACCTTGGTGCCAGGTGTGGGGTCCTATTGAGCGAATGGTTAGGCATCAGCGCGTGCGCAGTTCGATGGTTCTGTTGTTGGCGCTAAACATTCCGCTTATACCGGGCTTTTCACCATAGATTGCAGGGTTGAACTTGCGCTCTGCGACTGGCTTCAGGCAAAGTTGGCGTTGGGCCTCAAGCTGTTCACTAAACTTCGGATTCGATTGTAGTATGGCAGAAGCCATCGACTTGTAGTTTGCGAGGTGGCGAAGCGCTGACGCGCAGTCGCCGGCATTCAAACTTTTTATTGCATCCTTGTACACTTCGTCTGCCGTCGGGGTGGGCTGGGAGAATGTAGTGCTGCAATAAAGCAGAAGCGCCGATAGGGTCAAGTTCTTCAGTGTGCTCACTTCTTTACTCCGGTATCTTGAGGCGGAGACGTTGGGATAAGTATTGGTACGGTAGGCGTCTCGACAGGCATATCGGATATGTGAACGTCGGCTGCTTTGGGTACATAACTAGCGCCACGGAAGACTGAAACACCGATTATTAACGCGCCGAAGAGTGCAAAGAAAGTTCCCGGGGCAGCAGTTCGGAACACTAATGAAAATCTCGATGCTTTTGCTTCCAATTCACCTGGAGTGCGTTCAATTCCTGAAGAAAACAGCTTGTATCCCATGAAGATCACGCATACGCCAGAAACTAGCGTGGCAATCTTGTAGAAGATTAGCAACGCAAAGACAGCGACTTCTGAACCCATTTATCTTCTCCCATGTGCAGGTCGTAATGTAGGTGGCGCTAGTCGGACGAAAACTGATCTTTCTGATGCCTAACGTTCGAGCTAACCTGGAGACAACGGCGTGACGCAAAGCCCGCGCCACAGTGCAGGTGTGCATTATCTGTGGCGCGGGCTTTGCGTCACGCCGTTGGCTCTCAGGTTGAGCGAGGGGTTAGGCATCACTTTAGAGCGAGTAAGGCGGCCACAGTTCCAACTAGCGTGATGATGGTTCCTACAACCCATTGATAGTGCAAGGCCATCCAGGACTTTGGCTGTGCGGTGATTGCGGCCTGAGCGGACTGAGCGGCATACTCGGCACACTGACTGTAATGACCAGTGTCTAGAACTCGAAATTTGTTATCTGGAAAGTAAGCGTCGTAGTCTCCCTTTGTTGTCGGGCGGCCCGAGAAGCCAATGAGAGCGACGGTTCCCTCAAACTGATTTACCTCGGGGCATTGTCCACCCATGACGAAGTTGTTCTTCCCGCCGATTCGATAGGCACCTTCACCGACCGACTTGATGATCGGCTTCAGCAGTCCAATACGTTTTGAACAGTCTTCCAGAGACCAGTCGTTTGCCAGAGCAATTGTCTGTGCCCGTCTCTCGCAGCGACTGAGGATCGGGCAGCGAGCTGGCAATGACAGGGATTTCGAGACTTCGAAGTAGTCGGCGCTGGACTGAGGTGCGTTCATGTGATGCCTAACTTTGATATATCCCGCAATTTTGCGGGGTAACAAGAGAGTCAGTCAGAAAACGTGGTTCGTTGTTCATCAAAAAACCTCTTGTTTTCATAGATTTACAGCACTACACTGTTTTTATGTACAGTTATATTGAGTCTCACAAAGTCGCCGATCCCGTTGTGCGCTCAGTTCGGCTGCTTGACCAACTTGGAGAGCGCATTCGTTACATTCACTATAGCCTCCAAACCGAAAAAACCCACATGAATTAGGCACGGTTTTTCAGCCGTTGGCATGGACGCAACGGCTCCATGCGCCACCCTAAGGATATGACCTGAGGTCGAGTCTTTCCTCACTATGCTGGCCAATTAAAGGCAAGTGGATGAATACCATTGGCCGTCCGCCAGAACGTAAGCGTGTACCTGTCATATTGACGATGCCAAGGCTGAATCTTGAATGTCAGCTATCGAGCGTCCCATTTGCTACTGCGAATCGCCGCTCAGGGTGGGAACCTGCCGTCCAACCCGCCTGCCTCGACCCTGCTGCCAGCCGACACTACTTCCAGCTTGAGCGCGCAGTACACCCGCCGGACTCTTCCATTCACGCGAATGTTGCACGTTTCCCCGTTCTGTGTGCCGATGGGTCCATGGCGAAACTGGTTTTGGTCCCGAAAGTGGATGCGCCCAAGGTGCGTAGGATTAGTAGATTAGCAGATACTATCTCAAAGGTTACATTTCTCCAGTGTGCCTGTGGCTCACGCAGCATGCTCCATGTGACAACCGGAATGGTCTTGGCTTTCATCTCAGCCAAGTCGGCAGCAAGGCGCAGGGCCTCAGGCAGCGACTGCGGAATGGCATGGTGGGCGCGTTGGGCTTGCTCTTCCAGTTCCTGCCAGCGGTCAATGATTTTGGCGCGCATGCCCACGCTGTAGCCCGACACCAGATTCAGGGTTTCGCGCTTGAGCAGATTGAAGATGGGGTACGACTGGCCGTTTTGGGAGTTCACCAGGGTATGCTCAAAACTGAGCACACCCCCCTCACCATGCAATTCAACCAACATGGTGCGAATGTCACGCATGACGTGCGCATGCTCCTTGCCAGCCAGTTCCGCAATCTCGCGGCTGGGGAAGTGTTGGTGGTCAGGTCAAACAGCCTTATTGCCAGGTGCGCACAAGACAGCTTGATGCGACTCATTGCCGCCAAAAATGGCCCTTGTTGCCGAGTCGTTCCAGCCGCGATTGACTGGGCTGCCCGGTGACCGAGAGCGCGAAAATTCTAACTGAAAAGAACCTGGCCGGCTATCGGCGTGCGCAGCAGCATGAGGGGCAGATTCGCAGGGGTGATGTGTCCTATGTGGACAAGAAAAAGGCCAGTGAACTTCTAGGGCGTTCGGGGCTCCAACTGCCCCGCGTGCGG
>JBAXMQ010000182.1:0-5713 GCA_037134215.1 Betaproteobacteria bacterium
CAGTTCGCCGGCCTGGCGGTAGGGGTTTTGCGGTGGCACGGCGTGGCGGGCCGCATCACCGCCGGTCAGGTCCTTGAGCGTGGCCGCCAGCCGGGCGTACATGCCGGTCAGCGCACGGCGGTAAGGCTCGTCCATGCGGTGGGCGTTGGTGTCGGGCGAGCGTTCGGCCAGGGCCTGCATGGAAGGGTCGCAGCTGACCAGCATGGCCGACATCGACAACTCCTCGCCCAGGTGGTGCAGCTCGGTCAGGTGGTGGCGCAGCGCCACCTCGGCCTGGCGCCGCAGCGCGTGGACCAGGGTCTGGGCATTGACATTGGGGTTGCCGTCCCGGTCGCCGCCAATCCAATGGCCCATGCGCAGAAAGCTGTGCACGGGCTGTTGCCCAAGCTCACGCTCCAGATCGGCGTAGAGGCGCGGGATCTCGCGCAGGAAGGTCGCCTCGTAGTAGCTCAAGGCGTTCTCCACCTCGTCGGCCACCGTGAGCTTGGTAAAGCGCAGCAAGCGGGTTTGCCACAGTTGCAGCACCCGGGCCCGCATCTGGGACTCATTGTCAGCCAGCTCGCGTGGGCTCAGGGCGTCCTTACGCGCGTTGAAGGCAGCGGCTTTAGCCTGGATGTCGTCGCGCACGCTCAGCAGGTGGGCAATGTCGCGCTCGGCGTCCAGAATACTTTTGCGCTGCACCTCGGTCGGGTGGGCGGTCAGCACGGGCGAGACAAAGCTGTTGGCCAGCATCTCGGCAATGCTTTGGGTCGAGATGCCGGCCCATCGCAGCCGCGCCAGCGCCACATCCAGGCTGCCTTCCTGCGTGTCACCGACCCGGTCATGGATGGCGCGGCGGCGGATGTGGTGACGGTCTTCGGCCAGGTTGGCCAGGTGGCTGAAGTAGGTGAAAGCGCGAATCACGCTCACCGTCTGGTCGCCGCTGAGGCCTTTGAGCAGTTTCTTTAACGCCCGGTCGGCCTCGTGGTCAGCGTCGCGCCGGAAGGCCACCGACAGTTTGCGGATCTGCTCGATCAGGGCAAAGGCAGCCTCACCCTCCTGTTCCCGGATCACATCGCCGAGCAGGCGCCCGAGCAGGCGGATGTCTTCGACCAGGGGCTGTTCGTCGGCTTTGGATTTGGCGGGGCGTGGGGATGTTGGCACGGCGGCTGAGTTCATAGCAAAGGCTAAGCAAGGAGCGGACCATGCTAGCATCGCCGCGCCCTATTTCATTACCATTCAGTGACCACCGCGGACCCCTTCTGTATGAGCCTTCTGACTATTGCAACAAGAGAAAGCCGCCTAGCCATGTGGCAAGCCGAGCACGTGCGCGACCTGCTGTTGGCGCGTGGCCACCAGGTGCAGCTGCTGGGCATGACCACGCTGGGCGACCAGATTCTTGACCGCTCGCTGAGCAAGGTCGGCGGTAAGGGCCTGTTTGTTAAGGAACTCGAGGTGGCGCTGGAAGACGGGCGTGCCAACCTGGCCGTTCATTCGCTCAAGGACGTGCCCATGGAGCTGCCGGCGGGTTTTGCCCTGGCCTGCGTCATGGCGCGCGAAGACCCGCGCGACGCCTTTGTCTCCAACCGCTATGCCGGCCTGGCCGATCTGCCGCAAGGTGCCGTGGTCGGCACCTCCAGCCTGCGCCGCATGGCCCTGCTGCGGGCCCGGCGGCCTGACCTGCGCATCGAGCCCCTGCGTGGCAACCTGGACACCCGTCTGCGCAAGCTCGACGAGGGTGGCTTTGACGGCATTGTGCTGGCCGCAGCCGGACTGATGCGCTTGGGGCTGGCCAGCCGTATCCGGGAGGTGTTTGCGCCCGAGGTCATGCTGCCCGCCGCTGGACAGGGCGCCTTGGGCATCGAGGTGCGCAGCGACAGTGCTGACGTGATTGCCGCGTTGGCGCCTTTGGCGGATGCTCGAACCTGGGCGGCGGTGGCGGCGGAACGCGCGGTCAGCCGCTGCATGGGCGGCAGCTGCTCCATGCCGCTGGCCGCCTTTGCCAGCTTTACCGAGGGCGACACGCTGGACCTGCGCGCGGCCTGGGGCGACCCGGACGGTCGCTTGCCGCTGGTGCAGGTGCGCGACGCGGCGCTGGCGCCGGACGTGGCCACGGCGACCGCCCTGGGGGAACGTGTGGCCGCCCGGTTGCGGTCTGACGTACTGGCCCAGGGCGGCATCATCGGAGCACCGGGTGCGCATGCTGCGCCAGGCTGAGACCGATGCGGGTCATCGTCACCCGGCCCCAGCGCGAAGCGCAGCGTTGGGTGGCGGGCCTGGCGGCCGCCGGTCATGAGGCGCTGGCGCTGCCGCTGATCGAGGTGGCGCCGCCGGCCGACCCGGCACCGGTGCGGCAGGCTTGGGCCAAGCTCGGCGATTACGCCGCCGTCATGTTTGTCAGCGCCAATGCCGCCGACTATTTTTTTGCATCAAAACCGCCTCTAAGCCCCGTCAATATTGATGTCTTTGCTACAACTACAAGAGCATGGGCGACCGGGCCCGGCACCGTGGCTGCGCTGCGGCGTGCCGGGCTGGCGGCGGCACGCATTGACGCGCCGCCCAACGACAGCGGGCAGTTTGACTCCGAGGCGCTGTGGCAGGTCGTGGCTACTCAGCTGCAGCTGGGCCAAAGGGCGCTGATTGTGCGCGGCGACGATGAGGGTGCTGGGCATGGCGCTGCGAATGGCGACTCAGGCAACGCAGGCAGCGCCGGCGCGGGCCGCGGCCGGGACTGGTTGGCCACCACGCTGATGACGGCGGGAATTCGCGTCGAGTTTGTCGTCGCGTACCAGCGCCAAGCGCCGGACTGGCTGGCGCCGCAGCAGGCGCTTGGCGCCGCAGCCGCCCAGGATGGTGCCGTTTGGCTGTTCAGCAGCTCGCAGGCGGTGGCCAACCTTCGCCAGCTGCTGCCGGCGCAGCGCTGGCAGCAGGCCCGCGCCGTGGCCACGCATCCGCGCATTGCCGAGGCCTTGCGGCAAGTTGGATTTGGCCAGATTCAGGTTGCGCGTCCGGCCCTGGCCGACCTGCTGGCCTCGATAGAATCACTCGCATGAACCCCCAAGATGCGCCAGACGCTGCGGCAGGCTTGTCGCCGACCTTGGCCGCATCGCCGGGACCCTCGTCGCCGACAGCGCGTCGCCCGGTCTTGGTGCCACTGCTGGGCCTGCTGGCGCTGGCGGCACTCGTCACCAGCCTGCTGCTGTGGCAAAAATTGAGCAACATCCAGGAGCAACTGGCACGCCAGGCGGCCGATACCGGCGCCCAAGCGCTGGAAGCCCGCGCCAGTGCGCGCCAGGCGCAGGAGCTGGCGCGCGACACGGCGGCGCGGGTGGCGGTGTTCGAGGCGCGGCTCAGCGAAATCGCGCTGCAGCGCAGCCAGTTGCAGGACCTGATGCAGAGCCTGTCGCGCTCGCGCGATGAAAACCTGGTGGTCGACATCGAGTCGGCCATCCGGCTGGCACAACAGCAGGCGCAGCTGACCGGCAGCGTCGAGCCCCTGCTGGCGGCCTTGCGCTCGGCCGACCAGCGCGTGCAGCGCGCCGCCCAACCCCGGCTGACCAGCCTGCAGCGGGCGATTGCCCGCGACATCGACCGCATCAAGGCCGCTGCCGTCAGTGACACGCCCAGCCTGCTGGTCAAATTGGACGAGCTGGTGCGGCTGGCCGACGAGCTGGTGTTGGCCAATGCTGTGGCACCTGCCGCAGCGCTGGCCAAAGCTTCGCCGCTGGCACCAGAAGCCCGCCCGGCCTGGTGGCAGCGTGGCCTGCAGCGGGTGCTGGACGAGGCGCGTGGGCTGGTGCGGCTGAGCCGGGTCGAAGAGCCCGAGGCAGCCCTGCTGTCGCCCGAGCAGTCCTTCTTTTTGCGCGAAAACTTCAAGCTCAAGCTGCTCAATGCCCGGCTCGGGCTGCTCGCCCGCCAGATGGACGCCGCCCGGGCCGACGTGCAGGCGGCGCGGGCCGCACTCGACAAGTATTTTGACTCGGGTGCGCGCAACACCCAGACCGCTGCTGCGCTGTTGCGCCAGGTGCAGGAGCAAATGAAGCAGCTGCAACTGCCGCGTGTCGATGACACCCTGGCGGCGCTGACCACTGCAGCGGCAGGGCGCTGACCATGCGCGCCGCGCTGTGGCTGCTGTCGCTGTTTGGCATCGCTGTGGCGGTGGCGCTGTTTGCGGGCAATAACCAGGGCACGATGACGGTGTACTGGCCGCCCTACCGGCTGGATTTGTCACTGAACCTGATGCTGCTGCTGCTGGCCCTGCTGTTCGTGACGCTGCATCTGGCGCTGCGCGCGCTGGCTGCGCTGTTTGCCATGCCAGCGCAGGCGCGGCGCTGGCGCCTGCAGCATCAGGAGCGGGCTGTCTATGCCGCTTTGCTCGATGCCCAGTCGCACCTGGTGGCGGGGCGCTTCATCCGCGCACGCAAGGCCGCTGAAATGGTGTTGGCCCGAGAGGACACCATGGCTCGTGGCGGACAGACCCTGGCCTACTCAGGCCGGCTGCGCGCCATGGCACACCTGTTGGCAGCCGAGAGCGCGCAGGCGCTGCAGGACCGCCCGGCCAGAGGCCAGCATCTGCAGCTGGCGCTGGAGCAGGCGGCGCGGCGCGACGCCCAAGAGATGCGTGAGGGGGTGCAGTTGCGGGCAGCCCGTTGGGCCATCGAAGACCAGGACGCGCAGGCCGCGCTGCAGGGCCTGGACGAACTGCCTCAAGGTGCCGCACGCCGTACCATCGCCTTGCGCTTGCGCCTGGCGGCTGCCCGAATGGCGCGGCAAACCCATTTGGCACTGGACACGGCGCGCCTGCTGGCCAAGCATCGGGCGTTTTCCGAACTCGCCGCACAGGGTATTGTGCGCGGGCTGGCCTTGGAGTTGCTGCAAGCTGCGCACGATACCGACCAGCTCAGACAGGCCTGGGGTCAGCTTGATCCTGCCGAGCAGCAGCTGCCCGAGGTGGCCATTGAGGCCGCTCGCCGTTTGCTGCAGTTGGGCGGCGATGCTGCGCAGGCTCGCCAATGGCTGCTCCCGATCTGGGACGGGCTGGTGGCGCGTACCCCTACCGTCTCGACAGCGCAGGGCCTGCAGCTGATCGACGTGCTGGAGCGCAGCTTTGTGCAGCCCACGCCCGCACCCGACGCACCCTGGCTGACCCGCATTGAGCAGGCTCAGATGAGCAATCCCGGTGACGCCGCCTTGCAGTACCTGGCTGGGATGACCTGCCTGCGCCTTCAGTTATGGGGCAAGGCACAGCAATTGCTCAAGCAGTCGGTGCCGCGCCTGACCGATGACGCCTTGCGCCGCCGTGCGTGGCGTGCCCTGGCCGAGCTTGCCGAGCAGCGGGCAGATGCCGCTGCGGCAAGTCAGGCTTGGCGCGAGGCGGCCAAGCCCTGAGTGGACCGCCCGGCCTTAGGCGCCGGGCTTGCTGGTTTCGAAAGGCAGCGTCAGATCACGCAGGTCGCGCCGGGTTTCGACCAGCACCAGCGGGCCCTCGTCCAGCACCGGCGCGGGCGGCCGCTCGCGGGGAATGTGGACCGGTTTCGGTTCAGCCGCTATCGCCGCCTGCACTGCGGCGACTTTGGCCGGATCGGTGTTGACCCAGCTCAGCCCCGAACCCTCAGCCACAGCCGCCAACTCGCCCAAGGGCAGCTCGAAGCTTTGGACCGCTGGCATGCTGGTGACAGGGGCCACCGCTGCTGCCACCGGTATCGGCTCGGCTGCGACGGCCACCGCGGACACA
>JBAXMQ010000183.1:0-5536 GCA_037134215.1 Betaproteobacteria bacterium
ATGCTCGCCTTCCTTGAGCTGGTAAACGGTCCCGCAGTAAGGGCATTTGGCCTGGCCGCTATGGGCCACATCCAGGTAGACCTTGGGGTGGCTGTTCCAGACTTTCATGGCGGCCAGTGGGCTGGGGCAAAACACGCCGCCCTGGGCGTTCAGGTCTTTGGCCAGCAGTTCAATGGGGGATTGGCTCATGGCGTTCTTTGCGGCGGCAGCGGCTTAGACCTGGCTCAGCCAATGGGCGTAGGTCGGGTTGCGGCCGTTGACGATGTCAAAGAAAGCGCTCTGAATTTTTTCGGTGATCGGGCCGCGGCTGCCGTCGCCGAGTTCGATGCGGTCGAGTTCGCGGATCGGCGTCACCTCTGCCGCCGTACCGGTGAAAAAGGCTTCGTCGCAGATGTAAACCTCATCGCGCGTGATGCGCTTTTGCACCACCTCCAGCCCCAGGTCCTTGCAAATATGGAACACCGTGTTGCGGGTGATGCCGTTGAGCGCGCCAGCCGAAAGGTCGGGGGTGTAGACCACCCCCCCTTTGATGACAAACAGGTTCTCGCCTGCGCCCTCGGCCACAAAGCCCGAGGGGTCCAGCAGCAAGGCCTCGTCGTAACCCTCGTCGGTCGCTTCCATATTGGCCAGGATCGAGTTCGTGTAGTTGCTCACGGCCTTGGCCTGCGTCATGGTGATGTTGACGTGGTGGCGGGTGTAGCTTGAGGTCTTCACGCGGATGCCGCGCTTGAGGCCTTCCTCGCCCAGGTAGGCGCCCCAGGCCCAAGCGGCGACCATCAGGTGGATGGTGTTGCCCTTGGGGCTGACACCGAGTTTTTTGTCACCGATCCAGGTCAGCGGGCGCAGGTAGCAGGAGGCCAGCTTGTTCTCGCGTACCACCGCCTTTTGGGCTTCCATGACCTCGTCCTTGCTGAAGGGCAGCTTCATGCGCAGGATCTTGGCGCTGTTGAACAGGCGCTCGGTGTGTTCCTCCAGCCGGAAAATCGCCGTGCCCTTGGCCGTGTCATAGGCACGCACGCCCTCAAAAGCGCCGCAGCCGTAATGTAGGGTGTGGGTCAGCACGTGGATCTTGGCGTCGCGCCAGTCCACCATCTGGCCGTCCATCCAGATTTTGCCGTCGCGGTCAGACATGGAGGTGGGTAGGGGGCTCATGGGGGTCCTTTGGGGCTTTGGGAGGCGTTTGGAATGGGGAGAAAGCGCGATTTTAAGGGGCTGGCGCGGGCCGCTCCAAGGCCCATGACTTGAGCTTGCCGCCCACCAGTTCACAGGTGACATGCGACTGCGTGCCGTCCGTCCAGCGGTAGACCTCGGGTTGAACGTCTTTGGCACTGAGCTGCTCCCCCAGTGCGCGGGTCATGGCCACGATATGCAGCAGCGTCACGCCGGGGCGCAATTTGGCGTTGAGCATGACCGCACTGTCGACATAACCGACCGGGCGTTTGGCCGCGCGTTGCAGCACCCGCATCATGCGGGTGAAGTGCAGCAAGAGCCACATCACCAGCGCGCCAACAGCAAGGGCAACGCCGGCCCAGCCGTAGGCCCGATAAGCGGCCGCCACGCCCGCCACACTGGCGATCGGGACGAGGTATTTCTGAAATTGCATGGCCCGATTTTCGCAGCAAGCCAGGCCGGGCGGGCGTGGCCCCTGTCAGCCGGGCTGTTCGGCGATTGTCTTGGCCTGGGTGGCGGGCGTTTCTGGCACCGGGGCACTGTGCCACTGCAGATACCAAAAACCCAGCACGGCCAGGACCAGCAACAGGGCGACGCTGGGCCAGGTCCGCCCTATCCCTTCTTGGGGCGCCCCGTCTTTGCGACCGGTCACCATCGCACGCACCAGGTTGTCATGGTGCTGCCAGCTGGCCAGCAGCACCCCGGCGATGTGGACGGCCACCAAGGCCAGCATGGCGTTGGCCGCGCCCTCGTGCAATTCGGACAGCCATTCGCCGCCCAGATCGTTGTAACTGGCCCAGCCGCTGGCGACAACCACCCCGCTTGCGAGCAGCAGCAACACGATGCCCACCGCGCCGGCCGGGTTGTGGCCCACATGGTGTTGCGGTCGACCCTGCCACAGGCTGCGCAGATACGCCAACACGGCCGCCGGCCCTCTTATAAAGCTGGCAAACCGGGCGTAACGACTGCCCACCAAGCCCCACACCAAGCGGAACGCCACCAGACCGCCCAGCGTGTAGCCCAGGGTGACGTGCAGCAGGCGCCAGCGTTCGCTCTCTGCGCTCAGGTAGGCGCCGGCAAAAGTCAGCACCAGCAGCCAGTGGCACACACGCACCGGCGCGTCCCACACCTTGATTTTTGTCACGATGGCGTCCATGCCGGCCTAATTCGGGATCTTGACGTCGCGTTCATTGAAGCTGCCCTTGTCGGCTTGCGTGTGGCAGGCCGCGCAGTTGGACGGGCTGCCGACGGATGCACGTTTCCAGACCGCGGCCGGCACCTCCCGCCCGTTGTGCGTGCGCAAGAACCAACCGGAGCGGGTGATCCGGTCCTGCGGTGGCGCCTCGCCCACGCGCCGGTCAGTGCCTGCATGCTGGGTCAGCCAGGCGCTGATCTCGCGGGTGGCGGTGGCGTCGAGCGAGGCGTCCGTGCCGAAATGGCGGCTCAGTCCGGTCATCAGGCGTTGCCAGGAGGCTGCCGGCAGCATGCCTGGCGGGTAGGCGATATGGCAGGCCGCGCACTCCTGTTGGTACGGTGGCCAGGGCGGGGTCGCCGGGCCGGGGGCATCGGCCCAGGCTGTGCTGAGCGCGCCAGCCAACTGCAGCAGGAAGATGGCCTTGGCCACGGCATGAGGTGTTGGCATGGATGCTCCGGCAATGGACGAACAGTGACGCTGAATCAGGGCTTGAGGGTGAGCAGCCAGGCCAGCACGTCGGCCTTTTCGCCGGCGCTGCACTCGCGCCCCACCACGTCGTTGCAGTTGCGGCGAAACCATTTTTCGGTCTTGGCGGCGTCACTGAAGCGCTCCGGGTTGAATGCCGGTGCCATGGGTCCAATCGTCTTGCCGGTGCTGGCGTGCTTGCCCGACACAGCTGGGTTGGCCGTGTGGCAGCTTGAACAGCTCCAGTCCCGACCATGCCGACTGGTAAAGAACTGTTGGCCACGCGCCACCTGAGCCGGCTCACCAGCCTGGGCCGTGTAAGCCGCCAATTGCTCAACCGGTGTCACAGCTTGCGCTGCCACCATAGGCAGCAAGGTGCCCATCAGCGCCATCAGCCGGCTGCGAAAAAAACGACGAGACCCAGTGACCATGGCACCCCCTTGCAACCCATCTTAGGCGTGCCAGGTAGCGCTTGGGCACGGCAAATGCCCTTCACAGCGGTTTGCTTGCGCCAGATCAGTCCAGCCCGACCTGGTTTCACAAAACGCCTTGGCAGTTGGCCCGGCCTGTCCTATCGTCAACCGTGGGTCGGCGCCTGTTGAACATCGCTTGATGGCATCGGGCGCTTGTGTTGCTGCTTGGCGGCGCTGTGGGTGTCAGGAGGGTGTATGACAAATTACTCGACATGGATGTATCTGGTCGGTGCCGGACTGGCTTTCGGGGCGCTTGCGCAGTCAAATTTGCCACCCAAGGCCCAGTTTGACGCCGACAACAAGCAAGCGCTGCAGCGCTACGGTGCCGACAAAAAGCTGTGCAACGACGACGTGTCATCAGCAGGGCGCCTGCAGTGTCGGCGCGATGCCAAGGCCGAGTACGACAGTGCCCTGGCCCAGGCCAAGACCCGATTGACCGCAACAGGTGTTGCCGCTGCGCCGGTCGCGGCTGCGCCGGCCCCACCAGCTGCAACGCCCTGCGCCGAGTGTGGCCGGGTGGTGGCCGTGAGCCAGACCGAAAAAGAGGGTGAAGGCAGCGCGGTGGGGCTGCTCGCTGGTGGCGCCGCTGGCGCACTGCTGGGCCGGCAGTTGGGCGGCGGCGTGGGCAAAGACCTGGCCACCATTGCGGGTGCGGTAGGCGGCGCCTATGCCGGCAAGAAAATCGAAGAGCGGGTCAAGACCCACAAGGTCTGGACCGTGGCGGTGCAGTACCCAGACAACAGCCGCAAGAGCTTTGAATTTGGGCAGGACCCCGGTTTCAAGGTGGGCGATGCCGTCAAAAACTCCGGCAGCAGCCTGGTCCGCAACTAGCCTGAACCGCGCGCCGGCCTCAACCCAGTGAGCGCACCAGTTCCATCGCCTGCTCGACTCGCTCCACCGCGTGGATGGTCAGGCCTTCGATGGCTTTTTTGGGGGCATTGGCTTTGGGCACCAGCGCCACGCTGAAGCCCAGCTTGGCCGCTTCGCGCAGGCGCTCCTGACCGCGAGGCGCCGGCCGCACCTCACCCGCCAAACCCACCTCGCCAAAGGCAAAAAAGCCCTTGGGCAGCGGCTTGCCGCGCAGGCTCGAGGTAATGGCCAGCAGCACGGCCAGGTCAGCCGCTGGTTCGCTGATGCGCACGCCGCCCACGGCGTTGACGAACACGTCCTGGTCCATGCAGGCCACGCCCGCGTGGCGGTGCAGCACTGCCAGCAGCATCGCCAGCCGGTCTCGGTCCAGCCCCACCGACAGCCGGCGCGGCGACGGCCCGCCGCTGTCCACCAGGGCCTGAATCTCGACCAGCAGCGGCCGGGTGCCTTCGAGCGTCACCATCACGCAGCTGCCCGGCACCGGCTCGGTATGCTGGCTCAAAAAAATGGCGCTGGGATTGGACACGCCTTTGAGGCCTTTTTCGGTCATGGCAAACACGCCGATCTCGTTAACCGCACCAAAGCGGTTCTTGATGGCACGCACCAGCCGAAAACTGCTGTGGGTGTCGCCCTCAAAGTAGAGCACCGTGTCCACCATGTGCTCCAGCACGCGGGGCCCGGCCAGCGCGCCTTCTTTGGTCACGTGGCCGACCAGCACGATGCTCACGCCGCTGGCCTTGGCCGCGCGCGTCAGGTGGGCCGCGCATTCACGCACCTGGGCCACCGAGCCCGGGGCCGAGCTGAGCTGGTCGGAGTAAACGGTCTGGATCGAGTCGATCACCGCGATGTCAGGCCGCGTGCTGTCCAGCGTCGCCAGAATTTTTTCCAACTGGATTTCGGCCAGCACCTTGACCTGCGAGCCGTCCAGCCCGAGCCGGCGCGCGCGCAGCGCCACCTGCGCTCCGCTTTCTTCGCCCGTCACATACAGGGTGTGCTGGCCGCTGCGCTGAAGCGAGTCCAGCGCTTGCAGCAGCAGGGTGGATTTGCCAATGCCAGGGTCGCCGCCGATCAGCACCACGCCGCCCTCGACCATGCCGCCGCCCAGCACCCGGTCCAGTTCCTCATGGCCGGTGGGGGTGCGCGCCATATCGACCGCATCGATCTCGCCCAGGGTGGCCACTTCGGCGGTTGTAGCCAGCGCGGCAAAGCGGTTCTTGACAGTCGAGGGGCTGTCGGCCACCGACTCGATCAGTGTGTTCCAGGCGTTGCAGGCCGGGCATTTGCCCAGCCACTTGGGGCTGTTGCCGCCGCAGTCACTGCACACATAAACCGTTTTGTCTTTGGCCATGGGCGCATGATACTG
>JBAXMQ010000184.1:0-5530 GCA_037134215.1 Betaproteobacteria bacterium
GACATCAGGTCCGCCCGCGCGCCAAGGCGCGGGGCCGGTGGATGTACCGGTCAGCCAGCTCAAACAAAATCATCCCGGCCACCATGGCCGCCACAAACACAGCGGCCTTGGTTTGTCCGGCAAACATCGAAACCAGGGCCGGCCCCGGGCAAAAGCCCGCCAGCCCCCAGCCGGCGCCAAACAAGAGGGCACCGAACACCAGCCGGCGGTCAATCTGTTCAGCCCGGGGCAGATGCAAGGCGCCACCGAGAAAACTGGTGGCGCGTTTCTTGGCCAGTGCAAAGGCAAAGACGCCAAGCAGAATGGCGCCGCCCATCACCAGGGCCAGCGACGGGTCCCAGGCGCCGGCCAAATCCAGAAAGCCCAACACTTTGCCCGGATCGGTCATGCCCGACAGCAACAGGCCCAGGCCGAACAACAGACCAGCCACAAATTCAGTCACTTTTTTCATAAAACCGGGCCTCATGACACATGACGGACAAGGTACACGATGGCAAAGCCGGCGCCCATGAAGGTCAGGGTAGCCACCAGTGAACGGGGCGACAGGCGGGACAAGCCGCAGACGCCGTGGCCGCTGGTGCAGCCCGACCCATAACGGGTGCCGATGCCGACCAGCAGACCGGCCGCCATCAACAGGCCATCGCCGGCCTCAATACGGGGCACCGCCAGAAAGCCCGCAGGCGCCAGCAAGGTAAAGACCAGCGGTGCTGCGGCCATACCCAGCAAAAAAGCCAGGCGCCAGCCCAGATCGCCCTTGCGGGGTGACAGCAGGCCGCCCAGGATGCCGCTGATGCCTAGCACGCGGCCATTCAACAGGATGAACATGGCGGCCGCAAGCCCTAGCACAATGCCACCGCCGAGAGACGCCCAAGGCGTGAAATTGACCCAATCGATGGTCATGGTTTACGCCTTGGAAGGCCTGCAAAACTGGCCGTAAAGCACTTGAATCACCGCCAGCGCCTGCGGACTGCCCAGTTGGTAATAAACATTCTTGCCATCGCGGCGCGTGCTCACCAACTCCTCGTCACGCAACACCGTGAGCTGCTGTGACAGGGTCGGTTGCACGATGCCCAGCAATTCCTCCAGCTCGCCCACACGTCTCTCGCCCTGGCTGAGTTGGCAAAGAATCATCAGGCGATCGGCATTGGCCAACACCTTCATGAGCCGACAGGCCTGGATGGCTGCGGTCTGCATCTCAGAAAGCTCCAAGGTCATCGGGTTCATGGTGGTCTCCGGTGTTTGATTCGGCATCTGGGTTGACAAATTTGCAAGGATTCACATTTATATTATATTGAATGATAAATTGTTTTCAAATAGACTATCAATAACTTAACTGAAAGTCAGTCGCCATGAATGCTCCGCGCCCCGCCCCACAAGTCCACGGCCTGTTCGACCCGGCCACCTGGACGGTGACCTATGTCGTGCACACGGGCACCGGCAGCCCCTGCGCCATCATCGATTCGGTACTCGACTACGACCCCAAGTCGGGCCGGACACGTCACAGCTCGGCCGACAAAGTGATTGAGTACGTGCGAGCCAACCGCCTCGCGGTGGCGTGGATTCTGGAGACGCACGCCCATGCCGACCATCTGAGCGCAGCCCCCTACCTCAAAGCGCAACTCGGTGGACGCACAGCGATCGGTCAAAACATCACCGCAGTGCAAAAGGTGTTCAAAGTCATCTTCAACTTGGAGCCGGGCTTCGCCGTCGATGGTTCGCAGTTTGACCATTTGTTCGCCGAAGGCGAGGCCATTTCGGTCGGCGGACTGACTGGAAAGGCCCTGTCCGTGCCGGGCCATACCCCCGCCTGCGTGGCCTACCAGTTTGGCGATGCCATTTTTGTGGGTGACACCCTGTTCATGCCCGATGTCGGCACCGCGCGCTGCGATTTTCCCGGCGGCAACGCCAGCGCCCTTTACGCCTCTATCCGCAAGATCCTGAGTCTGCCGCCTGAAACCCGGCTGTTCATGTGCCATGACTACCCTCCCCAGGGCCGCGAGGTGGCGTTTGAGACCACCGTGGCCGAGCAATGCGCCAACAACATCCATGTGCACGATGGCGTGACCGAAGCACAATTTGTGGCGATGCGAACCCAGCGGGACGCCACGCTGGAAATGCCGGTGCTGATCCTGCCGGCGGTACAAATCAACATCCGTGCCGGCGAGCTGCCGCCCAAAGAAGGCAATGGCATCGCTTACGCCAAGATTCCCCTTAACGCGCTCTGATCGCATGCCGCTTAAGGGTAAGTCCGGTGGGCAAGGTCACGACTTAGACACATGATTGTCATCGAGCCAGCGCAAACTTCACCGCGGTTCGCGATCAACGCGCAGAACACCTGACCTCAACCCCAGCCAAGGACCTTTCCATGACTTTCAAACATACCCTCATCGCCGCCAGCATTCTGGCAATCACGGCCAGTGGCGCCGCTGTGGCACAGGAAAAAACCTTTCGCCTGCTGACCTGGGCCGACTATGCGCCGGCAGACGTCGTGGCCCAGTTTGAAAAAGAAAGCGGCTACAAGGTTGAAGTGACCCTGTCCAACAACGAAGAAATGATCTCCAAGCTTCGTGCCACCGGCGGTGCCGGCTTTGACCTGGCCCAGCCCTCGCAAGACCGCATCACCGGGCCACAACAAGAATTCGGCATTTACAAGCCGATGGACCTGAGCAAGCTGAAATCTGAGCTGTTCATCCCATCCATGCTGGATGCCACCAAGAAAAACACAACGCTGGCCGGCAAGGTCTACGGTTTGCCGCACATCTGGGGCACCGACGGCCTGGTGGTCAACACCAAGCTGACCAAGATGACCGACTACACCGATGTGTGCCGTGGCGATGTCAAGGGCAAGGTCTCTTTCCGCCTCAAGCGCCCCACCCTGATCGCCTTTGCCTTTGCCGCCGGCAAAGACCCGTTTGCGCTGTACAACGACACCAAGGCCTACACCGCGCTGATGGAAGACGTGGGCAAGACCCTGACTGCTTGCAAGGCCAATGCCAAATTCATCTGGGACAACAAGGATCAGTTGTTCAACGGCATGCGCACCAACGAAGTGGTTGGCGCCATCATGTGGGACACCGGCGGCTGGAAGCTCAACAGCGAAAATCCGGACATCAAGTTCATTGCCCCCAAATCTGGCGCGCTGGGCTGGATTGACACCTTCGCCATCCCGGCCAAGGGCAAGAATGATGCCGCCGCCTATGCCTGGATCAACTTCAACATGCGGCCAGAAATCGCCGCCAAGGTGGCAGGCTCGGCCGGTAACTTCACCGCTTCCAAAGGCGCCGACCAGCTGATGGACGCCAAGCTCAAGGCCCAGTTTGCCGAAAGCTTCCCCGAAGCCGCCATCAAGGCCATCAAGTGGTACCCCACGGTGCCTGCTGGCCTGGAAGCCATCGAGGGCCGCATCCTGGACCGCGTCAAGGCTGCCAACTGAGTTCAGCCGCCGTGCCGGCCACCGGGCTGCGACCCGACCTGCAGGTCGAACGGGTGAGCAAGCGCTACGGCAGCTTCGCGGCCGTGGACGACTTGTCGCTTGAGGTGGCGCGCGGCAGCTTTTTCTCCATCCTCGGCCCGTCGGGCTGTGGCAAGACCACGCTGCTGCGCATGATTGCCGGCTTCATGAGCCCCGATGCTGGCGACATCCGCATCGGGGGCAAGAGCATGCGGGCCGTGCCGCCCAACCAACGCCCGGTGAACATGGTGTTCCAGCATCTGGCGCTGTTTCCCATGATGACGGTCGGCGACAACGTGGGCTATGGCCTGGCACGGCGTGGCCTGCCCAAAGCCGACATTGCCCGGCGTGTCGGCGCGATGCTGGAGCGGGTGAGCCTGGCTGGCGCAGAGCACAAACGGATCGACCAGCTCTCGGGCGGCCAAAAACAGCGGGTGGCGATTGCCCGCAGCCTGGTGCTTGAACCCACCCTGCTGCTGCTGGATGAACCGCTGGGCGCACTCGACCTGAAGCTGCGTGAGCACATGAAAATCGAGCTCAAGCAATTGCAGGCCGACTTCGGCACCACGTTTGTCTACATCACCCACGACCAGTCTGAGGCCCTGGTGCTGTCGGACCATGTGGCAGTGATGAATGCCGGCCGCTTTGAGCAGGTCGGTACGCCGCAGTCGCTGTACTACGCGCCGCAAACCCCGTTTGTGGCCGGCTTTGTGGGTGCCACCAACGCCATCAGCGGCCGGGCCGAGCAGGTGAACGGCGGCGAGCTCAGCCTGACCAGCAGCGCCGGACTGACGCTGCGCGCCAGAGCCATGGGCGCACTGCGGACGGGTGATGCTGTTCAGGCTTTCGTGCGACCCGAGGCCGTCCGCTTGGCGCGTGATGACATCAGCCTAGGCAGCACTGGCCATCCCCCTTACCGGGGACGGGTCGAGAGCCTGCTATTTGACGGGGCAAACTCGGCGGTGCTGGTGCGCGAGGATCATTCGCGCACCGAGTTCCGCATCGCGCTGCCGCAAACCGGTCAACTGGCCGATCTGGCCGTGGGCGAGGCGGTGTGTTTCACCTTTGACCCGCAACGCGCCGTGTGTTTTGGTGCCGCCCATGGCGGCTGAGGGCACCGGCAGCCAGCTGCCGCACGCCCGGCTCTTGTTCCTGCTGCTGCTGGCGCCAGCAGTGCTTTGGCTGTTCGGACTGATCGTGCTGCCGCACCTGGAGCTGGGCATTTTGTCATTGCGGGTGCGGATGGCGCCCCGGGTCTACGAGGCCAGCCTAGCGCAGTACCAGACCTTTGTTGAAGAGCCCCTGTACTGGCACACCTTCGTGCGGACGGCGGTCGTGTCCATCATCGTCACCGCCATCACCCTGCTGATCGCTTTTCCGCTGGCTTGGACCATTGCCAAGATCGCGCGCGGCCGCATCCGGGCCACAATGTTTGTGTTGTGCCTGATCCCCTTCTGGGTGAGCGAGACCGTGCGGGCCCTGGGCTGGATGATCCTGCTGCGTGAATCCGGCGTGCTGCCGGGCCTCATGGTCAGCCTGGGGCTCACCCCAGCACCGGTGGAACTGCTCTACCACGATGCCACCATTGTGGTCGGCCTGGTCTACACCTCGATGCTGTTCATGGTGGTGCCACTGATCAGCGCCCTTGAAAGTCTGGACGACGCGCTGGTTGAGGCTGCCTACGACCTCGGCGGCAACGGGTGGTCCATCCTGCGCCAGATCATCATTCCCCACGCCGCGCCCGGCATTGTGGCTGGCTGCATTGTGGTGTTCATGCTGACACTGGGCAATTACCTGACACCCACCCTTTTGGGCGGCAAGAGCTCGCAGTGGTTCACCGAGCAGATATACACCCAATTCATCACCCGCTTCAACTGGGAGCAGGGCGCGGCCTTTGGCTTCCTGCTGCTGGGGCTTTCCACGGCCATTGTCTGGGTCGGGCTCAAGCTCAGCGGTCAGAAATTTGGCGAAGTGATGCAGCGCGCATGATCCCCTCCCTGCCCCGCCCCACTTGGCTGCGTGTGAGCACAGTCGCCTACGCCCTGGCGTTTTTCACCTTTTTGTTTTTGCCGCTGGTGA
>JBAXMQ010000185.1:0-5523 GCA_037134215.1 Betaproteobacteria bacterium
TGAATGGCACCGACCATCTGCGTACCGAAAATGTCCGCCAGGTAGGCCGGTATGGTGGCAAAACCACCCCCGTACATGCTCAAAATGACGCAGAAGGCGGCGACAAACAGCACAATGCTGCCGGCGGCAGCGCTGCCGGGAACACTGAAATACATGGCGCCGCCCAGCACAAAGAAGACGACGTAGGTCACCTTGCGGCCAAGTTTGTCGGACAGGCTGGCCCAGAAGAAACGGCCGGCGATGTTGAACAGCGAGAGCAGTGCGGTAAAACCTGCGGCCACCGTCGCGATCGCCTTGAGCTGGTCCTTGTCGAGCGCACCGAACTTGGCAGGAATGCCGATCAGGGCGCCGCCAAACACCTCCTGCAGCATGGGCGAGGCCATGCCAATCACCCCGATACCTGCGCTCACATTCATGCACAGCACCATCCAGATCAACCAGAACTGGGGGATGCCCCACACCTTGCTCACGTGAACGTGGCGCTGGGTGATCATGGCATTGTTGACCTGCGCCGGCGGCGCCGTCCAGCCAGCCGGCTTCCAGCCGGTTTCCGGGACGCGGTAACCAAAGGCACCGGCCATCATGAAAACAAAGTACACCAGTGCCATCACAACGAAGGTTTGCATCACGCCCACGCTGGTTGGCGTGGCAAAGTATTTCATCAGGTCAGCCGCCAGCGGCGAGCCGATCATGGCGCCACCGCCAAACCCCATGATGGCCATGCCGGTGGCCATGCCACGACGGTCCGGAAACCACTTGATCAGCGTGGATACCGGGGAGATATAGCCAAGACCCAGGCCGATCCCACCAATCACGCCTGAGCCCAGAATCATCAACCAGAACTGGTGCAGGTAAATGCCCAGCGCCGAGATCAGCATGCCGCCGCACCAGCACAGGGCCGACACAACGCCGGCTTTACGTGGGCCGGCGCGCTCCAGCCAGCCGCCCCAAGTCGCGGCACTGGAGCCCAGCAAGACAAAGAACAGCGTGTACATCCAGCCCAGGGTGGAAATCTGCCAATCACAGCTGGTGGTGAACAGTTGCCCCCAGAAGCCCACGTCGGGGCCGCACTTGATCGCGTCCTTGATGCCCAGCGCCTTGGAAAGGGGCAGCCAGAACACCGAAAATCCATAGGCCATGCCGATGCACAGGTGGATGGCCAGTGCGGCGGGTGGCACCAGCCAGCGGTTAAATCCGGGGCCCGCAATGATGCGTTCCTTGTCCAGCAGGCCTGGCGACGGTGTTGTCATGGTTGTCTCCAATTGATGGTGAAATTCTTGTTTGTGGTTTTTTAACCCACTGAACAGTGTGAAGCAATTGATGCGCACCGTCCAGAGTGTTTTCCTCATTGCGCCGTTCGAGGCATGAATGATGCAGCGCACCATAGGGCCCGGGGCCCTTGGCGTCAGGTGTCCTTGGAGATCTTGATGGACGGAAATTTGTTAGAGAAATCCTTGTTCTTGGCGGCAATCGACAGCGCCACCTTGCGCGCCACCGCCTTGTAGATGGCGGCCACGTCGCCGTCGGGGTCCGATACCACGGTGGGCTTGCCGCTGTCGGCTTGCAGCCGGATCTGCATGTTCAGCGGCAGTGCGCCCAGGTAGTCCATCTTGTAGTCTTCGGCCATGCGCCGGCCGCCATCGGCGCCAAAGATGTGCTCCACGTGGCCGCAGTTGCTGCACACATGCACCGCCATGTTCTCCACGATGCCCAGAATCGGCACCCCCACCTTCTCGAACATCTTGATGCCTTTTTTGGCATCCAGCAGGGCAATGTCTTGCGGCGTGGTCACCACCACGGCGCCGGTCATGGGCACGCGCTGTGACAGCGTCAGCTGGATGTCGCCCGTGCCGGGCGGCATGTCCACAATCAGGTAGTCCAGCTCGCGCCAGTTGGTCTGGCGCAGCAACTGCTCCAGCGCCTGGGTGGCCATCGGGCCGCGCCAGATCATGGCCTCGTCCTTCGCCACCAAGAAACCGATCGACATCACCTGCACGCCGTAGTTCTCCAGCGGCTCCATGGTCTGGCCGTCTTCGCTTTCAGGGCGGCCATCAATGCCCATCATCATGGGCACGCTGGGGCCGTAAATGTCAGCATCCAGCAGGCCCACACTGGCCCCTTCAGCGGCCAGCGCCAGCGCCAGGTTGACGGCGGTGGTGCTCTTGCCCACGCCCCCCTTGCCCGAGGCCACCGCCACAATATTTTTCACCTTGGGCAGCAGCTGCACCCCGCGCTGCACCGAATGCGCCACGATGCGGCTCACCACATTGACCGACACATTGTCGACACCGGCCACGCCCTTGGCCGCGGCGATCAGCGCCTTGCGAAAACCCGGGATCTGGCTCTTGGCCGGGTAGCCCAACTCCACCTCAAAGGCCACATCGCCCTCATTCAAGGTGAAGTTCTTGACCGATTTGGACGAGACAAAGTCCCGCCCGGTGTTGGGATCGATCACCCCCGCGATAGCGGCCATCACCGCCTGTTCTGTCACTGCCATTGGTTGCTCCTGTTGGCGGCTAGTCTATCGAACTGGACGGATAACCCCACTGCTGTTAAAGTAGATACGTTTTCATATCTACAATCATTTTTTCAACCGAACTTTCAGGAGGCTCCACATGGAAGTTGTCGCCAAAGTGTTCAGTACAGGCCATAGTCAGGCCGTCCGGCTGCCCAAAGCGTTCCGCCTGGATGTGCCCGAAGTGTGGCTCAGCAAAGATGAGGTCACCGGCGCAATCACCATGCGTCCCAAAAACGACGATCAGCGCAATAAAAACCTGGCAGAACTGTTCAGGCTGATTCGCGAGCAGCCTTTCAGTGAGGATTTCATACCCCCGCGCGATGACGAATATCGCCCGAGCCCTTTCCAGGATTCGGAGCCACTTGAGCCAACAAAACCAGCAACAGTCGCCAAGCGCCGTCGTGGAATGGGCAAGGCTGCCGCATGATTCGCTACCTGCTCGACACCAACATCGTCAGCTACTTCGTCAAGGGTAGCAGCGCCGCATTGGTGGCGCGCATGCAAGCCGGCGTTGATGCCCAAAATATCGCCATCTCGGCCGTCACGCGTGCCGAACTGCGCTACGGTCTTGAGATGATGGATCAGACTGACCGGCGTCGCAGGCGGGTTGACCTGTTGATCACAGAACTCCCCGCGCTGCCCTGGCGCATCGATGCTGCTGATCAGTTTGGCCGAATCAGAGCCCATCTTCGGCGCAACGGCACGCCCATCGGTGAGTTTGACACCCTGATCGCCGCCCACGCCCTGTCCGAAAAGCTGATTTTGGTGACCCATAACACCCGGCATTTTGAACATGTTCCTGGGCTGGTCACGGAAGACTGGATGGCATGAGGATGGCGGTTAGCCGCCGCGTCATGCACTTGTTGACGGGGCGTCTGGAGTACTGGGTTTGCCCGCGCCGGGCGAGGCTGCTAGGTGGTGCGCGCCACTTGCTTTCGACCGTTTTGCAAGATCACCTACACTGTATGAAATACCAGTTTTCCGGTGAGGTGCCCGATTCGAAAGACGCCCCAACTTATCGACTCAGCCAACCACGTCGCCGTTTTTCAAGAATCCAGCATCCGACGGGTCTGGCACAACGAGGCGTGGTGGTTTTCCGTGGTGGATGTGTGCACCATCCTGACTGCGAGCCCGGATGCCGGTGCGTACTGGCGCAAAATCAAGCAACGGCTCAAGACTGAAGGCGGCCAACCCATGACGTTTTGTCACGGGTTGAAACTACTGGCCCCAGACGGCAAGCAGCGACAAACCGATTGCGCCAACACCTAAGGCCTGTCACACAGTTATTGAGGCCTTTTTCCCGAAGAAAAGTCGGGGTCGTCACCCCACCCAGTTTTCCACCTTCAACCCAGGATAGTCCTTGAAATCAGCCTCATTGTTGGTGACCAGCGTCAGCCCCAGGCTGAGCGCGTGGGCGGCAATCAGCTGGTCCAGGGCGTCGCGGCGGCGGTCACGCACGGCGGCGCGCAGAAGGCCAAAACTTTTCGCATCCGATTCACCAAATGGCAACACCGGGATGCGTTGTGTCAGCAAGTCCAACACGCCCTCGTCCTGCGCCCGGTTAGCAGTCTGCATTTCCAGCCCGGCACGCAGCTCGGCATAAGTCACCACCGACATCACGGCACTGCCTTGCGCCAAGGCTTCAAGCCGCCGCAGCACTTGAGGCGGCTGGCGCTTGATGATGCAGATGCAGATGTTGGTGTCAAGCAGGTAGCGCATGCGGGTCAACCTGCGGCCTCGTCGACGGCCGATTCAGGGCTCGCATCCATCCGTTGAAGGCCGTTACCGCTCCAATCGCGTTCGCGTTGTTCATGAAACTCCCGCCCTTCGGCCATGAAGTTGGGGCTGAACAGGGCCAGGATGGGCGTCAGGTCGCCAATGGTGGCCTGCGCCACCGGGCGCAACACCAGGGTGTTGCCCACACGCTCGATGTCAATGTCCTGTGCGCCGTCCACAAAGGCCAGCTCTTTAGGGATGCGCACGGCCAGCGAATTGCCACTCTTGAAAACTCGGGTCAACATGGGCTTACCTCCTAGACTTCAGAAGTATATACAGGATATACAAATAAAGCATGGCACGACGCGGCTCACAGCGCTGGCCCCGCCCACCCCCGCTGACTAAAATCACCCGTTCACCCCCGAAAGCCCCCGCCCCATGTCGCGCCAACTGTTTGTCACCACCGCCCTGCCCTACGCCAACGGCACCTTCCACATCGGCCACATCATGGAGTACATCCAGGCCGACATCTGGGTGCGGTTCCAGCGCATGCAGGGCCACGCGGTGCACTTTGTCTGCGCCGACGATGCGCACGGCGCGCCCATCATGATCGCGGCGCAAAAGGCCGGCAAGACGCCGCAGCAGTTTGTGGCCGACATTGCCGCCGGCCGCAAGCCCTACCTGGACGGCTTTCACATTGCTTTTGACAACTGGCACTCCACCGACGGCGCCGAAAACCACGAGCTGGCGCAGGCCATTTACCGCAGCCTCAAGGCCAACGGCCTGATCGCCACTCGCACCATCGCCCAGTTTTTTGACCCCGAACGCGGCATGTTTCTGCCCGACCGCTTCATCAAGGGCGAATGCCCCAAGTGCGGCACCAAAGACCAGTACGGCGACAACTGCGAGTCCTGCGGCGCGGTCTACAGCCCGACCGAGCTGAAAAACCCCTACTCTGCCCTGTCTGGCGCCACCCCGGTGCTGCGCGATTCAGAGCACTATTTCTTCCAGCTGTCCGACCCGCGCTGCGCCGCCTTTCTGGAGGCCTGGACGCAAGGCAGCAACGCCCGCGGCGTGCCGCACCTGCAGCCCGAGGTGTTCAACAAGATCAAGGAATGGCTGCTGCCCAAGGAGGACGGCCAGCGCGACCTGGGCGACTGGGACATCAGCCGCGACGCGCCCTACTTCGGCATTGAGATACCCGATGCGCCGGGAAAATACTTTTATGTGTGGCTGGACGCGCCCATCGGCTACCTGGCCTCACTCAAGAACCTGTTTGTGCGCCGCGC
>JBAXMQ010000186.1:0-5493 GCA_037134215.1 Betaproteobacteria bacterium
CCTGGTTGTCGGGCGGCACCTCAATCGCCCGCACCGAGGCGCACTTGTGGTGCAGCCCCAGCTCGTCCAGCGCCTTTTTGTACAGCGGCTTCCAGCGGCTGGCCATGGTGAGGATGGAAAACCGGTCACCCAGCATCAGCGCGGTCAGCATGGACACCTTGCCGGGGCCAAACACCGGGATATCCAGCACGCTGCGCAAAGCCGCCACGCCCGAGTCGCTCATGGTGTCGATGCACACGGCGGCGTAACCCTCATCCTGCGCGCGGCAACCGGCCTCAAAGATGGAGGCGTCGGCCAGCACAAAATCATGGTGGCTGGAATAGTTGACCGGCCCGGCCTTGACGCAGCGGTAGTCAAACACCAGTTCGGGGCCGAACTGCAGGCCCGCCAGTTGCTGCTGGCGCAGCAGCAGGTTGTCAGCCGACATAGCGAAGGGGACGATGACCAGTATCTTTTTCATCTCTAAGGACGCTTGGTTGAATGGCGGTCAGGCCGCGACCAACTGATCAAGCGGCTTCATCTGGCCGAGTTCATCGTGCAGTTTGGCCTCGGCGTGCCAAAGATCAAACCGGGTCTGCATGTCCAACCAGAGTTGGGCACCATTTCCAAGTAGCGTTCCCAAGCGCAGCGCCATTTCAGCTGAGACGCCGCTGCGTTCGGCTAACACAGCGTGCAGCGTTTGGCGCGAAACACCCAGGTTTCGCGCAAAGGCGCTCACCGACATGCCCGGCAAGCTGGGCAGCACATCTTCTCGCAGGATGGCTCCCGGATGGGTGGGACTACGTTGACGCATCTTTCGCTCCTAGTGGTAATTTTCCAAGTCGACCTTGATCGCGTTCTCACCTTGCCATTCAAAAGTAATGCACCACGGACCGTTGACATGCACGCTAAAACGCTTTGGTTTGCCCTGCAATCCATGGAAATCAAAACCAGGAACATTCAATGCGTCCGGTGTCTTGGCGGTATCTATCGCATCAAGGCGGCGAAGTGCCCTTTCTGCCAAGGCTTTTTGCACTTTTGCGCTGGTGCCCTTCTCAAAAAGGGCTTGCAGCCCTTTGTGCCTGAAAGACTCGATCATGGCGAAGAGTGTAATGTAATTCTTTACACTTCTTGGTCTCGTGTTATCACGCCACCCCAGGCTGCAGTTCCGCCAGCGCCTCGTCGCACGAGCGTACCCGGCCAAACAGGCGCTGGAAGTTGCGCATGGTCACCTGGTGCAGGTCTTCGTGGGTGGTGCCGCAGGCGTCTTCTACCAGGGTGACGCCGTAGCCCCGGTCGGCGGCTTCGCGGGCGGTGGTTTCCACGCACATGTTGGTGGAGACCCCGGTCAGGTACAGCTGCTCGCAGCCCAGGGCGCGCAGCAGGCTGTCGATGTTGGTGGAGGCAAAGGCGCCGATGGTGGTCTTGCGCAGCACGTGTTCGCCGGGCAGGGGTTTGAGCTCATCCAGGATCTCGTGCTCGCGGCTGCCTACAAAGTTGCGGAACTCTGTGAACAGCCGGCGCATGTGCAGCGGTGCGTCCAGCGCGTCAGCATGGGCGGCGCCAATGGTCACATGCAGCACCGGCTGGCCCAGCTGGCTAAAGTGCGTGCGCAGGCGCAGGGTGTTGGGCAGCACCTGCTGCTCGATACGGGCAAAGCGGTAGTCGCCCACCCGCGAGCCCTCGGCCTGCAGCTTGCGCGCCAGCGCACCCTGGCGGGAGCCAGTGGCGTACTGCATGTCGATCATCACCAGCGCGGCGCGCGCGAGGTCGATGGGGCGCTCAGTCATGTAGGCGCGGATGTAGTCGGCGGGGGCGTTCATGGCTGTTCTTTCTGGCCGGCGTGGTCGGCGGCTTGGGTTTGTTGGCGGTAACTGGCAATGATCTCGGAGCCGGTGGCGCACCAGACGCCGCTGTGCGACAGCACATAGTCCAGCGCCTGCGCAAGATACTCGATGCGGTGCGGTTGGCCCATGATGAAGGGGTGGACCGCGATGTTCATCACCTGGCCACTGACCGCGCCTTCGGCGTACAGGGTGTCGAACTCGTCGCAAATCTTCTGGGCAAAGGCCGCACCCTCCTGGCCGCGCCGCCAGGCGATGCTGTCATTGATCTCCATGCTGTAGGGCAAGGAGTACAGCTCGCCCTGGCGCACCTGGATCGGCGTGGGCTGGTCGTCGTGGTACAAGTCGCACAGGTAACCAATGCCGGCCTCGGCCACCAGGTCCGGGGTGTTCAGGGTGTTGGAGGCGGCAGGCGAAAACCAGCCCGGCAGACCGCGCCCGGTGAACTGGCGGTGGATCTGCTGGCATTCCTCGATGGCAGCGCGCTCCTCGGCTTCGCTCAGGTTCCAGTGGTAGCGCGTGTTGTACAGACCGTGCGACATGAACTCCCAGCGGCGCTTGAGCATGGCCTCGGCAATCTCGGGGTATATCTGCAGCACCGCCATCGACAGCGACACGGTGCAGGGCACCTGAAAGCGGTCAAACACCTCCATCAGCCGCCAGACGCCCACCCGGTTGCCGTAGTCGCGCAGGCCATAGCCCAGGATGTCGGGGTGCGGCAGCCGGGGCCAGGGGTCGCGCACGCGAATGTGTTCGGGCAAAAACTCGTAATGCTCGATATTGGGCGCCACCCACAGCGCCACCCGGGCGCCGCCGGGCCAGCGCAGCGGCGGCCGCTCGGGCGCGGCCGAGTAAGCGATGCGCTCAGGCACAAGCTGATTTGCAGGCATGATCGGTGTTTTCATCACGTCTACCGGAGATCATCATGCCCGTGATTGCCATTACCTTGCTGCCAGGCTACGGCACCGAGACCGAAGCGCGCCTGGTGCAGCGCGTGGCGCTGGCCGCCCGCTCGGTGATCGCCGCGCCAGCCGCCGGCACCACCGTCATGGTGCACCACGCCAGCACCTACCAGCGGGACGGCCGGGTGGTCACTACCGGTGGCGCTGCGCGGCCGGACGCCAGTGCGCTGGTGCGCCGCTTTTTGGAGCACATGCAGGCGCGTGAGCTCACCCAGGCGCAGCAGTACCTGGCGCCGGAGTTTGTGATGCGTTTTCCGGGTGGCGCCACCTTGCACCGGCTCGAAGACCTGGTGCAGTGGGCCAAAACCCGCTACCAGCGCGTGGCCAAGGTGTTTGACCAGTTTGACGAGTGCTGGACCGACCAGGGTGCCGTGGTGTACTGCGCTGGCACGCTGGAAGGGGTCTGGCCTGACGGCTCGGCCTTTGCGGGCGTGCGCTTCATTGACCGCTTTGTGCTGGTGGACGGGCTGATCCGCCAGCAGGACGTTTGGAACGACCTGGCCGAAGCGCGCCCCGCCGCGCCCTGAAGCGCTGGCCTCAGGCCTGGGCTGCGGTCCAGGCATCCAGAATCTCGCTGCCGGTGGCGGCCCACACGCCACGGTGCGCCATGATGTGTTTGAGCGCCTGCTCCAGCGCGCCGATGCGGTAGGGCTGGCCAATCACCCAGGGGTGCAAAGAGATGGCCATGACCCGGCCACCCTGGGTGGCCGACTCGCGGTACAGCAGGTCGAACTGGTCGCACAGCTGGTCGCGGAAGTCGTCTTCCGAGTGGTGGTTTTGTACCAGGATGGTGTGGTCGTCGATGTCGATCGGGTGCGGCATGGCGTGCAGGGTTTTGGCCGGCGTGTGCATGGGGTAGGGCATGTCGTCGTTGACCCAGTCGCACACGTAGTCCAGCCCGGCCTCCCCCAGCAGCGCCAGCGTGTTGGCCGATTCTGATTTAGCCGGCGACAGCCAGCCGCGCACCGGCTGGCCCGAGGCCTGACGCAGTATGGCCAGCGTGCTGCTGATCAGCTGGGCTTCATCATCCGGTGCCAGGCCGGCGTGGTGCAGGTGGTCCATGTCCAGCCCATTGGCAATCACCTCCCAGCCTTGCCCGGTGCAGGCCTGGATCAGGCTGGGGTAGCGCAGCGCCACCGCTGCATTGACGGCCACCGAGGCGCGGATCTGGTGCTTGGCCAGCGCCTGCATGATGCGAAAAATACCGACCCGGTTGCCGTAGTCGCGCAGGGTGTAGTGGCGCAGGTCTGGGTAGGCCGTCATCATGGCGCCGGGTGGCTTGAAGGGCACGCCCTTCATGTTCAGCGGAAACCACTCCAGCGCCGGCACCACCCACAGCGCCACCCGGGCGCCACCCGGCCACTGCACGGGCTTGCGCTTGGGCAGCATGGACCAGTCGTAATGGCTATGGTCCATGCCGTAGCGGCGCAGCGGGTACGCCAGGTGGGCGTCGGGCAGACCCGCTTTGACGGTCTCGGGGGCTGCGCTCATGGGCTGTCTCCTGCCGGCTGCGCGGCAGCAGCAAAGGCGTCGAAATAATGGGTGTTGAAGTGCTGGGCAATCTCGCGCCCGGTGGCCAGCCAGACCTTGTCGTGGCTGGTGATGTAGGACAGGGCCTCTTCAAAGGCCGCCATCCGGTAGGGCTGACCCACCAGGTAGGGGTGCAGGGGAATGCACATCACCGTGCCGGACTGCTCGCCCTCTTCATACAGCCGGTCAAACTGGCGCTTGAGGATGTCGGCATAGCGCCGCGGCTGCACCAGGTTGACGTTGTAGACGATGGTGTCGTTCATCTCCAGCGAGTAGGGCACGCTGGTCAATCTGCCCTGGCGCACCTTGACCGGACCCGGCTGGTCGTCATGGAACAGGTCGCACACATAGGTCAGGCCCATCTCGGCCACCAGGTCCAAGGTGCGCTCGGTGTAGGTCAGGGCAGGGGCCAGCCAGCCGTCGAGCTTTTGGCCGGTGTACTGGCGCACGGTGTCAATCGAGTCTTGAATGACGGCGCGTTCCTGCGCCTCGGTCATCCCCATCAGGTAGCGGGTGTTGTAGGTGCCGTGCGAGTAAAACTCCCAGCCGTTGTCGGCGCAGGCCTGGATCACCTCGGGGTGGTGCTGGCACATGGCCACATTGAGCGAAACGCTGCCGCGCATATTGCAGCGCTGCATGGCTTCTAACATGCGCCAGAAGCCGACCCGGTTGCCGTAGTCGCGGTACGAGTAGTTCAGCACATCGGGCGCCGGCCGGGCCCAGGCGGCCCGCGCCGGGTTTTTGGGCGGGTTGAGTTCATAGAACTCGACATTGGGCGCGACCCAGAACGCCACCCGGGCGCCACCCGGCCATTCGATGCGCGGGCGCTTGTTGTAGGGCAGGTAGTCGTAAAAACCGGGGTCGCGCTTCACCGCCCAGCCTCCGCCGGGGCCACCTGCCGCAGTTGGGCCAGCGTGTCGTCGATGGACAGGACGTCGGCGTATTTGACGACCATGTCGTACAGGTTGGCAAAGTGCGGGCCTTCGTGCTTGTCGGCCACGCATTCCTCGGGCACGATGGTGCGGTAGCTGCGCGACAGGCTGTCAACCACCGTGGCCCGCACGCAGCCCGAGGTGGAGCCGCCGGTCACCACCACGGTGTCGACGCCATGAAAGTTGAACACCGAGCCCAGGTTGGTCTCGAAAAAGGCCGAGGCCATGCGCTTGTTGATGATGATG
>JBAXMQ010000187.1:0-5484 GCA_037134215.1 Betaproteobacteria bacterium
GCAAACTGTTTGGCCAGGACCGGCTGCCGGCCAGCCATGCCGTGGCGGCACACCGGTTTGAAGCGGACCCGATCATCAAGACAGGCTTGACGAGCGTCTAAGTTGCACCCGATTTCATACCGATGGCCTGCCTGCGCCCGCATTGTTCAGGCTGCATGCTGACCTCTCCAGCCAAGCCGACGCCCTAGGGCACACCCCGATGCAGTTCATTGCCAAAGAAGACGTCGAACGACTCGCCCCGTATGGCCCCTTGATCGAGGCGCTGGCCAAGGGTTTACTTGAGCCGATCGAGTCGCCACCGCGCAGCCATTTCAACCCCAACCACGATGCCAGCGCGGTCCTGATCATGCCAGCCTGGCAGCCCCACCAGATCATGGGCACCAAGATCGTGTCGATCTGGCCCGAGAACAATGCACGTGGCCAATCGGCGGTGTCGGCCATTTATGTCGTCACCTCGTGCAAGGACGGCACACCCCTGGCGGTGATCGACGGCACCGAACTGACGCTGCGCCGCACTGCCGCTGCAGCAGCCCTGGCGGCACGCACCCTGGCCCGTGCTAACAGCCAACGCCTTGTGGTTCTGGGCACAGGCGCGCTGTCGGCGCACCTGGCCATGGCCCACCACAGCGTGTTTGGCCTGTCGGAGATCACGGTCTGGGGACGCCAATTGGACAAGGCACAGCGCGTCGTTGCGAGCCTGGCTCAAGTGGGCGTCGCCGCCCAAGCCACAGCCGACCTGCAGCTTGCGCTGGCGAAGGCAGACATCGTCGCCGCCGCCACGACGGCGAGCACGCCGTTCATCCCCAGCGCCTGGGTCGGGCCTGGCACCCACGTGGGACTGATCGGAGCGTTCACGGCCAGCATGGCCGAGGCAGAACTCCAACTGCTACCCCGGGCACGGCTCTTCGCAGACAACCGTGCAGCGGTCCTCGAAAAAGGCGGTGAAGTCGTTCAAGCGCTTCGAGCCGGCCTGATATCGGCGCAAGATGTGCTGGCTGAACTGTCGGAATTGGTCGCCCAGCCACCGCTGATTGAAGGCCGTCGCGCTGATTCAGACATCACGGTGTTCAAGTCGGTGGGGTTTGCCGCGCTGGACCTGATCGCGGCGCAGCATGTGCTGGCGGGTTGGGAGGCACTCCCCTAAAAGGGGCGCCAAATCAGGCGCCGTAAACCCAGCAAACCCAGCAGCGGGCCCGGTAACAAGAGCCAGGCCACACCGCTGCCCCAATTGGCCAGCCAGTGGGTGGCGAGCTGGATTGACACCATGGTGATGGCAAAGCCCAGGGCGGTCTGCAAGGCCAGCGCACTGCCCAGCACCTCGGGCGGACAGGCGGCGGCTGACAGGGCCGAAAACTGGGGAGAGTCAGCCACCACCGCCGCGCCCCAGAGCAGCAGCAAGCCCAGGCTGGCCCAAGCCGGCCAAGAGCCCGACAGAGGGTAGAACGCGCAGCACAACGCAGACAGAGCGAGCGCCGCTGCCGCCACCCGGGCACTGCCGATGCGCTGGCTCCACCAGCCACCCATCACGCAACCGAGCGCGCCGATGCCAATGACCCAGAAGGCCAGGCCTGATACCTGCGGCGTACCGGCTGCGGCCAGCCCGGACAGCACCAGCAGGGCCGGCACCAACGTCCAGAACGTGTACAGCTCCCACATATGACCGAAGTAACCCCAGGCCGAGGCGCGAAAGGCCGGCACCGAAAAGGTAGCCAGCAGCTGGCTCAGCCGCAGCGGTGGGGCGTTCTGCCGCCGCTTGAGGTGCGGGCCGTCGCCCAGCCACAGCACCAGCCCCGCCGCCAGCAGCGCCAGACAAGACGATGCGCTCAGGGTCAGTTGCCAGGCGGCGAGCCCACCCAGCCAGCGGGTACCGTGCGGCAGGGCGGTACCCAGGGTGAGCATGCCCACCAGCCAGGCCAGGGCGGCCCCAGCGCGAGCCGGCACCCAACTGACCACCAGCTTCATGCCCAAGGGGTACACGCCGGCCAGGGACAGCCCCACCGCCCAGCGCAACACCAGCCCACTGGCCATGTCAGTGGCCAGCCAGGCAAAGGCCGCATTGAACCCGGCGCCGAGGACGGCACACACCGCAAAGATGCGGCTGGCGGCAAAGCGGTCTGCCAGCCCGGTCAGGGCAAACAGCAGGGTCCCCACGATGAACCCCAGTTGCACTGCGTTGGTCAACGTGCCGATGTCGCCGGGGGTGATGCCCCAACTTCGAATCAGGTCGTCGGCGGCGCTGTTGGCAGAAAACCAGAGGGAGGTGCCGAACAATTGGGCGATGACGATCACAATGACCGGGTGTTTCATGGTGACCGTTCCTGCAATCATTGGATCGGTCAGGATAGCATTCGGCCTCGCGGTCTTTCCCACAGATTCTAAAAAGGTACCAGCCTGCCATGCCGTCCAGCAATGTCGACCTCGCCTGTTTCCGGGTGCCGGAACCAGCCCAGCCTTTGACCCATGGACACCCCCGCTGCCCGGAGCCGGGCATGACGACACAGGGCCTGCACACCGCCTACTTCTGGCGCGGTGATGCCCTGCGCAGCAGAAGCGTGAGTGCGCTTGTGCTCCAGGGCCAGCTGGATGTGCCAGCGCTGCCGCCACGCTTGCTGGCCGATTGCGAACGCGAGGTGGCCCATCACCTGGCCCTCGAACCTGGCGATGTGGCGGCCTTGTCGCTGGCGCGTGCCCGCACCCGCTGGCCCCAGTACCGGCAGTGCGTGCAGGCCGTCGCGGACTGGCTGGGCACACTGGGCCTTCAGCAGGTGCTTGCCGACAGTGACGTAGCCCTGATGGCCTGTCGTGGCACGCGCTACCACCATGACGCCGACCAGTACGGCAGCAAGGCCTTCTGCAACCTGTTTGTGAGCGAGGACAGTGGCATGGACCTGCACTTTCCGGCCGCCGGGCATCTCATCCCGCTGGCCAGGGGCACGGTGCTGGTGTTTGACACCGGCCAGTGCCATGCCGTGATCCCACGAGGCGGCAGTTTCAAGTTGCAGGCGGCCAAAGTCGAAGCCGACGTGCAGACCGGCACACAACTTTTTCTGACCTGGGAGCTGCCAATAGAACACGCCCAGGTTGCGCAGACCCTGCAAATCGAACTCGATACCGACCCACTGACGGCGTCTCGGCTAGAGCAGGAACAGTTGTGGATCGGAGGCAGGCGCGCCCCGGTCTGCTCCGAGGACGATATGGACCGGTACGGATTGCCTACCGCCGCTCGATGACAAATCCCGCCGATGCAAGCGCCCGTTGGTACCACTGCCAACCGGATTCAAATGCCTGCCATTCCTGCGCTAAGGCTTCGGTTTCCGGCAATCGGGCACCATTCAGAAACCCATGCTGGTGGTTTGGGCTGAAGGGTGCAGACGTGGGCAGCGTGTCAGCTTTGAAACGAGCGACATAACCCCACACATTTTCAAAGCAGAAGCGGCGTAATCCACCAACATACAAGGCTTCGGTCTGTTCCATGATAGGAAGAAGTCCCTGCCCCATGGGGACGCCTTGAACCCAAATCTGCCCTTCGCTGTTGAGAAGCACATGGTCCTTGACATGTACGGCGTCTATGTAAGGCTGCATGGCCCGTAGCGCGTGCAAAGGATCTTCACCGACCATTTGAGAATTGCCGTAGTCATACAGCGCCTTGATGCGTGGATGGTTAACTTTTGCCAGAATGTCGGAGATCACGGCCCCCTGAAAATCTTCATGGTTCTCAAAGACGATGGTGACGCCCAGCTGCTCGGCTTCTGGCGCGATGGCCCTGAGGTCTCGCACGGTCCAGTCCATCTGTTCGGCCAGTGTCGCATCGTATTTGGTGTACACCCGCAAGCGCTCAGCGCCCAATTGGGATGCAACCGACAGCATCTGGTGCAGGTTATCCACACGGGTGTCGCTGGTGTCAATTTCGCAGGCCATGTTGTGCGCCTGCAAGCAAGCCCGCACCTTGGCGAAATGCTCGGGCGTCGTCCCGCCCAAGTCCCGATACCCCGGCCCGTTAGCAGAAATGTTGACGCCGGTGAAACCACGTTCCCGGGCCAGGGCAATGTAGGCAAACACATCAAAGTCACGGCGGTACTTGAACTGAAAACGCAAACTGAAACTGTGAATGTGCATCTCGATTGATTTCATGAGCCTTTTCCTTGTGCTGACAGCCGATGCAATAGTTCAATTTCTGCTTGAAGCGCGACACGGTACAGGCTTGAGGTTTTCTCGTCGGAAGTGGCCGTGTCCTGCGACCGCATGGCGCAATACGCCGCAAATCGGTAATGGTGACTGCTGCGGACACTGTGGAGCCGGGCCTGCGTTTCTTGCGCGTCCGGTGGATTCTCAGCCAGGGCAGAAACGTAAGCACCCAAAAACTGTTGCTCCTGCGCAGGTGTCAGAACCGGGTAGCCGTAGAGCACCTGCATGGCAGGAGACAGAAAGGTCACCACATCCTGAAGCCCATCCCCAATGCCTGGACACTGCCAATCGATCAGGCGCAAGCCATCCGGGCTGCTCACCATATTGCCTGGCCCACAGTCGGTGTGCACCAAAACTTCTTTGCGGATTGGCCGGACGGTTTGCATGGACACCTTCGGGCACCATTCACGCACACTGTCACTCAACGCACTGTCGTGACCTTGCAACATCTCCTCGGCATGGGTCAGCAGCTTGGGGGCATCAGCAGGTAGTTTTCGAAAGGCTTTCATGGCGAAAGCATCGATAGGAATGCGGTGCACCCGCGCCAGTAAAGTGGCTGTCGCTTCAAGGTCACCGTTCCAATCACCGCCCTTGACAAACTCATAGACCAGCAGACTTCCGACCGGGCTATCAGCAATAAACGCGACCGGCGTTGGAGCGCATGGCTGGTCTTGCAAGAACTGCAATGCTGCATATTCAGTGGCCGGCAGAATCGGGAACATTGGGTTTACAGGCACCTGGGCGAACTGCTTGACGACCCAGTCAAGCTTGTCGTGTTGTCTGCTCCGTAGTCGGTACACCCGATTCCAGAACCCCCCTGTGAGCAAGGTCATAGACAAGGCATCGGAGGACGCCGTCGGCCCAATGCCATTGGCCTGCAACACGCCCAGCAATGTCTCTTCGTGTGACATCAGCCAGGGTACGCCAACGCGTGCAGTTCGGCCAGCAACTCGTCAGGCACTTCAACACCATGGGTATTCGCAAGGGCTGCGTGGTCGGCGCGACCTTTGCCAGGCAGACGGGCACCCTCCTGCTCATGAATGGCTTGAGCCAGCCGAGCGACGCGTTGGGCGAAGCCAGGCGCACAGCGCGAGGGGTCAATGGCGATAAAGCACTGACCCACACCAGGCGGGCCACCAGAGTCGTCGAGCAATGAGCTGGCCTCAAACGACCAGTTGGCGGCGCCCAACCCGGCCACGAGCACATCGACAAGCAAGGCCAGCGCGTACCCCTTGTGACCAGCTGCCGGTGCCATGGTTCCCGCCAGGGCCGCTTGCGGATCAGTGGTCGGACGGCCAT
>JBAXMQ010000188.1:0-5341 GCA_037134215.1 Betaproteobacteria bacterium
TCTTTTTGCCGCGTGCTTGAGCCTGGTCGGCCCAAGCCAGGAGACGACGATGACAACAACGCCAGACTTATCAAGCCAAGTACCGGCGTCACCACTGCCTTACCAGGTACATCCCCTGTCCTGGCGCACCGGTTCGGAAATCGTCGGTCTGGACCTGCGCGCCAGCGATCAATTGGCTGACACCACCATCGCTGCCCTGTGGCAGTTGCTGGGCGAGCGTGGCATCCTGCTCTTTAGGGGGCAGGCCATGGACCATGATCAGCACCTTGCCTTTACCCGGCGCTTCGGTCCTCTGGCCAAGACCGGCCTACTGGGCCGCCACGCGCCACCCGGTTACCCGGATATCTTCACGGTCACCAACATCAAGAAGGACGGCCAGCGGTCTGAAACCGAGAACGCCGCACAGCAGTGGCATTCAGACCAGTCCTTTTTGCCCGTGCCGGCCCGTGCCTCCCTATTGCGCTGTGTGCATGCACCACAATTTGGCGGTGACACCATGTTTGCGAACATGTACCAGGCTTACGAAGCTTTGTCTGACGGGTTGAAGGCAGCACTGGCGCCACTGCGTGCTTGGCACACCTTGTTCAGCACCCGCTCTCAACGCTTGAGCGGGCGCAAAGCCTTCAGTTCGGTATCAGCTGAGGAACTTGAGCGCATGAAAGGTCACGCCCATCCGGTGATCCGAACCCACTCGGACACCGGCAAAAAGGCCCTGTATGTGAGTGAACAGATGGTCGACCATTTTGACGGCTGGAGTACCGAGGATAGCGCGCCCCTGCTGGACTACCTGTTCGCCTTGTCGGTGCGTCCGGCCCACACCTATCGGCATCGCTGGCAACCGGGTGACCTCATCTTCTGGGACAACCGTTGCACCATGCATTTTGCGCCACTGGATTACGACTTCGCCGGCATGGACGCGCCGGAAAACCACCGGCTCATGTACCGGACCACGCTCGCCTGATGGCGGCCACCTGAGGAAACTGCCATGTTCAAGGGCTTTGAGCGTCGACACATCGAGCTTGACGGTGTCACGATCAACTGCGTTTTTGCCGGTCAGGGCGATCCCGTCTTGCTGCTGCATGGATACCCGCAGAATCTGAGCGAATGGGCCAAGCTGGCACCATTGTTGGCCGAGGGGCATTCTGTCGTCTGCGCTGATCTGCGCGGCTATGGCGACTCCTCCAAGCCAGTGGGTGCCCACGACCACAGCAATTACAGTTTTCGCGCCATGGCCGCAGACCAAGTCGCGCTGATGCGGGCACTGGGGCACGAACGCTTTCACGTGGTGGGGCATGACCGTGGCGGGCGAGTCTCACACCGCATGGCCTTGGACTGGCCCGATCAGGTGCGATCACTCTCGGTACTCGATCTCGTGCCAACCCACGCGCTTTATCACCAGACCAATCGCAAGCTGGCAGCCACCTATTGGCAATGGTATTTCCTGCCCCTGCCAACGCCGTTCCCGGAGCGGCTGATTGGTGCCGACCCCGACTATTATTTTGAAAACTGTCTGGTCAGCGTTGGTGGCAGAGGGCTGGACAGCTTTGATGCCGACATGCTGGCGGAGTACCGCCGCTGCTGGCGCGATCCAGCCATGATCCACGCCTCTTGCTGCGACTACCGTGCAGGGGCCAGCATCGATCTGGCCCATGATGAGGCCGATCTGCACATCAAACTCGATTGTCCGGTGTTCGCTTTGTGGGGTGCCGACGGACTCATGTGCCAACTGATGGACATTGAGGCGGCTTGGGCGGCACGCTGCGCCAATCTTCGCGTCGACCAGGTCCCTGGCGGGCACTGGTTTCCCGAATTCGCAGCAGCGCAAACGGCAGCAAAGCTGCGGGCGTTTTTTGATTCGCAGGACACCTGAAAGGTCGTAAAGGAAACAACCATGTCGATGAGATTTGACGGAAAAGTGCTGTTGACCACCGGCGGCGGCTCGGGTTTGGCTGCTGCGGTCGCTCGGCGATTTGCCAGTGAGGGCGGACGAGTGGCCGTGCTTGACCTGGACGGCACCCGCGCCACTGCGGTTGCCGCCGAACTGAAGGGCTCGATGGGCTTGGCGGTCGATGTTGCCAACGAGGATGGCGTGCGCGACGCCGTGGCCACCGTCCACCGGGAGATGGGGCGTATCGATTGCGTCTTCAACGCTGCCGGCCATGCCGATTTCGGCCCCATTGAAACCTGGTCACTTGAGCGCTGGAACCGCATGCTGGGTGTTCACGTGGGTGGCACTTTCCTCGTCTGCAAATACGTCTTGCCGATCATGCGATCGCAAGGCGGTGGCGCCATCGTCAATGTGGCGTCCATCGCCGCATTGGTGGCGCAACCTAATAATTCGCCCTACGGTGCGGCCAAGGGCGCTATTGTTGGGTTCTCGCGCCAACTCGCTCTTGAAGCAGCGCCCCTGGTGCGCGTCAATGTGGTGGCGCCAGGACGCATCCGAACCGGCATGACTGTGCCGCTGTGGAAGCAGCGTGGCGGCGGCGACCTGGACACGGGTGTCACCCAGGCCGCCCAGCTCAACATGCTCAAACGGGTTGGCGAACCCGACGACATTGCAGGACCAGTCTGCTTCCTGTTTTCTGATGACGCAGCCTTCTTGACCGGCACCACCCTGGTGCCGGACGGCGGCGAAACGGCGGTCTGACCATGGGCGCGCAGACCGAGTTGAGCGGCAACCCGCGCGGTCGGGTCATGGCCATGGACTCGGCCTACGACGTCTGCGCCGAGAACCGCGACCGGGATGTGGTGATCAACGCCTCCTACTGCGGCGTGCTTCCGGCGCGCTTCATTGCAGAACATCGGCCCCGTGGCGCGATTGGCGTGGATTGCGCCGTTGGACCGGCCGGCGCCTCGGTGGCCGGCTTGTGGTATTTGGAGGCCTTGAATATCCCTGCCGCTGCAGCGGATGTGGCTACCGTGCACTTAGGCGACGGCGTTGACCTGTATGCCCAAGGTCGGATCAGTTTTGCCAACCGACCCGCGATGGACTGCGGCGTGGTGCCGGGCATGACGGTCCAGGATGCCGCGCGTGCCATGCTTGACGGCGACGTCCGTTCGCCTTCGGCGGCTGACGTCACCAACCGTACCGTGATGCAAATCAGTGCAGAGGGGCGCCAGGTCATCTGTACAGACTCGATTGCCTTTGGCCTGCCCGAGGATGTTCGCAATGTGCTGGTGACGGCGGGCCATACAGGTCGTAGCGCTGTGCCCTACCTGCTACGGGTTCGGCCCCATGGCTTCATCTGCTCGGATGGTGGCAAAGGGCGTGACGATGCCGGAACTGCCGGCCTGTACCTTGTTGAAAAAGAGGGCTTGGCCGGTGCCACGGTCGATGCCCGTAGCGCGCGAATGGGCGAGGGCTTGAGCAGCTACCGCGACGGCATCATCAGCGCCACCAATGCCCTGGCCAGGGCAGCCGGCGTGGAGACCGGCATGACAGCCGCTCATGCCGCCGCCCTGCTGCTGCAGCGGTCCTGATGCCAAATCAGGCTCTGCACCGACTTTTCCCCAAAGGCCATACCTGACAGCTTCTGGCCCCAAACCCTTACCACCAGGTCATTGCCATGGATTACGTTTACCCCGCCTATCAATCACTCAAACTCGACCGGCCCGCCCCTCAGGTGCTGCGGATCACCATGTCGCGCGGCAAGATCAACGCCATGGATTTCGAATTCCACCATGCGATGACCACCATCTGGCAGCACATTGAAGACGACCCTTCTGTCAGCGCCGTCATCCTGACCGGCGAGGGCCGCGCTTTTTCAGCCGGCGGCGACTTCGAACTGGAGCAAAAACTGGTCACAGACTTCGAGTGGCGCGCGCGAATGTGGAAGGATGGGCGCAACCTGGTCAAGAACATGATCCACTTTTCCAAGCCCCTGGTGTCGGCCATCAATGGCGCGGCAGCAGGTGGTGGCCTGGCGGCGGCTATGCTGTCGGATATCAGCATTGGCGGCCGCTCCGCCAAGATTGTGGATGGCCATGTGCGTTTGGGGGTGGCTGCCGGCGACCATGCGGCCATCATTTGGCCCTTGTTGTGTGGCATGGCCAAAGCCAAGTATTACCTGATGACCGGCGAACCCCTATACGCCGAGGAAGCCGAACGCATCGGGCTGATTTCCATGTGCGTCGATGACGACAAATTGCAAGAAACCGCACTGAAGGTGGCGGTCAACCTGACCAAGGCGGCACCGTCGGCCATTCGTTGGACCAAATTGTCGATGAACAACTGGCTGCAAATGGCCTGGCCGATTTTCGAAAACTCACTGGCGCTTGAAATCCTCGGCTTCTCCGGGCCCGAAGTGGTCGAGGGCCTCAAAGCCTATGAAGAAAAGCGGCCGCCCGAGTTCAACCCCGTGTCGCCCGTCTGAGATGAGCCCAATGACGATTCCCAATCCGCTTGACTTCTCAGACAAATCCGTGTTGGTTGTCGGCGGCTCCAGCGGTATCGGCAATGGTATTGCCCAGGCCTTCCGCAAGCATGGTGCACAGGTGCAGGTTTGGGGAACCCGTGCCAGCGCCGCTGACTACCAAGGCCAGGAGGGCTCTGATCTGAACGGCCTAACCTACACCCAGGTCGACGTCAGTGACTTTGCGGCGGTGCGGGATGCGGTTCAACCGGAGGCACTGGACGTGTTGGTGCTGTGCCAAGGCACGGTCGCCTACGGGCGCGAGGAATTCCGGATTGACACCTTCCGTCGCATCATCGACGTCAACCTGAACAGCCTGATGGCCTGCGCCGAGAAGTTTCGGGATGCCCTGGCAGCACGCCAAGGCTCGCTCATCACCATTTCGTCGGTCGGTGGCCTTAGGGCGACACGCGGTAACCCGGCCTATGCCGCCTCGAAAGCAGGTGCCATCCATTTGACCCACACGCTGGCCCAAGCCTGGGCGCACAAAGGTATACGCGTGAATGGTGTGGCACCAGGATTGGTCGACACCAAATTGACCAAGGTTACCATCGATGATGCTGCCCGCCTGCGCGAGCGCCTGGAGGGTATTCCGGCCGGGCGTCTGGGCACCCCAGAGGATATGGCAGGTGCTTGCCTCTACCTGGCCTCAAGCCTCGCATCCTATGTCATGGGCCAAACCATTGTGGTGGATGGCGGCCGCATGCTATGACCCCCGTGCCAGCCGATACGGTTGACCGGCTGGCGCGGTGGGAGGACTGGCTGCGTTCCAGCACCGAGGCCCCGCTCGAACCGCACACACCCATTGTTGATGCCCACCACCACCTGTGGGACCGTGCCGGCCACACCTACCTGCCGGAACAGTTTAAGACCGACGCGGCTGGCCACCAGCTCTTGGCCAGCGTGTATGTGGAATGCCGCTCAAA
>JBAXMQ010000189.1:0-5306 GCA_037134215.1 Betaproteobacteria bacterium
GAGGTCTGGTTCATCAGGCTCATGGCATGGGTCAGGCCGTCGCTGGCCAGGATCTGGCGGAAGGTGGCGTGGTTGACCGGGTCGCGCCGGAAGCTGGCGTTCATCAGATCGCGGGCGTTGTACAGGGCCCGCAGCGTCCGCGCCGACAGGCCCTTGACGCCCACCGTGGTCTGGTACACCAGAAAGGTCTCCAAAATGGCGTGGGGCTCCCGCTGGTACAGGTCGTCGCTGGTCACATCCACCATGCCGGCTTTTTCATTGAAGCGCGGGTTGATCGGGCGCGGGGTGTGGGTGGACGGGTTGAGCCGCTCCTCGATGTTGAGCAGCAAGATCTGGTTGAGCTGGGTCACCGCCTTGGCGGCCCAGTAGTAGCGCCGCATCAGTGCTTCGCTGGGGCGGATCACGGCGCGCGGGCTCAGTGGCACTGCGGCCGGCGCAGTCGGGCTTGCGGCGTACCCGAAGGATTGGGCCACGGCGGTTTGCAGGTCGAACACCAGGCGGTCCTCGCGCCGGTTCGAGATCAGGTGCAACCTGGCCCGGATCAGCCAAAGCAGCGCCTCGTTGCGCTTGATCTGGCGGACCTCGAAGGCCGTGGCCAGACCGCTTCGGGCCAGGGCATCCCAGTTGTTGCCAAAACCTGCCGCCTTGGCCACCCACAGGATGACGTGCAGGTCGCGCAGGCCGCCGGGTGACTCCTTGCAATTGGGTTCCAGCGCGTAGGGCGTGTCTTCAAATTTGTGGTGCCGCTGCTGCATCTCCAGGGTTTTGGCGACAAAAAATGCGCGCGGGCCCAGCGCGGCAAAGTAGCGCTGCTGAAAATCGGCGTACAGCGCCGCGTTGCCGGTGATCAGCCGCGCCTCCAGGAGCGAGGTTTGCACGGTGACGTCGCGGGCCGCTTCTTGCAGGCATTCGTCGACGGTGCGCACGCTGGAGCCGATCTCCAGCCCGGCGTCCCAGCAGCTGCCGATAAAACTCTCTAGCCGCGCCTTCAGCGCCGGGTCGTGCTGGGGCGACTGGTCATCGGGCAGCAGCAGCAGCACATCAATGTCCGAGCAGGGAAACAGCTCGGTGCGGCCGAAGCCCCCCACCGCCACCAGCGCCAAGGGGCTGGCCAGCCCGGCCTGCTGCCACAGCAGCCGCAAGGTGTCGTCGGTGAGAACCGCCAGCCTGGCCAGCGCGCCGCGCACCCCGCGGGTGACCGTGCCGCTGGCAGCCAGCGACTGGAGCAGCGCAGCCTTGTCGGCCCGGTAACGGGCACGCAGCGCCAGGGCATCGCTCATCGGGCTTGGGGGGCGGCAGACCCGAAGCTGGGCACGAAGCCGGGCGTCGGTGGGCTGCCAGCGGACAGGGTCAGCACCTCGAAACCGGTTTCGGTCACCAACACGGTGTGCTCCCACTGGGCCGACAACGAGCGGTCCTTGGTGACGATGGTCCAGCCGTCGCCCATTTCCTTGACCTCGCGCCGGCCAATGTTGAGCATGGGCTCGATGGTGATGGTCATGCCGGCCTTGAGTTGGTCGAGCGTGCCAGGGCGGCCGTAGTGCAGCACCTGGGGCTCCTCATGGAACTTGCGGCCGATGCCATGGCCGCAGAACTCACGCACCACGCTCAGGCCCTGGCCCTCGGCAAACTGCTGGATGGCATGGCCGATGTCGCCCAGGAAGGCACCATGGCGCACTTTGGCAATGCCGTGCCACATGGCCTCGTGCGTCAGGGCACACAGGCGACGCGCGGCCACCGAGGCCTCGCCCACCACAAACATGCGGCTGGAGTCGCCGTGCCAGCCGTCTTTGATCACCGTCACATCCACGTTGACGATGTCGCCCCGCTTGAGCGGTTTGTCATTGGGGATGCCGTGGCAGACCTGGTGGTTGATCGAGGTGCAGATGGCCTTGGGGTAGGGGTTGTGGCCGGACGGCGCGTAATTGAGCGGTGCCGAGATGGCGCCCTGCACGGTGGTGGTGTAGGCGTCGGCCAGGCGGTCCAACTCATTGGTGGTGATGCCGGGTTTCACGAACGGGGTCAGGTAGTCCAGCAATTCGCCTGCCAGCCGGCCGGCCACGCGCATGCCGGCAATGCCTTCAGCGTCTTTGTAGGTGATCGTCATGCCCACAATTATCCCATCGGGCGCGCTTGGTGTGGCGGCATTGGTCGGGGCGCAGGGAAGGGCACCGTAAAATCACCGTCACACCCTTCAGACGCCCCAACGTGACCCAGCACATCACCGAATTCGAGGGTGGCAATGCCCTCAGCCCCTTCCGCGCCCGGCAACTCTTGCCCGCCCTGCAGGCCATCGAACCCCGTATCAGCGCCCTCTCGGCGCGCTTTGTGCATCTGGTCGCCACGGCCACCCCCGCCACGGAGGCTTTGCAGACGCAGTTACGGGCGCTCTTGCAGTATGGTGAGCCCTACGAGGGTGGCTCGGACGGGGCCCTGCTGGTGGTGGCGCCGCGTTTTGGCACGGTGTCGCCATGGGCATCCAAAGCGACTGACATTGCCCACAACTGCGGCCTGGCCGTGAAGCGGGTGGAGCGCGTCACGCATTACTGGCTCAAACTGGACAAGGGCTGGCTGGGCAAACCTAGCCTCAGCCCGGCGCAACTGACGGCGTTGGCCGAGCTGCTGCATGACCGCATGACCGAGAGCGTGATGTTGGACAGTGCTAACGCCCATGCCCTGTTCGCTGCACTGCCGGCCACGCCCTTGGCCCAGGTCGACGTGCTGGGACAGGGCAGGGCGGCGCTGGTGGCGGCCAACACCAGCTTTGGGCTGGCACTCGCCGCTGACGAAATCGATTACCTGGTGCAAGCATTTACCCAGCTGCAGCGCAACCCCACCGACGTCGAGCTGATGATGTTCGCCCAGGCCAACAGCGAGCACTGCCGGCACAAAATTTTTAACGCCGCTTTCACCATCGACGGCGTGGCGCAGCCGCACAGCCTGTTCGGCATGATCCGCCACACGCACCAGGTCAACCCGCAGCACATGCTGGTGGCTTACTCTGACAACGCTTCCGTCATGGCCGGCAGCCAGGTCGAGCGCTTTTTAGCCAAATCTGCCTCTAGCCCCGATGGAATATGGGCTGGTAGCTATCAAAAAGAGAGTGCCACCCACCACGTCCTGATGAAGGTGGAAACCCACAACCACCCCACGGCCATCTCGCCGTTTCCCGGTGCCTCCACCGGCGCCGGCGGCGAAATCCGCGACGAAGGCGCCACCGGCCGCGGCTCCAAACCCAAGGCCGGCCTCACCGGCTTCACCGTCTCCAAAATTAATTGGGGTCAGATTCCAATTAATCCCGAAAAAACCGCACCGTCAAATAATTGGAATCTGACCCCAATTTATGGGAGGCCGGCGCACATTGCCAGCCCGCTGCAGATCATGCTGGAGGGGCCGTTGGGTGGGGCGGCGTTCAACAACGAGTTCGGGCGGCCGAATTTACTGGGGTATTTCAGGGAGTATGAGCAGACGCTGCGCTACCGGCTGGGTGCGGATGGCCTGGAGCAGCAGGCGCAGAGTGGTTACCACAAGCCCATCATGATTGCTGGCGGTCTGGGCGTGATCGATGCGACGCAGACGCACAAGGTGGCTTTTCCGCCTGGGAGCCTGCTGATTCAGCTCGGCGGCCCGGGCATGCGCATCGGCATGGGCGGCAGCGCGGCGAGCTCGATGGCCACGGGCGCCAATGCGGCCGAGCTGGACTTTGACTCGGTCCAGCGCGGTAACCCGGAAATTGAGCGACGGGCGCAGGAGGTCATCAACCAGTGTTGGGCGCTGGGCCTGGACGGCGGCCCCGATGGCCTGGGTAATCCCATTTTGGCGATCCACGACGTGGGCGCGGGCGGCTTGTCCAACGCCTTCCCCGAGTTGACCAACGACGCCGGACGAGGTGCGCGGTTTGACCTGCGCGCTGTGCCCTTGGAAGAAAGCGGCATGGCGCCCAAGGAGATCTGGTGCAATGAGAGCCAGGAGCGCTATGTGCTGGCCATTGCCCCCGATTCGCTACCGCTGTTCAGCGCGCTGTGCGAGCGAGAGCGCTGCCCGTTTGCGGTGGTGGGCGTGGCCACCGATGCCCGGCAACTGGTGCTGGCGGATGCCGAAGCCGAAGCCGAAGCCGCCCAGCCTGCCCACCTGCCGGTCGATATGCCTATGGATGTGCTGCTGGGCAAGCCACCCAAGATGCAGCGCGACGTGGTCAGCCTGCAGCGGCAGTTTGCGCCTCTGAACCTGGACGGCGTCACCCTGCAGCAGGCCTGTATTGCGGTGTTAGCCAGCCCTACTGTGGCCTCGAAACGCTTTTTAATCACCATTGGCGACCGCACCGTGGGCGGCCTGAGCCACCGCGACCAGATGGTGGGCCCCTGGCAGGTGCCGGTGGCAGATTGCGCTGTGACGCTGGCAGATTTTTGTGGCTTTGCCGGCGAGGCCATGAGCATGGGCGAGCGCACGCCGCTGGCCGCCGTCAACGCGCCCGCCTCGGGCCGGATGGCGGTGGCCGAGGCCATCACCAATTTGCTGGCGGCGCCTATCGAACTGTCGCGCGTCAAGCTCTCAGCCAACTGGATGGCCGCTTGCGGCGAGCCCGGCGAAGACGCCGCGCTTTACGCCACGGTGAAAGCGGTGGGACTGGAGCTGTGCCCGGCGCTGGGCGTGTCCATCCCTGTGGGCAAAGATTCCCTGTCCATGCGCACCCAGTGGACAGACGATGGCCAGGCCAAAAAAGTCAGCTCGCCAGTGTCATTGATCGTCAGTGCCTTTGCCACTTTGGCCGATGTGCGTGGCACGCTCACGCCGCAGCTGGACGCCACGGCCGACAGCAGCCTGCTGCTGATCGACCTGGGGCGTGGCCGCATGCGCATGGGTGCCAGCATGCTGGCCCAAACCCTGAACCAGACTGGCGACGAGGTGCCAGACCTGGACCACCCGGCCGACCTGGTGGCCCTGGTGGCAGCGGTGAATGCGCTGCGCTCCCAGGGCCGCATCCTGGCCTACCACGACCGCAGTGACGGCGGCCTCTGGGCCACGGTGTGCGAAATGGCGTTTGCCGGCCATGTGGGCGTGTCGCTGAACGTGGACATGCTGGTGACCGAGGGCGACGGCATCAGCGACAGCCGGGCCGAGCACGGCGACAGCAAAAACTGGGCAAGCCAGGTCAGCGCCCGGCGCGATGAGCTCACGCTCAAGGCGCTGTTCAATGAAGAGCTTGGCGTGGTGCTGCAGGTGCGCACCGAGGACCGCAGCGCGGTGATGCAGGTGTTGCGCGAGCACGCCTTAAGCCGCTACAGCCACTTCATCGGCAAAACCCG
>JBAXMQ010000190.1:0-5261 GCA_037134215.1 Betaproteobacteria bacterium
TGTCCTCCTGGTTGTCCTTGTTGTAGGCCAGCGGCTGGCCCTTCATCAGGGTGATCAGGCCCATCAGGTGGCCGACCACGCGGCCGGTCTTGCCGCGCGCCAGCTCGGGCACATCGGGGTTCTTCTTCTGCGGCATGATGGAGCTGCCGGTGGTGAAGCGGTCGGCAATTTTGATAAAGCCGAAGTTCTGGCTCATCCACAGGATCAGCTCTTCGCTGAGCCGGCTGATGTGCACCATGCACAGGCTGGCGGCGGCGGTGAACTCGATGGCAAAATCGCGGTCGCTCACCGCGTCCAGGCTGTTCTGGCAGACCTGCGGCTGGCCCTGCTCGTCCACCATGCCCAGGGTGCGTGCCACCCGGTCCCGGTCCAGCGGGTAGGTGGTGCCGGCCAGTGCGGCGCTGCCCAGCGGCAGGCGGTTGGTGCGCCGGCGCACCTCGGCCAGGCGCTCGGCATCGCGGCTGAACATCTCCACATAGGCCAGCAGGTGGTGGCCAAAGCTCACCGGCTGCGCCACCTGCAGGTGGGTGAAGCCGGGCAGGATCACGTCCACATGGCGTTCGGCCACGTCCACCAGCGCCAGCTGCAATTCGCGCAGCAGGGCGTTGATGAGGTCAATTTCGCTGCGCAGCCACAGCCGCACGTCGGTGGCCACCTGGTCGTTGCGACTGCGTCCGGTGTGCAGGCGTTTTCCGGCGTCACCCACCAGCTGGGTCAGGCGCGCCTCGATGTTCAGGTGCACATCCTCCAGATCCAGCTGCCACTCAAATTGGCCGGCCTCGATCTCGGCCGTGATCTGCGCCATGCCATCTGCAATGGCCGCCTGGTCGGCGGGCGACAGGATGCCCTGGTGGCACAGCATTTCGGCGTGCGCCAGCGAGCCGGCGATGTCGGCCTGCCACAGGCGCTTGTCAAAAAATACGCTGGCGGTGTAGCGCTTGACCAGGTCGCTCATGGGCTCGGAGAACAGGGCTGACCAGGCTTGCGACTTGTTGTCGAATTGGGTATGCGTCATGCGTAGGCGGGGCGCTTGTTGCGCCAGGACAGGGTGGGCAGGGCTAATCACCATTATCGACCTTGCCGGCCGAGCCGGCGCGTGCCGGCCACACCGTGCAGGCCTTCGAGCTGGAGGCGCTGGACTATCTGACCAAGCCGGTGCGTCTGGAGCGCTTGCAGGCCACGCTACAAAAAGTAGAGCGTAATCGCTTACTGCGACAAGACTTGAAGCCTGATTCGACTGAAGAATTCTTGACGATTCAGGCGCGTGGCCGGCTGCGGCGGCTGCCGCTGGCGCAGGTGCTGTACGTCAAGGCCGAACTCAAGTACCTGGCGGCGCGCGCTTCATCCGTATCCATCGCAGCGCACTGGTGGCCCGGGCGGCCCTGCGTGAGGCCTTTGGCGCCTGAGCCGGCCCTGCGGGGATGGGTCCACAGGCGCCACCCCACCCCGCCCCATGAGGTGTTGGCGTTGACCTTCCTGGGCTTGGGCCTGTTCGCCTTGATCAGTTAGGCCCAGTCATAAAAAAAGCGGAGCGCTTGTGGCGCTCCGCTCTGGTTGGGCTCAGCAGCCAGCCCGACACTGGGTCGGGCCAGTCAGCTGGATGGGTTAATTGAGAGCGCCTGTCAAATTCAAGTAATTGCCATTGCGGTTGGTCAACTCAAAGCCCAAGCTGCCGTACGTGGGCACCGCCAAAACGCTGCTGGGTGCCGGCGCCGAGATGTTGATGGTGGTCGCGCCATTGGCAGGAAAAACGTCGTACTCTTGCTGGCTCATAGGCCAAGTGCTGGTTTGGCCGGCGCTGATCTTGCCTTCCCGGTACAGATAGATGCCACTCCATCCGAGCTTGGTGGCGTCCGGTAGCGGAATGGCACCGATGTTGCCCGTCGTTACGGTAAAACTAATGGCCGAGTTGTTTCGGAGCGCCGCAGGAAGAACACCGTCGGCGAGGTTGGTCGTCCATGGCGTTTGGTTTTGGTTTTGCACGGCACTCATCACGGCTGCGGCGCTGTACGGCAGGTTGTTCAGCGTGCGGCTGTAGCTGGCTATCGGCGTGTCATTTTTGTAGCCGCCCACCGTTTTCCAGCCATTGCCCTTGTAAATGTCAAAGGTGTACTGGCTGCCCTTGGTCAGGTTGAGCGTGGCAAAACTGACATCGGCTGCTTCGGCTGTGGCCGCGCTTTTATTGAGTTCAGAGCCGCTCGCGCCGTAAGTCAGGCAGGCAGCGCTTGCGGCATCAGCGATTTTGCCTGTCGCATCTCTGCACCACTTAAAGCTGGTGCCGTCACCCCAATCGACGTACTTGCCCCTGATGTTGCCGAAGGCGGCATCATCACGCATCACGCTGGGGGACAGCAGCAACGCGCCATTGGTGGGCAGACCGGCGCCCTTGACAATGGCGTAGGTGGCCACCTTGCCCGGATCCCTGACCTTGAAGCCGACGGCGTTGGTGTACGAAGTCGATGAGTAATAGGGAACGCTCGCGGACAGCGGGGCGGAGACATTGGCATAGTTGTAGGCGTTGAATCCGACCCTGACGATCTCTCGATTGCCAAAATGCCGCAGGGTCTTGCTCACCGTGGGTGTGGTGCAGACCGAGCCGTCGGCCAGGGTAGCGCCGTACGAACTGCCGGAGATCAGCGTGGCGGTGGCGTTGTTTTCGGTCGTGCCATCGGTGTAATTGACTTGGTACTGCACTTTGATCAGGCGGCGGTTGGTGAGGTCTGCGTTGTCGACCACCGTGTCGGACAAGACGCTGATGTTGCTGCGGGTGGACCCAATCAGGTACTTGTTGGCTTCAGAGCCCACCCACACGTCGTTGATGGGGCCAGCGATCATGCCGGGTGCGGCGGTGTATCTGGCGCGCGCCAGGGCCTTGGTCCAGCCGTTGTCCAGATAGCAGTCGTCGTGCAGCGCATCGTCCTGCGGTGCGGCCGTCAGCGCCACGGCGCGTGAGGCGTCATAGGACGCCAGAAAATCCTTGGCCAGTTGCAGCGCGGGTTTGGTCTCGGCGGTGGTGGTGGCGGTGACCACGGTCTCGCCGGTGGCCGGGTCTTTGACGGCGACCACGCTTTCGAGCAGCTTGTCGTAGGAGTCTGTGGTCACGGCCTTGAAGGGTGTGGTGACCGGGTCAAAGGTTTTGGGGTCCAGCCCGGCGGCCACGATTTTGGCGTTCAGCTGCGTCACCAGGTCGGTTTTGGCTTTTTGCAGGGCTGTGGTGTTGACCATGGTCGTGGTCAAGCCGGCAGCGCCACCGGTGGCGCCGGAGGCCTTGGCCACATCGGCGGCCACCTTGTCGGTCAGGGCGTTGAGGTTGATGGTGACAAACTTGCGAGCAGCCACGGGCGCAATGGAGGGCGAGTACCAGACGGTGCCGTCGCTGCGCACAACGCTGGCAATCATGGGGGCAGTGAAGCCCGTGACGACAAGCTGGTAGTAGCCATCTTTGTTGGTGGTACCGGTCACGGTCTTGCCGGTGCTGTCACGCACGGTGACAGCTGCATTGGGGATCGGAGCGCCGTCACCGGCCGTGCCATCGGCGCCGGCAGCGGCCGAATCGTTGCCGCCGAAGTCATTGCTGACGGGTTCCCCGAAACTGTTGACCAGGGCCGCCGTGGTCGTGCCACCGCTGCCACTGCCACCCCCGCCGCTGCAAGCGGCAAGCAAAACGGCGCACAGCGCCACAGCAAAAAAACGCATGTTCATTCCCTAGACGATCAGATGGTGGGGCAGTCGGTTCCTGGGTAGGACCGCTGCAACTTTTATTGTGCCGGCGCCAACGTTTGCAAAACTATAACTGATAAATATCAAGGCGAATAAAAAAAAGAGACCGAGTCCGGCACGCGCGGATGCCGTCATGTGACTCAGCCAGTGTTGCGCAGTCCTGCCGCAATGCCGTTGATGGAGATGTGGATGCCGCGCTGCACCCGCTCGTCGGCCTGCCCGGCGCGGTAGCGCCGCACCAGTTCTACCTGCAGGTGGTGCAGCGGGTCAATGTAGGGGAAGCGGTGGCGCATCGAGCGCTGCAGGGCCGCGTTGTGCGCCAGGCGCTGGCGGTCGCCGGTGATCTGGGCCAGCGCGCTCACGGTGCGCTGCCACTCTGCCTCGATCATCGGGAAGATTTTGCGCCGCAGTTTGGCATCGCGCACCAATTCGGCGTAGCGCGAGGCCAGCGCCAGGTCGCTTTTGGCAATGACCATGTCCATGTTGGACAGCAGCACCGAGAAAAACGGCCACTGCCGGTGCATTTGCTGCAACAGCGCCAGCCGGTCTTTGCTGGTCTGCTGCCCCACCGGCTGCAGGAACTGCGCCACTGCCGAGCCAAAGCCGTACCAGCCCGGCAGCGTGAGCCGGCACTGGCCCCAGCTGAAGCCCCAGGGGATGGCGCGCAGGTCCTCGATGCGCTGAGAGGCCTTGCGCGAGGCCGGGCGCGAGCCGATGTTGAGCTCGGCGATTTCGCGGATTGGCGTGGCGTCAAAGAAGAACTCTGTGAAGCCCGGCGTGCCATAGACCAGCTGGCGGTAGGCCGCCATGCTGGCTTCGGACAGCTCGGCGGCGGCGGCCAGAAATGCGGCACTGGCTGGCTTGGCCGAGGGCAGCAGCGTTGCCTCCAGCGTGGCGGCGACCAGGGTTTCCAGGTTGCGCCGGCCGATTTCGGGGTTGGCGTACTTGGAGCCAATCACCTCACCCTGCTCGGTCAGGCGGATCTGGCCGCGCACCGTGCCCGGGGGCTGCGCCAGGATGGCTTGGTAGCTGGGGCCGCCGCCGCGTCCGACCGTGCCACCGCGGCCGTGAAACATGCGCAGGCGGATCGGGGTGCGGTTGCCAGCTTGGGCGTTGAGCTCGTCAAAGAGCGCCACCAGCGCGGTCTCGGCGCGGTACAGCTCCCAGTTGCTGGTGAAGATGCCACCGTCCTTGTTGCTGTCGGAGTAGCCCAGCATGATGTCCTGCTCGGCACCGCTGCGCTGCACCAGCGCCTGGATACCGGGCAGGGTGTAGAAATCCTGCATGATGGGGGCGGCATGGCGCAGGTCGTCGATGGTCTCGAACAGCGGCACCACGATCAGGTCGGCGGTGGCCGGCCCGTCCAGCGTGCCGCGCAGCAGGCCGGTTTCTTTTTGCAGCAGCAAGACTTCGAGCAGGTCGCTGACGCTTTCGGTGTGGCTGATGATGTAGTGGCGAATGGCCTGCGCGCCAAAGCGCTCGCGCATCAGTCGCGCGGTCTCAAAGATCGCCAGCTCGGCCCGGGTGTGCTCGCTGTAGGC
>JBAXMQ010000191.1:0-5102 GCA_037134215.1 Betaproteobacteria bacterium
GGAACAGTGCCGTGGCCAGGGCCGGCTTGACCCCGCTGGCGTCGAGCAAACCCGCTGATTCGATGCCGACCATCAGCGCATCGGGTGTGTCGCGGTTCATGACCACCACCACATCCTTACGCGCCATGCGCAGGGCTTCACTGGGGTTGTTTTTAAGGCCACTCACATTCACCACTTCCATAGGCTTCACTCATAGGAATATTGAAAGGGAATGCAGTATAGGCTATCACCGAATAATTGGGGTCAGATTTCAATTAACCATGGATCCCCGCGTACGCGAGGATGACAAATGCTCATCATTCCCGCCCCTGCCGTCATTCCCGCGAAAGCGGGAATCCAGGACCTCGTGGATCCCCGCATGCGCGAGGATGACGGATACCTTCCATTCCCTGCTATCTTTCCATCAATTCTGAATTTATTGGCTATTTAAATAAGCTTTTTAATTATCTTTTAAAGTTAATTTAGTCTTTAAAATAGCCAAATTATGTATCCTGCCAAAGCCATCATCGAATTGCATCACGCGGGGGTTTGGCATCCGGCGGCAGAGTTGCAGGCATTCAGCCACAACCGTGTCCGCTTCAATTACTTGGACAGTTATGTCTTTGGTGACATCAATTTGCCGGTGTCATTGACCCTGCCGGTCGGCTTGTGGCCAGAGTCGATGATGCAAGGCTTGACCGGGCTGGTGCCCGACCACAGGCCACCGTCATTTTTGTATGACCTGGTGCCGCAAGGCCAAGGGCGCAAGTTCTTGCTCTCGGCGCTGAACTTGCCTGACAGTGACGACGTGGTCATGCCGCTGTTGATGGCAGGGGCGTTCAACCCCATTGGGTGTTTGCGGCTCAACACGGCCACGCACTTTTTTGCCGAAGAGGCTCGCAAGAATCCTGACCCGCAATGGACTCAGGGTCTCAGCCTTGAAGACATCACCCAGCGCAGCGACGAGTTTCTGAACCACATCGCACTGCATGCCATGCTGGCCACCGGCACCACGGGCGTGCAAGGTGTTGCCCCCAAATTCTTGCTAACCACAGACCGCCATGGCCGCTGGTTCGCTGACTTGGCGCTTCCCGACGAGCTGGCCCACGCGCATTGGCTGGTCAAGTTGCCCCGTGGCAAAAGCGAGGAGGACCGGAGCGTGTTGCGCAACGAGGCAGCTTACTTGCGCGTGGCCGACACTGTTGGCGTGCGGTGCGCCCATGCCCCTGTTTTGCACGGCGACATGCTGTTTCTACGCCGGTTTGACCGAATTGTGTTACCCGGTGGCGGTGTACAGCGCCTTCATCAGGAAAGTCTGGCCAGTGTGGTGGGCCAGCGCGGCTTTGGCTTGGCGCAGTCACAGCAGACTCTGCTGGCTGGCTTGCGGCGTGTGGTGACCGACCCCGCGCGGGAAACCCTGGAGTTCATCAAGCGCGATGTCCTCAACCTCGCCCTGCGCAATACCGACAACCACGCCAGAAACACCGCCGTCCAGCGCACGCCGCAGGGCATTGTTCAACTCACACCGCTGTTTGACTTTGCCCCCATGTTCAAAGACCCCGAGGTCGTGCCGCGCAGCTGCCATTGGCGCGACAAGGCGGGTGTCAGACAAGCGGACTGGCACCAGGTGATCGAGCAGCTGGAAGTGCCCGACACTGAGCGCACCGCGATTGCAGCTCATTTGGCCGAGTTTGCCAAAGTAGTGGCCCGGTTGGAAGTGATCGCGCTGGACTGTGGTGTGGATCGGGATGTGATCGAAGCTTGCGCCAAGGCCATTGAAACCCAAGCCAGGCAGCTGGCAGACCTGGCGGGCACCGCCCATGGATAAGCGCGTCAAAAAACCACTGCCCCCTGAACTGGCCGCCCAACGTCGCGACCAGTTTTACGCCGACATCGCTACCAACGCCCTCACCATTGCAGAAGCCGTGGCCGCCATGCGAAAAATCAGCCGATTGACCCAAGCCGAATTTGCCAAGCACCGGGGCATCAGTGTGCAAGTACTCAAACAAATAGAAGCCGGCAACGCCAACCCCACGGTCGCCACGTTGCAAAAGATCGTCGACATTTTCGGTCTGAAAATCGGCTTTGTCCCCCGCAAAAAATTGGGGTCAGATTCCAATTAAATCCCGCCGGCTGCCGCGAGCGGTTTGGTCAAAACTGGCGCAGTTCAAAAAACTGCGCCAAAATTGCGCCACTCCTTATTTCAAACTGCGCCAACACGATCGTGTCCCCTACCACTGACTTACTGAACAGCATTCTGGCATCCCAGAGCGGGGTAACGCTTGCCGAGCTCCTAGCTGGGCATCCTGACATGGCCAGACGAACTGCACAACGCCTGATCGCAAAGCTGGTTGAGGCCGGCCAAGTCAAGGCGCTGGGTGAGGGCCGGGCAAGACGTTATTTTGTTGTTGGAGCCCCATCTGGCACCCTCACATTAGCTGTCAACGCCGATATTTTTCCCAGCTTTATTCCACTGTCTGCTGACAGCCAGGATATTCTTGCCTACATCGACCAGCCGCCAGAAGCTCGCAAGCCCGTGGGCTACCAGCGTGATTTTCTGGATGCCTACCGCCCCAATGAGACCTGGTATTTGTCCGAGTCGCTGCGCCGCCAATTGCACAAGATGGGCAGAACGGTTGACGTTGATGCGCCAGCAGGCACTTACAGCCGTGCAATTTTGAGCCGCTTACTGATCGACTTGTCATGGGCATCGAGCCACCTGGAAGGCAACACCTACTCCCGGCTCGACACGCGCGAACTCCTCGAGCACGGCAAGGCTGCACGTGGCAAGGCCGCGATCGAAACGCAGATGATTCTGAACCACCGCACGGCAATCGAAATGCTGGTCGAAAACATCGACAGTGCCGAGTTCAACCGCTACACCTTGATGAACCTGCACAGCGCCCTGGCGGAAAACTTGCTGCCCAACCCAGCCGATGAAGGGCGGATTCGTCGGCACGCCGTCGACATAGGGAAAAGCGTCTATCGCCCACTGGCCGCACCGCAGCAAATCGAAGACGCGCTGGATGCACTGCTCAGCAAGGCCAATCAGATTCGAAACCCGTTTGAGCAGTCCTTCTTCATGATGGTGCACTTGCCCTACCTGCAGCCCTTTGCTGACATCAATAAACGGACCTCCCGATTGGCTGCGAATTTGCCGCTGTTCCGCGCCAATTTATGTCCGCTGACCTTTCTGGATGTACCGGAGCAGGCCTACAGCCGCGCCACGCTTGGCGTGTACGAAATGACCCGAGTCGAACTGCTCCGCGACCTGTACGTATGGGCCTACGAACGCTCGACGCAGGAATACCAGGCCATCAAGCAAGATCTGGCTGAGCCCGATCCCCTTCGCTTGGCCTGGCGTGACTTCATCAAGCAGGCCATCCGTGAGGTCATCACGCAACCGGAACTTGACCCACTCACCAGCATTCAGAGATCCGTGGCCGAGCGTATTCCTGAGCACGAGCAGGCCAACGTGCAGGCACTGCTCATCGAAGAACTCCGGCGCCTGCACGAGGGTGTTCTGGCACGTTATGGTTTGCGACCGTCAGAGTTCGCGGCGTGGAAGGCGCGGCGAAAATTGCACAAATTGGGGTCAGATTCCAATTAACCTTTCGTCATTCCCGGCCACGACCGGGAATCCAGGAAGTCATGGATCCCCGCGTGCGCGAGGATGACGGATGTCTTTCATTCCCTGCCGGGAACAATGGCATAGGGCTCAAAGCATGGCCAGAAAGTTGGCTGGGTCGGCTGAGAGCAGCGCAAAATTATCCGGGGTCACGATCACCGGGCGGGCTTTGCCAAACTGCTGCGAAAAGGCAGCCAGGCCCTTGGTGGATTTTTGTCGGCCGGATTTGACCTCAATGGCATACAGCTGGTTTTGGTGCCGGTAGACAAAGTCGACTTCGGCATTTTTCTCGCGCCAGTAGAAAAGCTCGCCAGGCAGCTGACGGAGCTCGGCGCCCACGGCCAGTTCAAACACGCGGCCCCTGTGATCCGGATCAGCCATCGCGTGGGGTCCGGTGGTCATGGTATGCAGTGCGGGGCAGGCGGGCAGGATTTTGGGGCTGGACGTGCGCGTGAGCCAGCCCTTGGTTGCGTATTTATCCAAAGAAAAAATCAGAAAGGCACCCGCATAAAGTTCAAGGTAGTACTTGACCAGATCGGTGTTGCCGGAGTCCTGCAACTGGCCCAGTAACTTGGTGTAGCTGATTTCCTGCGCCGGGTAGCGGCACATGATTTCAAACGCCTGCCGAAACAGGGCCGGTTTGGCGACTTTGCGGTTCTGCAGAATGTCCTTGCCAATGACAGCCTCGACGATGGCGTCCTTGAGGTAGGCGTACCAGCGGTCCCAGTCCTGTTCAAAAGCCACAGCGCCGGGGTAGCCGCCATACTGCAGGTAGCGCGCCAGGTCGTAGCCAAACGCGGCCTGCAGTTCGCTGAAGCGCCAGTGGTGGATCCGCGTCAACTCAAAGCGGCCGGCCAGGCTTTCGGTCAGCCCGGTCTGGATCTGCAGCGAGCTGGACCCCAGCAAGACGACCCTCAGACGGTACGGTTGTTGGTCCCACAGCGCCTTGATGGTCTCCGACCAGTTGGCGATTTTCTGAATCTCGTCAATGACCAGCAGGCTGCCATCCCCCAGCAGCAGCGCCTGCTGCCACTGCGCCAAAAGCCAGGTGCGGTCACTGACCCATTGATCATCCGCATTGGCGTAGTGGTGCCTTCCGGAAAAACGGGCCAGCATCTGCCGCACGCCCGTCGTTTTACCCACTTGGCGCGGCCCTACCAGCACCTGAATCAGCGCATCGGCCTCGCCGAGGCGCTGTTCAAGCTGCCGGACAAAGGCGCGTTCATAGGGTGGCGACATATCAAAATAATAACATTTCGAAAGACCGACCTAGTAAAAATACTAGACTACTCTTTTGATAAATTGGGGTCAGATTCTAATTAAACATCCCCGCATGCGCGAGGAAGACGGCGAGGCCGTCGGGGTTGACGAACCTAATCCGCCGCGCCCAGCGCCACCGCCTCGGCGCGTGAGGTGGCCAGTGCCTGCTCATCCGGGGCGGCCAGGGTGGGCCAGCCGGCGAGGTGTTGCTGAGCGAGTTCGCCCAGTGCGCTGA
>JBAXMQ010000192.1:0-5095 GCA_037134215.1 Betaproteobacteria bacterium
AAGCCGGTTTCGTTGCGCGAGAACGCGCCTGGGAAAAGGTCGCTGGAATTGGGCTGATCCAGACCGTAGCCCAAGTGCGTGTGAAGGCTCGGCTGCAAGTACCAAATGGCCTCGGCCCAGCCGCCAGAGCCTCGCACGGGTTTTTGCGCGGTCGAGTTGACCGTCTGGAAAACCCCACCAAGGTAGGCCCCCAGCGCCGAGCCGGTAAAAAGCTCTCCTTGAAGCGCGAACTGACGGCTCAGGCGCCATCGACCGTCAATGGAAAGGCCCCAGAGGTCTGTTTCGAAGGCGCTGAATGAGCCGCTGGGCGAAAAGGTGCGAAAACGCCCCACCACGCCAGAGGCACCCAGCTCAAAGGCATTGCCCGGCACCCATGCCGACGGGTCGGTGCCGCGCACGCTCCACAGCACACGGGACTCCAGATTCGGAAAGCCAACGTTCTCCGTCGAGGTTTGTGGCTTGATGTTGCTCGACGTAGAGTCGGCTGCTGCAACCGTCAGCGTCAGCCGATCCTGATCACCCAGCGCGATAGAGCGCTCCGCGCGCAATTGCGTGCGGGTTGAATTGCCGGGGTTGCCGGAGCCCGCCAGGGCCGAAATGCTGTCGACCATCTTGGGCATGCGAGGGCTGAACACATCCTCCTGCAACCCAATGGCGTAACGTTCACCGGCGTTGCGAAGCTCTGCCCATGCCAGAGCCGGTGTCAGTCCATAGCCAGGAGAAAAAAGATCGCCGTTGTTCATGTTGAACACCAGCAGACCGCCGGCCTGGTAATCGCCGGTTTTAAGACCCTCGATGCCCAGCAGGATGCTGCTCGGTCGCGCATCCAGCTTGGTGCTGCCTTGAGGCACACCCTGCGTTTCAGGCAGCAGGAAAAAAGGGGAACCGTCAGGTTGTGCGCGCGCTGCGGTCGTCATGAGCGTGGTCCGCAAAGCGCCTCCAAGCGTTAGCTTGATGCCATCGAAACGGGATGTCACGGCGGGCGTTACCGGCGTATTGACGACCGAGTCCCGTGTGGCCTCGGGCTTTGAGGCGGTCGATGGTGAGCTTGTCGCTCGAGAACCCTCCACCATCTGAACGAGCCGATCAATTTGTCTCTGTTGCGCGTCGATCAAGGTCTGCTGCTGCATCACGCGCTGCTGCAACTCGAGCAGCAAGGCCTCCGGAGAGCCCGGCACATCGTTCGCAGCGGCCGCGACACTGCCGAAGGTCAGGGCCAAAAAGCCCAGGCAGTTGTTCAGATTTTTCACCATGGCTCTTTCCAATTAGTGGTCTTTGTTTGTTGGCAAAACAGGCGCTCCGAAGGCAGGCGTTCAGCACATTTACCTGCATTTTTGATTTGTCACTTAGCCAAGGCCAGGTGCTATTCGGTGCGCCTCCAGGCCAGAGCTGCTGCCTGCGCGTCGGTCCTTGGACTGCTCGCAAGGTGGTTGTACACGGCGTATGCCCCGGCAGGATGCTGAGGCGCCCCGGACGTCTGCAGCGCAATGAGTTCCGGCGCCAAATCCCACGCCTTCCAGCTCGTCAGATCGGACGCGACATAACCGGCGAGCACGTGCCGCGACTGTATAAAAACTTTGTAGGTTGACAGAACCCGGTCACGCGGTACGGCCGCATCTGCACCGCCATGCACACTGAGAGCCATCAATGCGGCCTGTACCTCCGTCAGCGACCGCTTGCGCTCCAGCAGGTAGAACTTTTGCAACTCAGCCATCCCTCTCGGCCCCCGGAGCTCCAACTGCGCCGCTAGGAGCGCCGGCAGGTTATTTGGATCATTGCGCCTTTGCGATTGCTTCAATTGCGCATCAACGTAAGACTGTGCCAAAGGCCCGCCCGCAATCCCCAGCAGCAAGGTGTACAGGGGTGCGTGGCTGAACAAGGCAGGGTCCCTGAGCCAACCCAGAAGCTGCTGTGCATCGACGTGCGGCTGCAACTCCCGCAACTCACGGTAGGGAGCTCTGGCAACTTCTTCGTACGCAGTGCGGGCAATCAGGGGTTCGGGGTGCTCCAGCAGCGGAAGGTAAAACCGCAGTTGCGCTTGCCATTCGTCGCCTCGCATGGCGTCGCTGCGTTGCGACTGTGCCACCCTGCGCAACCACGCGCTGTGCTCAGTGTCCAGGGTGCCCGCCGCCAACCACTGCTTGCCAATGGCGTCCTGCAACATCACCAGCCCTTTGGTGCTGTTCGTCACCCTTGGCTCCGAGAGCACGCCGTCAGGCACACGCTCTGCATCGCCCTTGACCCGGGCCGCCACGGCCCACCGACCATCACGCGGCACCAGCAGCAAGGCATTGCTGGCGTTGACCATTTGTTGCGCCAGGGTAATCTGGGTCGTGGGCGCACAGATCGGGCAGGCCAGCGTTACGCCGCAGGCCCACAAGCCAAGCATCAGTCCATATTTGCGCAATGTGCGCATGTCAAGGCTTGGCCAGGTAGACCGTCTTGCCTTCTTTGATGGTTTCCATCACACGAATCGATTTGATGCTGGTGGGTTCGACTTTCATCGGGTTTTTTTCAAGCACGACCAAATCTGCCAGCTTGCCTTTTTCGAGTGTGCCTTTGGTCTTTTCTTCCTTGATCTGGTAGGCCGCCATGGCGGTGACGGCGCGCAAGGCATCGTAGGGCGATATGCGCTCATCGGGGGCGACCAGCTTGCCACTGTTGGTCAGGTGGTTGACAGCGGCGTCCACGATGTACATGACGTCAGGCCGCGGCGTCACGGGTGCATCGTGCGACAGGGTGAACGGAATACCAGCTCGCATCATGGTCCGGGCCGCCGCAGACCGGTCAGCACGCTCGGTACCCCACAGGCCGATGATGGCATCGCCCGCCACCGGTAGCGAGCCGGTCAGAAAGCTAGGCACTGCGCCTATGCGTTTCATCTTGCTGATTTGGTCGGGGCGCAGGTAGGTGGCGTGTATAAAAACTGGCCGGTGGTCTTTCATGCCGTATTTTTTGATCGCAAGCTCGATGGCATTGATCGCCTGGTCTGCAGCTGCATCGCCATTCATGTGCATGTTGATCTGCATGTTGGTTGCCCAGAACTTGTCAAAGGCCTGGTTCAGCACCTCGTCTGGAATCTGACGGTAGCCCACATAGGTCCCGGTTTTGCCGGGCGGATTGATGGCGTAGGGTTTGGTGAACCATGCTGTGTCAACCGAGCCGTCCAACCAGAATTTGATGCCCCCCAAACGGACCCGGTTGATGTAGCGCTTGTCCAGGTCCGTTCGCTGGCTCAGTAACTTGCTGGCGGTGCCTGCAGGTGAGCCGTTGTACTGCCCGTTGACCACATAGGCTGCGTTGATGACATCGTCGGTGGCAGAGTCTTTGGCGCAGACATAGAGGTCAATCGGCAGCAAATTCTTGTCGATGGCATTCATCACCAGCGCAATATCGTCGGCGCCCAGCCCCACACCGCAATCCTGTGCGGTCGTTTGGCCGTATTGGGCCCACAGGGCGGCGCCGCCGGTGGCCACCTCATCCGCCAGTTTGCCGGAGAACAACGGCCGCTGAAACCGGACTGCATTCAGAGCGGTTTCTTCCATCGGACCTGCGAGCTCCTTGCTGCCTGGCTTGCGCGAGAAAGCGCCGCCCTCCGGGTCCGGCGTCGCTGCAGAAATTCCGGCTATTTTCATCAGCGCCGTGTTCATGGAGCCCAAATGCCCGGAGCCATCCACAATCATCACCGGCCGGTCTGCAGATACCTGGTCGAGTTCCTCGGCGGTTGGCGTGCGCTTTTCCGCCATCAACTTGGTGCTGTAACCGAAACCGACAATCCATGCGCCCTCTGGCACCCTTGCAGTCTGGGCCTTCATGCGGGCCAACACGTCCGCCACATCTTTGGCGCCGAAAAGATCAGCATCCATCAAGTTCTTGCCAAACATGATCATGTGACCATGCGCATCAATAAAACCCGGCAACAGGGTTTTGCCCTGAAGGTCCACCATTCGGGTACCCGGCCCCTGCAGCTTGCGCGCATCCGCCAGTTTGCCCGCATAGGCAATCTTGCCGTCGCGCACGGCGAGCGCCTGCACATAGTGTGGCGCTTTGCCCTGCATGGTGACGATGTCGCCCCCGAGGTAAATGGCATCCGCCCCGGTGGCCAGTGCAAGGCCGCCACGGCACAGGCAAAGCAGCAGGATGAGTGAGTTCTTCATGTTCATAGTAATGACCAAGGGAGTGGTTTTTCGCTGACCCGTGGAATGGTAACGGATGTGAACAAACGTAGTAAAGCAAATGTTTGCATTATTTTGCGGATACCCGCTGTCACGATGGCTTTTGCCGGCAATCGTCTTTCTGGTGGGGGCCAAAGTTGCGTTCTGGTGCTATTCACCCCTCTGGGGATGAGTTATCACTGGCCGCCGGTGATCTCAGGCGACGCCGAAGGCCACCCCGCGCGCGCAGGGACAAAACTGCGCAGGAAGTACGACGCGATGGTTCCTCGGCCCTTGATGGCCACTTCGCCACGGCTTTGCACCATGAACCCTTCGGGCAGCAATTGCCGCGTCGCGGCCGAGATATGAATCTCGTTGGGCAGGCTGCTGGACTCCATGCGACTGGCCACGTTCACCGAGTCACCCCAGATGTCGTAGGCATACTTTCGGCTGCCAATCACGCCAGCGACCACCGGGCCCGAATGCAGGCCAATGCGGATCTTGAGCGCCACGCCTTCGGCTGCCATCACCTCGGCGTGGACCCGGCGGATGTCCAAGGCCAGGCACGCGGCTCGTCGGGCGTGGTCTTCCTGGGCGCTGGGCACACCCGCCACGGCCATGTAGGCATCGCCGATGGTCTTGATCTTTTCCACGCCGTGAATGCCGCACAACGCATCGAAACGCGAAAACAGGCGGTCGATCAGTTCCACGATACGCTGGGGTGTCAGTGTGCTGGTCAGCGGCGTGAACCCAACCTCATCGGTAAACAGGATGGTCGTTGACGGGTGGTAATCGAATATCGTGCTGGCGTTGTCGGTCTTTTCTTTCAGGGCCAGCGCGATCTTGTCGGGCAGGATGTTGCGCACCAGTTCTTCGCTCTTGGCCTTCTCCTGCTGCACGGCCTCAAACAGTTCGTCCTTGCTCAACTCCGTGAACACGGT
>JBAXMQ010000193.1:0-5058 GCA_037134215.1 Betaproteobacteria bacterium
GGCGGTGCCCTCACGCCCGAGCTGATCAACGCCGCCGCCAGCAGCGTTGCGCAAGCTTTGGGACTGACCGACCTGCCTGCGGGCGCCTCACTCACCAGTTACGACCCCATCTCTTCCGGCAACGTGCAGCTGCAAAAAGCCGCAGCCCAGGTCGCCACCATGGTCGCGTTGGCGTCTAAGGGCAACGCCGCGGATGCGGGCACTGTCGTCGCCAACCTGGCAGGGCAATTGCAGGCGGCCAATAACACGGGTGCTGTCCTGAACCTGGCGGACGCCAGCACCGTCTCTAAGGCCCTAGTTGGGGTCTCCGCGTCTGACTCGGTGCAAAGCTCTATCGCGGATGCTTCATCGGCCATCGGCAATGCGACCAGTTTGACCGCCATCTCCACGGCCCAAAGCCAGGCATTGGACAAGACACCGCCGGCGGCGCCATCAGCCACCTGTAACGCTGTCACCAACGTCGCCACCCCAACCCTCCGCGTTGCTTTCAACACCACGGCCACCGACGGCTCGGCTGCGGTAGCGGGCGACGTCATCGGCATCAACGAAGGCGGTCTCAGCCTGGGTGTAGCCACATTGACTGCCAGCGATATTGCAGCGGGTTTCAAGAATGTGGTTCTTTCCGAGGCATTACCAGAAGGCAGCCACAGCCTGCGGGTCACCCTGACCGACCAGGGTGGCAACGCCAGTGTCCCGTCGTCCCCCTTGTCCATCACGGTCGACACCACAGCACCCACCACGCCCAGTTTGGCTCTGGCCACAGACTCAGGCGCCAGCGCCAGTGACGGCATCACGAGTTCAGGCGTCGTGAACGTCATCGGCCTCGAAGTCGGCGCGAGCTGGCAGTACAGTACTGACGGCGGTGGCAACTGGACCAACGGCAGCGGTAACAGTTTCACCCTCAACAGCGACGGCGCCAAATTGGTCATCGTGCGCCAGACGGATGCCGCCGGCAACAGCAGCGCAGCCTCGCCAGCCCTGTCCTTCACCCTGGACAGCGCTGCGCCGTCCGCCCGGGCCACCATCACCGGTGCCGCAGACAACGTCGAGCCCACAACTGGCAATGTCGCAACTGGCGGCACAACCAACGACCAGACGCTGGATCTGTCCGGCTCGCTGTCAGCCGCACTGGCAACCGGCGAAAAAGTGGTCATTTACGACGGCTTGACCGCGATCGGCAGCGCCAATGTCACGGATCTTGGCTGGACATTTACCACTCCGGCGCTGTCCAATACAAGTCACAGCCTAAGTGCCCGAGTGGAAGACGCTGCGGGCAACCGGGGCGCTGCCAGCAGCGGCTATTCGGTTACGGTGAATGCAACCGTACCCACCGCAACCGCCACTGTGACCAGCATCACCGATGCGCTTGGAACGATCACGGGCCCAGTGACTAACGGCGGCGTCACCAACGATGTCGCACCGGTCATCGCGGGCACCATCACCGGCACACTGGAAACGGGTGCCAAGGTGGTGGTGTACGACAACGGCCTTCGGCTGCTGGGCGACGCAACCGTATCGGGATCAAATTGGACCTTTTCCGCAAGCAGTTTGGTGCAAGGCACCCACAGCTTCCGCGCCGTCGTCGAGAACCCGGGTGGCAATCAGGGCAGCCCAAGTGCCGCCCGGTCCGTGATTGTTGACACCAGTGCGCCTGTAGCCCCGACCATCTCCGTGGTTGCCGGTGACGACGTCATCAATGCCGCTGAGAAGTCCGCCGGTGTTACGCTGACGGGCACCACTGAAGCGGGTGCAAGCGTCATGGTCAACGGTGCATCGGCCAACGTGTCTGGCACCACTTGGACCTACACACTGGGCACAACAGCCATCAATGGTTTTGGGGAGGGCCCCGAAACGCTGACCGTCATCAGCACCGACGTGGCGGGCAATGCCAGCACGGCAGCCACTAAAACAGTTTTCATTGACACCGTCGGCCCGACCACCACGCTGGTCTCCACGGCTGGCGCTGAGATCAATGCCGCAGAATTGAACGCCAGCGCCAAGCTCATTGGCAAAACTGAAGCGGGCGCGCGAGTGAGCCTGACGCTTGGTGACGGCAATGTGCGGAGCGTCATCGCCGACGGCTCGGGCGATTGGTCTTATACCCTGGTCAAGGCCGATGTCGCGGCGATTGGTCAGGATGTCAAGAAGACCCTTTCAGCCAGCGCTATCGACATCAGCGGTAACACCGGTGCAGCTGCCACGACCGATGTGACGATCGACACCAAAGCACCGGTTCTGACGGCCTTTGCCCTGACCGACGACAGCGACAGCGGACTCAAGGGTGATGGCAAATCGAATGTGGCGACCCCGTCCATCACCTTCACAGCGGAAGCAGGCGCCAAACTAGCACTCAGTACCAATGGGGGGGGTGATTTCCAAAACATCAGTGACGGCACAGGCGCACCTCAAACCATTAGCGTGACGCCATTGACCGCAGACGGCAGCTACGCCTTGGTGCTTCGAGCCACGGACGCTGCAGGCAACGTCACGCTGCGAACCGGCAGTTACACCCTGGACACGCAATCGCCGGACAAGCCCACGATCGGGACCATTCAGGACGACGTGGGCAGTATCCAGGGGACCCTCTCGCAGGGCGCCATCACAGACGACACGTTGCTGCGCATCAGCGGCAACGCTGAGGCGTTCTCTAAAGTGGCTGTCTTCAATGGTGAAACCCGCCTTGCTGAGGTCTTCGCCGACAAGAACGGAATCTGGGCATTAACTACCCCGGCACTTGACAACGGCACAACCTACAACGTGGTCGCCAAGGCCACCGATGCAGCGGGCAACGTCAGCGAAACCAGCGCGGTGCGCAGCCTCACCATCGACACCACGCCCCCGGTCGCGCCTGGTCTGGCCTTGGCCAGCGACACTGGCGTCAGCGGCACGGACAAGATCACTTCATCAGGCGTCATCAACGTGGGCGGCCTGGAATCCGGTGCCACCTGGCAGTACAGCACCAACGGCACACAGTGGATCGTCGGCTCGGGTACAAGCTTCACACTTTCAGGCGACGGCGCCAAGTCCGTCATTGTTCGCCAGTCGGATGTCGCCGGTAACGCAGGCCCAGCCTCCACACCACTGCAGTTCACGCTGGACACCACTGCCGCGGCCCCGACAGCAACCCTGGCCAGTGACACCGGCAGCTCCAGCTCCGATAAGAACACTTCATCCGGCTTGGTTAACGTCACCGGCCTGGAAGCCGGCGCAGCCTGGGAATACAGCACCAACAGCGGTGCCACCTGGACTGCTGGTACGGGCAGCAGCTTCACCCTCAGCGGCGACGGCGCCAAAGCAGTGCAGTTCCGTCAAACCGATCTTGCAGGCAACACCAGCCAGCCTGGGATCCTCAGCTTCACGCTGGACACCACCGCACCAACCACAGGCACCATCACCACCATCGACGCCGATAGCGGCGCCACTGGCGACCGGCTGACCAACGACAACACACCGGTGATCAGCGTCACGGCCGAGGCCGGCGCCAAAGTCGGCCTGGGCAGCGGTGGCATCGCGGTTGATCCGACCAAGTACACGGTGACCGAAAGCCAAGCCAACCCCGGAAAGTACACCATCACTGTTACACAGGCCTTGGTAGACGGCGGCTATGGCGTGATCGTGCGCGATGCTGCGGGTAATGCCACTACCACGTTCGCGCAAGACGGTTCCGACGTGGCCACCTTCCGCATCGATACCGCGGCTCCTACGGCTGCTGCCTTGGTGTTGCAGTCCGATACTGGCAGTTCAGCCAACGATGGCATCACAAATATCGGCACCGTCAACGTCAGCGGCCTGGAGGCCGGTGCCACTTGGCAGTACAGCACCAATGGCGGGGGCACCTGGGATACTGGCAGCGGCAGCAACTTCGTGCTGGGTGCGGGCAACTACGCAGCAGGTGCCGTCCAGGTCCGGCAGACTGACAAGGCGGGCAACCTCGAGTCGGCTACCCCAGCCAGTATTGCGTCGGCCATCACCGTTGACCAGGCAGGTCCCACCGCAACCGTCCAGGTATCCAAAACCAGCCTGAAAGCCGGAGATACCGCGCAAGTTACGTTGACCTTCAACGAAAAAATCACCGGGCTTGACAGCACGGACCTCACGGTCCAAGGCGGTACCCTGGGTGCCCTGGCTTCAGCCGACGGCGGCAAGACCTGGACTGCCACCCTCACCCCAGGCACGGCTCTGGAAAGCGCGAGCAACACCATCACACTGGCCAACACCGGCGTTGCCGACCTGGCGGGCAATGCCGGCAGCGGTAACACGGCTTCTGGCATTTTCGTAGTCGACACCAAGGCACCCGTTCTCACCCCCGTCTCGCCAGCCGACAACGGCCTGAGCCTTGGCCTGGCTGCTGATCTGGTTCTTGGGGCCAACGAATCTCTGACCAAAGGTGCAGGTAACGTATCTCTCTTCAATGCCAACGGATCGCTGGTCGAAAGCCTTGATGTGAGCAGCAATCGAGTGACCATCACCGGCAGCGGCGCGCAAACCCAGATCCGCATTGACCCGTCGGCCGACCTGGTCAAGGACCAAGGCTATTACGTGACAGTGAGCGCCGGTGCCTTTCTGGACACGGCTGGCAATCCGGCCGCCGGCATCACCAACGCCACAACCTGGAACTTTACTGGTGCAGGCGCCACGGTCACAGTCAATACTGTCTCGGGAGACAACCGCATCAACCTGAGCGAATCTGGGCAGCCTGTCAACGTATCGGGAACGGTATCGGCAGAAGCGGCGATTCTTGCGGCCTTCACCACGCAAGATTTGTCGGTGGTGCTGCGCCCCGCATCAGGCACGGACGTCGCCCTCAGCGGTGCCTCCTATAGCTACTCAGCCGGAACCGTTGCGAACTGGAGCGCCATCCTGCCGGCATCCCAAGTCGCGGGTATCGGTAACTACACGCTGGTTGTCACCATCACCGGCCACACCGGCGCTGCCACCAACGTTACCGGAATCGGCACGCAGAGCGTACAGGTTGACACGGTCGTTACACCACCAATTGCAGCCGTGGCACAGGATACCGGCACAAGTAATTCTGACGGCATCACAAACAATGGCACT
>JBAXMQ010000194.1:0-4978 GCA_037134215.1 Betaproteobacteria bacterium
CCTTTGTAGAACCACCCGCAGAGTCACCTTCGACAATGTAGAGCTCGCACTTTGCTGGGTCAGTCCACTGGCAATCGGCAAGCTTGCCGGGCATTCCGCGACCTTCGAGCAAACCTTTTCGATTGCGCGCTAAGTCGCGTGCTTTACGTGCTGCAACGCGAGCAGATGCTGCATCGATTGATTTACGAATAATGTCTTTACCTTCTTGAGGATTTTGTTCAAACCACTGTGTTAAATGTTCGTTGACAACTTTTTGTGTAAATGACTTCGCCTCAGTATTGCCAAGCTTTGTCTTTGTCTGACCTTCAAATTGTGGCTCGCCTAGTTTGATTGAAACAATCGCTGTAAGGCCTTCGCGGACATCGTCTCCTGTGAGGCGATCTTCTTTTTTGCGAATCAAGCCTTGTTCTTCAGCAAACTTATTCACAACCGAAGTCAGAGCTGTACGGAAACCTTCTTCGTGGGTTCCGCCTTCGTGAGTATGAATGGTGTTAGCAAAGGTATAGACGGATTCAGAGAAGCCGTTATTCCATTGCATGGAAACTTCAAGAGATAGACGAGCCTTCTTATCTTCGGCCGCGAGAGCAATGACAGATTTATGGAGTTCGCCGCGGGTTGAATTAAGGTGCTTCACGAAGTCAGTGATTCCGCCTTGATATTGATAGCGCACTGTTAGCTGTTCGCCCTTTTCATCGACATGGCCTTCGCGCATATCGGTGAGAGATAAAATTAAGCCGCGATTAAGAAATGCCATCTCGCGAAAGCGTGTAGAAAGAACTTCAAAAGAGAAATCAGTTGTTTCGAAGATATCTTCAGATGGCCAGAATTGAATTGTCGTCCCAGTCTCAGTCGTTGCCTCACCTTTTGCTACAGGGGCAGTTGGAACACCGAGTTTGTATTGCTGTGACCAGATAAAGCCATCGCGCTTTACAGTTGCAAATAAATTTGTTGACAAGGCATTGACAACTGATGATCCAACTCCGTGCAAACCACCAGAGACTGAGTACCCACCGTCTCCGAACTTTCCACCTGCGTGCAAAACTGTCAGAACAACTTCAAGAGCTGGCTTCTTCTCGATGGGGTGGATATCAACTGGAATTCCGCGACCGTTATCGACAACTTTGAGCGAGCCATCTGCCATCAGAGTTATTGCGATCTCGGTGCAATATCCGGCGAGCGCTTCATCGACTGCGTTATCGACGATTTCATAGACAAGGTGGTGCAATCCGCGTTCGCCGGTTGAGCCGATATACATGCCGGGGCGCTTACGAACAGCTTCGAGCCCCTCGAGGACGGTGATCGAGGAGGCGTCATATCCGCCCTTGCCCTGATTCACGGTCTCTTTACTCACAAAAGTCCCCTTTTGAAAACTGGCTCATTTTGGCTGTAGAGCGGTTTTTCCTCAACAGCAGGGTGAAATCCTATCGTTAAATGGAAAGTGAAATAACCCTGAAAAGCCTCTGAGGTGGGCAATACCGCGCGAAAAGAAAGGGGGTGAGGGTTCCTATTAAAAAGGGGAAGAAAAAAGTGTTATCCACATACTTTATCCCCATTGTGTGTGGAGTTACAGGCGTGTAATTCAGCGCGCAATCTCCGCTGCGTAATGGCGACCAATTCTCAGCAAAGGCACAGCAAGAAGGAGCACTCTTAAGGCATGACAACTGAAAATTCTGGCCAGCGCATTCTCGTCGTCGATGACGAGACAAGTATTAGCGATCTCATCGCAACAAGTTTGAAATTTGTTGGATTCGATGTGCGTACTGCGGCAACTGGATCGCAAGCGTTAACAATTGCAGAGGAATTTAAACCACACGCAATGATTCTCGATGTCATGTTGCCTGATCTTGATGGCTTTGAAGTCTGTCGCCAGATTCGCAATGAAGGAATAGAAGTTGGTGTTCTTTTCTTATCTGCAAAAGATGAGATGAAAGATAAAGTCCAAGGCTTAACTATCGGTGGCGATGATTACATGACAAAACCATTTAGCCTGGAAGAGCTCGTAGCACGTTTGCGTGCGCTATTGCGTCGCATCGGTGTTGTCGAGCAGACCATGGAAGAAGAAAAAATTCGTTTTGCAGATCTTGAACTCGATGAGGCAACTCATGAAGTTCGCCGCGCAGGAACTTTGATTGAACTTTCCCCTACAGAATTTACACTTTTGCGTTATCTCCTGATTAACGCTGATCGCGTTGTATCGAAGGCACAGATCTTGGATCACGTATGGGATTACGATTTTGGTGGAGATGCAGGAATCGTAGAAACCTATATCTCATACCTTCGCAAGAAGATTGATATCTACGAGCCAGCATTAATACATACAGTGCGCGGTGTTGGATACCGTCTCAGATTGCCTGCAGTAAAGTAAAGAACTATGCAATCGCCATTTCGCAACTGGAGCCTGCGAAGCCGACTCACACTCGGCATTGTTCTGCTCACTGCACTTGGCTACTTCGCTGCAAGCCTTCTTACCCAATCTCTTCTTAAGGGGTATCTCACCTCCGAAATCGATAAGCAGATCACCTCAATTGCTGAAGGCAGTCTTCCTCGCATTGAACAGGCGGGAATTGCTCACGAGACGAATGAAGTACTGACCGGCGGCGATGATGAACGGATGAAAAAGTCAGCTGCTGGCCCCGCGCCACTTTCTCGTATTCCAACATCAAGCTCTGTCACGCTTTTGGATCCACTTGGCAATGTTGTAGGTGGACTCGGTGGTGACCTCAATTCATCGTCGATTACTAACTATGTAACTGGATTGCTGCCTGAAGAAATTGCAGTGCATGGTGATAAGCCATTTACTATCGATGCACCTGGTTCAGATTTTCGTGTTGTGGCACGAGCAATTCCAAATAATGGTGGAACGGTAATCGCCGCACAATCTCTTGCAGATCTCGATAGAACAAGTGGCCGTCTAGGTTTTCTCTTCACACTCATTGGATTGATTCTTTTACTCATTATCGCTCTCGCTGCGCGTGCAGTTATTAAAGTTGGTTTGCGACCTTTAGAAGATGCTGAAGTTACTGCTGAAGAAATCGCATCTGGAAACTTATCGGCACGTATGCCGGTTGTGGACCCGAAGACTGAAGTAGGTCGCCTTGTTACATCACTAAACACAATGCTTTCGCGTATTGAAAAATCTTTTGCAGTTCAGACTCAGAGCGAAAATAAGTTACGTCGCTTCGTAGCCGATGCATCTCATGAACTGCGTACACCCATAACCGCAATCCGTGGCTTCTCAGAACTTCATCGACAAGGTGCGGTTACTGGGGAGAAGGAAACTACAGAACTCATCGGCCGTATTGAAAATGAATCAAAGCGTATGGGTTCACTCGTTGAAGATCTCTTATTGCTTGCTCGCCTTGATCAAGCTCGTGAAATGGATTCAAAGCCAGTTGATATCAATGCAGTGGTGGAAGATGCTGTTATCTCAGCGCGCGCCGCCGGCCCCAACCATCCAGTTGAAATACTTTCTAGTAATGAAGAGATTTTCACGCTCGGTGATGAAGTTAGGATCCATCAAGTCGTTGCCAACTTACTTGCCAATGCACGCGCGCATACACCGGTCGGAACTCCAATCTCTGTTTCAGTTCGCAATACAGATGCTGGAGTCGAAATCTCAGTTGCCGATAGTGGTCCAGGCATGAGCGAAGAGGATCAGAAGAAAATCTTTGAACGCTTCTACAGAGCTGATTCTTCACGTGTTCGTACGGGCGCTGATGGAAGTGGTCTTGGTCTTTCTATCGTGGATGCTGTCATGCGCGCCCACGGTGGCAGCGCAACTGTGAAATCAAGATTGGGTGAGGGTGCGACCTTTACGCTGAACTTTCCGAATGGAAAAAGCTAACTCACGACCCTGCGGGGCCTAGAGATTCCATTGCACGTAGCGTTGCAATGCGCTCTTCAATGGGTGGATGAGTACTAAATAACTTAGAGACAGATTTTCCATCGAGTGGTGATTCAATCCAGATATGTGCAACAGCATTTGATTTCTGATGCACCACAGTTGAATCCGCCGCCAAGACTTCTAGCGCTTTGCGAAGACCTGCAGGATTACGTGTAAATGAGACAGCTGTTGCATCAGCTAGCGCTTCACGCTTGCGTGAGATTGCAGATTTAAGCAACATTGCGGCAAGTGGTGCCAAAATCAAAACGACGAGTGAGACAACAAGCGCTACCGGGTTTCCACCGTTATCGCGGTTGCGATCTCGCCCGCCACCAAACCACATCATGCGGGTCAGGAAATCGCTCAATATTGCAATGGCTCCCGCTGTTGTTGCTGCAACTGCTGAAACTAAGGTGTCGCGATTTGCTACGTGCGACATCTCGTGCGCAATGACGCCTTGTAATTCGTCGCGATCCATTACTTCGAGAATTCGAGTGGTAAATGCAATCAGCGCATGCTCTGGATTTCGCCCCGTTGCAAATGCATTAGGAGCACTATCTTCAACGATCGCAACCTTAGGCATGGGCAGCCCACTCGCAAGAACGATTTCTTCAATCAGATTAAAGAGTTCTGGTGCATCTTCGCGTTGGATAACTTTCGCGCCAGTCATTGTGATAACCAACTTATCTGAACCGTAATACGAGCCCCACACTCCAACGAGTGCAATACCAACTGCCAATGGAACGATTGCAGTTGTAGTTCCGGTTCCAAAATATGTCAGCGCTGCATATGCAACGAGCCATGTGAGTACGCCCATGGATGCAAGAAGAAAGTATGTCTTTCCCTTGTTTGCAGATTGGAGCGCACGAAAGTTATTTTCAGCCATCGTAGCTTTTAGAACTTAACGTTAGGAACGTTACGATCTGCGGCATTTTCTACTTCGTAGAATTCGCGAGAAGTAACCTTGGCAAAGCCCGCAAAGAAGCTGGTAGGAATGGTCTTTACCGCTGTGTTGAGTGAGCGCACATTGTCGTTATAGAACTGGCGAGAGAAAGAAACCTTATTCTCTGTCGTTGAAAGTTCTTCTTGTAGGGA
>JBAXMQ010000195.1:0-4955 GCA_037134215.1 Betaproteobacteria bacterium
ATTGGAACGGTGACCTTGAAGCGACAGCCACTTTGCTGGCGCGGGTGCACCGCATTCCCATCGATGCTTTCGCCATGAAAGCCTTTAGACAACTACCAGCTGATGCTCCTAAGCTTCTGACCCATGCCGAGGAGATGTTGCAATGTCACGACAGTGGCTTGAGTGACAGTGTGCGTGAATGGCGCCCCGAGGTGCCCGCGCAAACCGTCCGGCCAATCTGCAAAGGGGTCTTGGTGCACACGGACTGCGGGCCAGGCAATATGGTGAGCAGCCCGGATGGCTTGCGCCTGATTGACTGGCAATGTCCGGGCATCGGAGACGGGCTTCAGGATGTGGTGACCTTTCTTTCCCCCGCCATGCAAGTGCTCTACGGCTACCCGGTTTTGACTGATGGGCAGGAGCAACAGTTTCTGAAGGCCTATGTGTCAGCCTTGGATGAGCCTTTATCGGATGCGCGAGAAACCCAGGCACGACTTAACAGTGTCCGCAGCAGTCACCATTACCGATTTGCAGCGTATTGCGCCATGCGTGTACAGGACACAGCCGCGTCCGACGAGAGGACGTCTCGCTTGTACCGCGTCGCACTTCAAGCAGAAATTGAACTATTGCGTCGGCTGTCACCACAAGGAAAAAGCCCATGAAATCGATCGAGATGCACATTCACAGTTTCAGTTTGCGCTTTCAGTTCAAGTACCGCCGTGACTTTGACGTGTTTGCCTACATTGCCCTGGCCCGGGAACGTGGCTTCACCGGCGTCAACATCTCTGCCAACGGGCCTGGGTATCGGGACTTGGGTGGCACGACGCCCGAGCATTTCGCCAGCGTGCGGGCCTGCTTGCAAGAGCACAACATGGCCTGCGAAATTGACACCAGCGACACCCGTGTGGAGAACCTGCACCAAATGCTGTCGGTCGCATCGCAATTGGGCGCCGAGCGCTTGCGGGTGTACACCAAATACGACGCACCACTGTCCGAACAAATGGACTGGACCGTGCGTGACCTTAGGGCGATCGCGCCGGAAGCCGAGCAGCTGGGCATCACGATCGTTTTTGAGAACCATGAAGACTTTCAGGGGGCCGTGATCTCCAGCATCCTGGCACAGGTGGATCATCCGCGAATCAAGGCCCTGTATGACTACGGCAATTCCCAAATGGTGGGTGAAGACCCCATGCACGCGCTGCGAGCCATGCAGCCCTACATAGACGCCGTACATGTCAAGGACCATGTGCTTCTGCGCAGCGAAGGTCAAATATGGGTTCAAGGTGTTCCCATGGGACAGGGACTTCTTCCCATCATGGAACAGACTGAAGCCTTGTATGCCGGTGGATTGCGCCGCTTCTGCTTTGAAAATGTGTGGGCTTATGTCGCGCGTTTCAAAGCTGACACCCTACCGACGTCTGCGCCCTTTAGCCCAAACCACCAGCATGGGTTTCTGAATGGTGCCCTATTGCCCGAAGCTGAGGCTTTGGAGCAGGAATGGCAGGCATTTGAATCCGGTTGGCAGTGGTACCAACATGCGCTTGCATCAGCAGGGTTTGTCATGGAACGGCGGCCAGCAATGGGTTCGCTTGAAAACTCTTTTTGACAGCCTTCAAACAGGGGACTGGTACCGGGTCTGATACCCTCAGATGCAGAATACAGAGAATACAGGTGGGCGAAGGCCATCAAGAGTATGTGGCTGCAACAAACTTGTGAAAGAAAGGGCAGACCGTGCAACTCAGCAACTTGAAAATTGGCGGCAAACTCGCCGCTGCGTTCTTTGTCATCATCGCCATGACGTTTTTCCTGGGTGGTTTTGCAGTCTTTCAAATGACCCGCATCCATGCCACGACGGAGGTCATCGCGACCAACTGGTTGCCCAGCATCAAGGTTCTGGCTGATCTGAGAATTCGCCTGAACCAGCTGCGCCGTCTTGAGACAGCCCATATTCTTGCCTCCGACGAGCAAGAACGTGCGCAGGCTGAAAACACGATCAAAGAACGTCTGGATCAAATCAATGGTCTACAAAAAACTTATGAACCCTTGATCAGTCCGGAAGAGCGCGCGCCTTACGAAGAGTACAAAAAGTTGAAAGATGTGTATCTGCTGAGCCATGCCAAGCTGATCGAGCTTTCGCGCAAAGGCGATGCCACCGCTTTGGACACCAAGAAGTTCTTTCTAGGCGACAACAATGCCCAATTCAATGCCATGGTGGGAGAAATTGGCAAACTGGTGGATGTCAACAAAAAGGGCAGCGATGAATCTCACTTCTTCGCCGTCAATGCCTACCAGCAAACCATTGTCTTGACGCTGGTTCTGCTGTGTGCCGTTGTACTGATTGGGGCCGCCATGGCCATCTGGATCACGCGCATGATCACCCGGCCGCTTATTCATGCTTTGAGCGTTGCCCAGAGAATTGCCAAAGGTGACCTCTCTGCGCCGGTTCATGCTGAGGGCAAGGATGAAACAGCCTTGTTGTTGCAAGCGATGTCAGACATGCAGGCCAAGCTGAACGACCTGGTCACGGGTGTCCGCCAAAACGCTGAAAATCTAGCCAACGCCAGCGCCGAGATTGCTCAGGGCAACCTAGATTTGTCAGCCCGTACCGAGTCGCAGGCCAGCGCCCTGGAGCAAACCGCCGCGTCCATGGAGGAGCTCTCGTCGACGGTCAAACACAACGCTGACAACGCCAAGCAGGCCAATCAACTCGCTGGCGGCGCGTCTGCGGTTGCTGTGCAAGGGGGGCAGGTGGTCAGCCGGGTGGTGGACACCATGAAAGGCATCAATGAATCCAGCAAGAAAATCAGCGACATCATCAGCGTGATTGATGGCATTGCTTTTCAGACCAACATCCTTGCGCTCAACGCTGCGGTGGAGGCCGCACGGGCTGGCGAGCATGGCCGAGGCTTCGCCGTGGTTGCTACAGAGGTACGCTCCTTAGCGGGCCGTTCTGCTGACGCCGCCAAAGAAATCAAAACGCTGATTAACGACAGCGTGGCGCGGGTGGACGAAGGCACAGCCCTGGTGGACCAAGCGGGTACCACCATGACCGAGGTGGTGGGTTCCATCAAGCGGGTGACTGAGATCATGGGCGAGATCAGTGCCGCGAGCGCAGAACAGGCGGCAGGGGTATCTCAGGTCGAAGAAGCGGTTTCTCAGATGGACCAGGTCACACAGCAAAACGCGGCTTTGGTGGAAGAAATGGCCGCCGCCGCTGGCAGCCTGAACGTTCAGGCCGGGGATCTGGTTCACAGCGTCGCGGTGTTCACGCTCCAAGAAGGGACTCTGCAAGCTGCAAAGCCCATCATGAGAGAAGCCACTAGCAAGGCCAAAGCGGCAGCGCTGCCGCAAGCACTGACCAAGTTTGCACCGGCCACAGTACCCCCGGGCAAAGCAGCAGAGCCACACAAGCCGGCAGCCATCGCCAAAAATGCCGCTGACAGGGCCGATGACAACTGGGAATCCTTTTGACTGTCCATTTTCGGCACCCAATCTGATCTGGAAAACTACCGTTTCGGGCATGGACACACCCTGACCCGCTTGCCTTGGATCCAAACCTGTTGTTCGTCTAGCCTCGACGCGGTCAAAGGGTCGGTGTCCAGATCGATCTGCAGGGCCTTTGCCACCTGAGTGTGTTCGATAGGCAGTTCCCAGCTTAGGAAGAGTTGTGCGCCGTCCAGCCCGGTGGCTTCGGTTTTGACGGCCTGCGGATTGCCACTGCCGCCGCGCGCGATCACAGCGTGGCACTGCCCGGTGTCAAACACCAGCGCCGTTCCCCTGACTAGGGGGATGCAATGCCCAGTGGCCGGAAAATGCAGGTCCATGCCACAGTCTTCGCTCACAAACAGATTGCAAAAGGCCTTGCCGCCATACTGGTTGGCGTCATGGTGGTAACGCGTGCCACGGCAGGCCATGAGCGCCACGGCACTGCCGGCCAGAACCTGCTGCAAGCCCTGGATGTCCAGCCAATCCGCCACCGCTTGCGCGCACTGTCTGTACTGCGGCCAGCGGGTGCGCGCACGCGCCAGCGACAAGGACGCCACATCGCCGCGGGCCAAGTCCAGGTGCAAGGCGATGTCCCGAGCGCCATCGGCCAGCAAGCGCGCCGGCAGCGCTGGCACGTCAAGCTGGCCCTGGAGCACAAGCGCACTCACGCTTCTGCTGCGCAGAGCGTCGCCATGCCAGAAGTACGCGGTGGCTTGGTCAGGTGCGCTTGCCGTGTTCATGTTCGGTCAAAGTGGAAGGCTCAGGCAATCTGCCCGGCGAGATCGCTTGGCTCCAAGAGAGGCCTGATGCTATCCTGGCCGCCCAAGCTGCCAGAACATGCTGCGCCGCGATCAGGTCCAGCGCTGCAAACCCGACCGATTTGAAGACCGTGATGTCAGCCTCAGCGCGCCGGCCTTCGACCAGCGGGGGCTGGGCCACCAGCTCTGACAGCTCGGCAAGCACATCTTGCGGCGATACCATGCCGGCTCTCAGCGCCTGAACGACTTCCCCGCCTTTTTCAAGGACCGCTGCACGGTTGTCCGCGAAAAGCCGGGCCCGGGGCAGCAGTTGGAGTTCCGCCTCGGCCATGCTGGCTGTGAAGGCACCTATCAATCCTACGTGGGTCCCAGCCATGACCCAGGCGCTCGGAATGAAAGGCGTGCTTGCCGTCGTCGCTGCTGCCACGATGTCTGCTTTGGCCAGCGCCAACTGCAGGTCGCTGGTGGCTTGCGCAGTGATGCCCACCTGAGCCAGGCTGGCAACGACGCGCTGTGCCTTGTCCAATTGGCGGCCCCAGATCGTGACGTCTGACAGACCAAAGACGCTGTGGTGGGCCATGGCCATGTGCGCCGACAGCGCGCCGGTGCCCAGAACCAGCAGCCGCGTGCTCTTGGGCCGGGCCAGGATACGCGCCGCCAGCGCTGCTGCTGCGGCCGTGCGGCGCAGCGTCAGTTCGGTGCCGTCGATCACCGCCAGGGGTGTGCCGTCCT
>JBAXMQ010000196.1:0-4946 GCA_037134215.1 Betaproteobacteria bacterium
GACTTGGTATTGCCTTCAGTGCTAACCTAGCCCCATGAACATCTCTTTTTGGCAATTGGGCAGCCGCACCCTGTGGCGCGACCTGCGCTCGGGCGAATTGCGCCTGCTGGTGCTGGCGGTGACGCTGGCGGTGGCGTTGTCGGGCTCTCGCGACAGGGTGAACTTCAGGTTGGTCTCAATATAGTCGTGCCCCGGGTAGAGCCGGGTGTTGCTTGGTAGTTTTGCCAGCTGCTCGGCAAAGGTGCGGTACAGGGCGCTGGTGTCGCCGCCGTTGTGGGTGTTGCCGGCGCCCGCATTGAACAACGTGTCGCCCGAAAACAGCGCAGGCTGCTCAGTGTGGGCAAACAGGCAGATGTGGCACATCGTGTGACCGGGCGTTTCCAGGCACTCCAGCTCCACCGTTTTGCCGACCTTGATCACATCGCCCGCCTGCACACCCCGGTCCACGCCGCTGATGCGCCCGCCGGCCTTGTGGTGCGCAATCACCTTGGCACCGGTGGCCGCCACCACCGCCGCGTTGCCACCGGTGTGGTCGGCATGCTCGTGGGTGTTGAGCAGCTGGGTGATCTGCCAGCCGCGCACCCGGGCGGTGTGCAGGCATTTTTCGTGGTCCAGCGGGTCAATCGCCAGCGCCTCACCGGTCTCGGGGCAGGCAATCAGGTAGTTGTAGTTGCGGTAGGCGTTACCGGTCCAGATTCGTTCGACAAGCATGGGGGCGTCTCCTTGAGGGCTGAACCATACCTCAATTCGTTCAGGTGCTCGGGCACCCACTCTGCAAGTGACTCAGCACAAGGTGGTGATTACGGACTGCCAACGCTGGGCGAAGCCTGGCCCGTCGCAAAGGGGCGACCGCTCCATCATGTCGCGCAGCGCGCGCCGAACCCGAGCGAGTTCGGGCACATCAGTCGCCAGTGCGGCTGCAAGCTCGACGTAGTGGGCCGGGTCTCGGGCGATCCACTGCGCGCAGCCGATTTGGTGCAGGATGCTGTTTGTCAGCCGGCCGGCACTCCGATCGGCGGGGCAGGTGATGACCGGGACACCCATCCACAGCGCATCGCAGGTCGTGGCACCACCGCCATAAGGGAAGGTGTCCAGTGCAATGTCGATGCCCTGGTAGGAGTGCAGGAAGTCACTGGAGGCTCCCCGCAGAATCAACCGGTCGGCTGAGACGCCGCACATCTCGAACATGCCCCGGACGCGTCCGAGCGTCCCCCAGTCGGCGAGTTGCTTGGCCTGCAACAGTAGCCTGGCGCCCGGCACAGCCTTCAGCAGTGTGGACCACAACTCAACCACCTGCGGATTCAGCTTCATCAGGCTATTGAGCGAACCAAAGGTGACGTCGCCTTCCCGCAGGCAGGGCGGTGCCTGGACCGGGGGGTACTGCTCGTGTGGGCGGTAGGCACACAGGCCGCCCGGTATTCGCACCAGCGTCTCGGTGTGTTGCGCCTCGGTCAGCCCCAAGGGGTCCACCCACTCGTCAGTGAGGCGGTAGTCCATCGTTGGCAGCCCGGTGGTACCCAGGTAGCCCAGCCAAGAAGCTTGCCGATAGGCTGGCTTGTGAGCCATCGCGCGTAGCCGGGTGCCGCGTGTGTGACCGTTGCACTCAACCAGCAGGTCCAGCTCGTCGGCCCGGAGCTGCGCTGCGAGCTGATCGTCGCTCAGAGCATGAATCCAGTTCCAGCGATGCCCGTGTGCCATGAAGCGACGCGTCAGTGCATCGGGGCACGGCACATGGGCATAGCAGACGATCTCGAATTCGGTCCTGTCGTGGTGCTGCAGCAGGGGGTCGAGGAAGTGCTGCATCGCGTGCGTGCGCAAGTCCGAGGACATCACACCGATACGTCGCCGCCGGTTAGGCCAAGCACCGGGTGCGCGCCAGGGGTGCTGAGCATCCACCGGTACAGGGTGACGTTGCCCCCAGGCGCGGTGCCGCTGCAAGATATCAGCGCCGCCGAATGAGGGAGATAGCAGCGTATTGAACAGCTGCCCGCTGCCGGCATTGTGGAAGACCTCAGAAAAATCAGGCTTCAAAGCCAGTGCGCGCGCGAAGCAGTCGTCGGCTTCGGACAGGCGCCCCTGGTCACTTAGCGCAATTCCCAGGTTGTTCCAGGCCTGGGGCAGCTGTGGCGACAGCGCCAGTGCACGCCGGCCAGCCTCTTCGGACTCGAAGGCGCGACCACCCAGGCACAGCACGTTGCACAGGTTGGACCAAGCTGAAGCGTATTGCGGATCGATCGCCAGCGCCTGGCGATAGGACGCCTCGGCACCGACGCCGTCATCGGCACTCAGCAAGGCGTTGCCACGGTGGTTCCAGAGGCTGGCGAGCTCGGCCTGGGCCTGGCGCAGCGCGTCCGGCAAGCCGGCAGCCCGCAGCCGTTCAACCTCGGCCTGTAGCAGTGGCAGCAGGCTCTCGTAGCTCGGCAGGAACTCTGGGAACCGCGCCAGTAACTCTTTGAATGCGCGCGCCGCCTCACCGATCCGGCCGGACTGGCGTAAGACCTCCGCGCGGTTGTGGGCGAGCGCGGGGTCGTCGGGCCGCAGCGCGGCAGCCTTGCGCAAAGCCTGCTCGGCCAGCTCGTGCTCACCCCGCTGAGCGTGGATCAGTCCGAGCAGGCCTTGGAGTTCCGTTCCTGCTGGGTTGGTGAGCGACTCACGGCAGAGGGTGGCAGCTGCATCCAAGTCACCGGCCTGAAAGAGTCTCCAGGCCTCGCTTTGCTCCGGCGATGTTTGATTGGCTGATGTCATGTGATGTAAGGGGTCTGCTAGTGCTGGCCCCGTTGGCTGACCGGCTGGCATTAGCGATCTGATTGGACATGTTAGCAACACAACGCTGGCGACGGTTCCCGGATCTGTCCGCCTCCGCCGGCGGACAGGATCGGAGAGCAGCACCGGTTCCATCCCTCCCGGCGCGCATAAAAGTGTAAGAAAGTGTCAGCGTTAACCATCCATTCTTTGAATAACATCAAAGCGATAAAACCGAGGCGGAAATAAGCGCGTCATGCATCGTTGACCAGTCCCCAGAAGGTAGATGAAGGTGATTGGCTTCAGGGCTTTTGGACCCGAACGTCTGGGTTAGCCAATGAATCACAAACAAACTAGCCAAATTGAAAGTTGCCAGAAATGACAGTTACCGGACTACCTGCCTGATGCCAGCCCCGCACATCGTCACGCAAATCGGCAGCCTGATCGGATGCAAGCTGAAGATGGTTAACTCGGATCGCCCAGCAGCGCCGGCACGTTTTGCAACCGGTGTTGTATCAGCATCTACACAAGTAGTCGAAATGCCGTCTATAGGCGCGTGGTCTGTTATTTTGCTGGCCACACTGCTGCTGAACGCGCCGGTATTCGGCCAAGTGAATGCAGCCACCGCTGCGGCACCCGCTCTTTCGTCTCCCACACCAAATAACGCCGCCAATAGCGGTGGCGCCAATGCCGTGACTCAGGCTGCGGTGCAACAAGGCGCCTTTGCCTGCGCCAGCCGAATCAACCAGGTTAGCAACTTTTTGGGTTTCAACGCCCAAGCCGGTGCCTTGATCATGATGGCGCCCAGCCAACCTGACCAGCGCGTGATCCCCTTGGCCATGGAGGTGCTGCCAGACGATCCGGCTAATGCCAGCAGCGCCTACGTGTCGGCCACCTTTGCCCCCAACCAAGCCAACGGCTGCGGAGCCGCTTATGACGCCGTCATCTACTGGTCGCTCAAGTGTGATGCAGTGGCGGCCAAGCAATTTCCGAGTCTGAAGCGCGCCGGTCAGCTGAAAGCGAGCATTACCGTGCTTGATGGCGGACCTGCCACCAAAGTCTTTTTGATGCCAGCTGGCAGCGGTTGTGTGTCCATCAAAAAAGAAGTCGTTTTGTAGTTCGAATAATCCAGTTTTGCAGGAGTCGATATGTATCGCAATGGTTTGAAACAACGTGCCACCTTGTCAGCCTTTCCGCGCAGCTTGATCGCGATGATGGTCGCATCCGCCTTTTCCACTGGCGCATTTGCAGACACTAATCTCGGTTCTGATAATGGCAATGTAACGGTCAACGTCAATGCTGACAATCAGACCCAGGGGGCTTTTGTCGTTTATAACGGGTCTGGAACGACTGTGCCAACCGCCAGTATTGGTGGCCTGGCCAACACAACGTTCAGCGCCTACACCGGGGCTGACGCTGCCAATCCGGGCAGTATTGGTGGGCAATTACAGGTGACAAGTACAGGGGTTAATGTCTCGGTCGGTACGTTGAAAGTTGGGGGCGCGACTGTTGCGACGCAGACTTATGTGGCTAGTCAAGGATTCATCACCGGCTCTGCTCTTACATCCTACGCCACGCAGACTTACGTTAATGGTCAAGGATTTATCACCAGCGCTGCGCTCACCCCTTACGCCCAACTATCCGGTGCCACGTTCACCGGTGCCGTAGCTGCGACCAGCCTCACGTCCACAGGCGGCATTGCTGCTGGCGGCGCCATCACCGGGGCTACGACCATCAATGCCACCGGCAAGATCACGGGCGGCAGTGTCACTGACGGTGTTGCAACGCTGGCGGCTGGTAACCTGTCTGGCGTTGGCACATTGGGTGCAACTACAGGCAATATCACGACACTGAACTCGACGACCGGCAACATCACCACCGTAAACAGCACACAAATTTTCAATAACGGTGCAATGAGCACAGGCAGTTTGGCGGTCAACAACGACGCCATCATAGAAGGCGCGTTGGAAGTTAGCGGTAACGCCACGATTGCAACCAGTGCCAACACCATCAACACATTCGGCAGTGGAGCCAACTCCACCAACACCATCGGTAACGGCGGCACATCCACCAACACCATCACCGGTGCGACCAACTTCATCACAGGCACCAGCAGCAATACCATCAGCGCCAACGCCACCACTGGCACCAACAACGTTGAGGCCAAGAACAACAACGTGGGTGTGGCGACAGCCAACTCGGTG
>JBAXMQ010000197.1:0-4923 GCA_037134215.1 Betaproteobacteria bacterium
GGGGGCGAGGGGTCAAAAACCGGGGAAAACGGGATTTGGTGTCGAACTCGGGTTACCCGTTTTGGCATTTGCAGACGGATGGACTCTGGCAGTTGGTTGGCCCTGCCGAGATTTTGAATCGCCCGCCGGGTGCTTCACCCACATTGACGGAATTGCGGCAGAACCATGTTCGCGGTGGCTTCGCCACGCCCATTTACAAGGCCCTCAAGGCCGACCCCGAGCTCATTGCCATCGTGGCGCAGCGCATTGTGGACGCACATTTTCCGGAGAGCATTCGGGGTGATGTGCTGGATGCTGTGGGCTTGACACTGATTGAATTGACGGGCGGTGCCAGAGACCAGCAACGCCGGCGTGATCCGGCGTTTCGGGCCAAAGTACTGATGGCCTACCAATACCGCTGCGCGGTGTGCGGCCACGACCTGCGCATGGGGCAACAGTCCATTGGGCTGGAGGCGGCGCACATCAAGTGGTTTCAAGCCAATGGCCCGGACGAAGTGCCCAACGGCATTGCCATGTGCTCACTGCACCACAAGGTGTTTGACCTGGGTGCATTCAAAATCCTGCCCGGGACATACCAGATGGTGTTCAGCCAGCACCTTAACGGCAGCGAGGCGGCGTCCCACCGCATGCTGGCGTACCATGGTTCCGGGCTGGTCCTGCCGCAGGCCAAAGAGTACCTGCCCCATCCCGCCAACCTGGATTGGCATGCCCGACAGGTGTTCAAAAATCCGGCCAGGGGCGATTAGTATTTTTTGCAGAATACGGCTCCAGACCTCATGGATATTAGGCCTCCTGCTATTATTTTTGACTGATCCCCCTACCCACTCTGGGCTAAATGCGGGTGGTTCACGGGTGGCTGATCTCGGCGTAGCGCTGACGCAGGGCGCGGTGCAGTATCTTGCCGGTAGCGGTTCGGGGCATGAGGTCTTCGGTGATGAAGTCAAAGCCGGTTGGGCACTTGAACCCTGCAAGCCGGGCCCGGCACCAGCTGTGCAACTCGTCTGGCGACAGGGTGTGTCCCTCGTGGGGGACGATCACCGCTCTGACGGTTTCTCCCCATTTGTCATGGGGCACGCCAATCACAGCCAAATCACGCACGCCGGGGTGTTGGGCCAGCACGACTTCGACCTCTGATGGGTAGATGTTCTCGCCGCCACTGATGATCATGTTGCTCTTGCGGTCAACCAGCCAGATGTAGCCGTCTTCGTCTCGGCGAGCCATGTCGCCCACCGAGCACCACGCGCCAGCCATGGCTTCGGCCGTCTTTTCGGGGTTTTTCCAGTAGCCGTCAAACACATAGGCGGTACGTGAGAAGAGTTCTCCCACCTCGCCGTCCGCAACCTCCTGCCGCTGCTCGTCCAGCAGGCGAATCGCGCCGCCGCAAGCCCATTCGCGCCCCACCGAGCCGAGCTTGCGCAATTGCTCTTGCGGGCGCAGCAAGGTGACCCAACCCGCCTCGGTTGAACCGTAAAGTTCATAGAGCTGCCCGTTGGGAAAAAGCTTCATGATGCCGCGCTTGGTGTCTTGCCGTGCCGGTGCGGAAGAAACCATCAGCTTGCCCACCGCGCGCAGGTCGCAGCGCTGCTTGACGTCCTCTGGCAGCGCCATCAGCATGATGTAGTGGGTGGGTACCAGCGACGTGAACGTGACGCGGTCTTCGGCCAGGGTTTGCAGCACGGCCTGCGCATCAAAACTGGGCCGGTCATCGATGATGCAGGTCGCCCCCAAATGCACGAACGTCGAGCCGAAGTACAGGGAGTTGGCGTGGCACAGGGGCATGACCAGCAGCGCCGTGTCGTCGCGCGTGAAGCCCATCTCAAGGGCGGTGGCTAGCGCGATCAGGGCATTCGCGCCATGGCTGCGGATGGCGCCCTTGGGGCGACCCGTGGTGCCCGAGGTGTACATCAGGGCACACATGTCGTCGGCGCCCACGGGTTCCAGCGCGGCGGACGGGTCGCCTGCCGCAACCAGAGATTCATAGCAAGTCCAGCCCGGTGCGGGCTCGCTACCGAGCGTGATCCAGCGGCCGTCCGGCAAGGGGCACTGGGGGCGAAGGCCATCCAGCGTGGCGCAGAACTGATTACCGGCGATCACGCCGGCAACGTCCGCGTGGTCGAGGATGTAGGCCATTTCACCCCCGGTCAGGCGGAAGTTCAATGGCACCACGACCAGCCCGGCGCGCGCCATGGCGGCGTAGATTTCCATCCACTCCAGGCAGTTGTAGGCCACCACGCCCACACGATCGCCCTTGACCAGCCCCGTCGTGCGCAATGCCGCAGCGAGCCGGGTGGCGCGCTCGTCCCACTCGCGGTACGACAGGCGCCGGCGCGAGTCGCGCACCGCCAGTTTGCCCGGGCTCAGGCGAGCATGGGTGGCGATGGCGTCGGAGAGTGTGAGTAAGGGCAGCATCAAAGGGCTCCTGACAAAAAATAAGTTGATTTTTTAGAATTCTGAATTCAGAATTCAACTTTCGTCAAGTATTTTTTGACATGCCTAGCACTCACCGGAGACCTCTATGCCCCTAGCCCCCATCAGCGATCAGTCCGCCGCCGCCGTCATTGCGCGGTTCCTGAAGGCGCGCGGCGTGCGCCGCGTGTACGGCCTGTGCGGCGGGCACATCATGCCCATCTGGATGCGCCTGGATGCCGAGGGCATTCGCATCGTTGATGTGCGAGACGAGCGTGCTGCGGTCTACATGGCCCACGCCGAAGCGCAGCTCACCGGTGGGCTGGGCGTGGCGCTGGTAACCGCCGGCCCAGGCGTCACCAATGCCATGACAGGCATCGCCAACGCCCATGTGGCGCGCGCATCGGTGCTGGTGCTGTCCGGCCTGCCGCCCACAGCGCAGGAAAACCGCGGCGCACTGCAGGACATCGTGCACACCGAACTGGTGCGAAGCCTGACGCGCTACGCGCGCACCGTTCGCCACCCGGACCTCGTGCCCCAGGAACTGGCGGAGGCCGCGGCACGCGCGCTGGGAGAAGCGGGTGAGCCCGGGCCGGTGTATCTGGACTTCCCAGTTGACACGCTGCGCGCCACGGTGTCGGGCGCCGTGCAGTTGCCTGAATGCTTCAATCCGCCAGCGCTTGCGCGTGTCGCGCCCGCACCGGATGCCGTGCAGGCGGCGGTAGGCAAGCTGTGGACCGCCAAGCGCATTCTGTTTATTTCAGGGCGCGGTGCGGGCGGCGCTGGGTCTGCTCTGAGCGCTCTGCTCAAGCGGCTCAATGCGGCCTATCTGGATACGGGAGAAAGCCGGGGCCTGATCGACGACGACCACCCCAGCGTGGTAGCCGCCATGCGGGGCATCGTGATGGGGCAGGCCGATCTGGTTGTGACAGTGGGCCGCAGGCTGGACTTCCAGCTGGCCTACGGATCGCCGGCCATATTCGGCACAGCCGAGTTTCTGCGGATTGCCGATTGCGCCGCTGAGTTGCGCGACAACCGGCGAGGTGTCGTCGAGTTGTTTGCCGATCCCGCACTCGCCTTGCAGGCCATCCTGGACGCTGCGCCAGCGACCCCGCCCGCCAGCACCCCCGAATGGCTTGCCGGCCTGCGGCAGCAGCATCAGCAGCGCTCCGACAAGCTGGCCATCGCCATGCGTACGGCAGCACCCGGTGACGACGGTCGCATGCACCCAAATCGCGTTCTTGCAGCGCTGCGGGACGCGCTGCCGCGCGATGCGATTGTGGTGGCTGACGGCGGGGATTTTTTGAGCTTCGCGCGCGTGGGTCTGCCCGCGCAGACGTATCTGGACCCAGGTTCGCTGGGATGCATTGGGGTCGGCACGCCATTTGGCATTGCGGCGAGTTTGGCGTGTCCAGAACGCGTGGTGGTGGTGGCCACAGGCGATGGTGCCTTTGGCTTCAATGCCATGGAAATCGACACGGCGGTGCGCCACCAGGCCCCTGTGCTGGTGGTAGTGGCCAACAACGGTTCATGGGCCATCGAAGTGCGCGACCAGCAGGAGACCCACGGAAAAGTGGTTGGCACCCACCTTCAGTTTGCCGACCATGCGGCCATGGCCCGCGCCTTTGGCATGCATGCCGAGCGTGTGAGCTCCCCAGACGACCTACCAGCCGCCATAGCGCGCGCACTGGCCAACCGGCCGGCCTTGCTGGATGTGGTTGTCACGCCGCAAGCGGCGTCGTCAGACGCCAAGTCCGGCCTGGCGTGGGTCCCGGACCTGCAAGCTTTGGCCGCCTGGGACGATGCAGAGCGCAAATGGCGCGCTGGCGCCTGAATCCAGCGCACACTTACACGCACACGCACTGCAGGTACCATCCCAACCATGAAGACACTACAGTCCGCCCCCAGCCTTGTGGAGCAGGTGCACACAGCCATCCTTGCCGAGATCGCAAGCGGACAGTTGCAACCGGGCGGAAGGATCATCCAAGAACAGTTGGCCCAGAATCTGGGTGTGTCTCGGCAGCCGATACAGCAGGCGCTGACACTGCTTCGCAAGGAGGGTGTCCTCATCGACGCGCCAGGCCGCGGCCTGCAGGTGGCGGCCCTGGACCTTGACCACGTGCGCCACATGTATGACGTGCGGGCCGTGATCGAAGGGCTGGCATTTCGGACAGCCGCCCTGAACAACCCGGCCGAGGTGGCCCGCCGGGGCCCTGGCTTGATTCGTAACGGGCGCAAGGCCGTTGCCGCGAGCTCGTACACCGCCATGATCGCCGCAGACATGGCCTTGCATCATTTCATTTACGAGCAGTCTGGCAACCCGCTGGTCGCGCGCTCGATGGAAACCCACTGGACCCAGACGCAGCGCGTGATGGGCGAAGTGCTGATGCGGGACGACAAGCCTCGCGACATTTGGGACCAGCATGAAGCCATGGTGGCGGCAGTTGCTGCTGGCGATGCTGAACTGGCCGAGGCGCTGGCCCGGCAACACATTTTGGGCGCGGCAGATTTCATGAT
>JBAXMQ010000198.1:0-4918 GCA_037134215.1 Betaproteobacteria bacterium
GCGATGTGCGCAAAGGCGCGGCCGTGGACTTTGAGTCGGGAGGTTTGCATCTTCATCTCCTTGTCATGGCACCATGAGGTCCTGACGCGTGCCGCCATGGCATGCGCTCAGCGTCACCACAGTCCTACCGATGCGGACGGTTCGTTAAATGGGTTTACCACCGTCACGCCACGCCAGGTGAATCGGTTCTGAAAATCTTCTGACAGCAACCAGCGGCATCGATGTTCGGCGGCCACAGCCAGTATCAAGGCGTCCCAGATGGGCAACTGATGATCGACCGTCAGGTCCAGCGCAGCCTGGAAGGCAACCCACGAGGAGTCCGCCACCTCGAAGGCGTCTGACCAAGCGAGTATCGTGTCGCGCGCCTGAGCGGCCGTGCGCCCCGCCTTGCCCGTCAGCACGCGGGATAACTCACCCAGTGTCTGCGCTGGCAACAACACATGCTCAGGTCGAATATTTTCAACGCACTGCAGCGCCAAGGTGCAGCGACGATCATCCCCCAGTCCCTCAGCGTAGGCCAATATGTTGGTATCGAATGCGACGCGCATCCGTCAAGCCTCGTAAAGTTCGGCTCGCGTCCAGTGACGCTCGCCGACGGCATGCCGCCGTTTCAGACCTTGCAACAGGTTCAGCCGGGCTGCTTCGCGCTGCCCATTGCCAGCGCGCACAGGCGACACCGTGGCAACCGGTTTACCCCGCGACAAAACGGTGACCACTTCCCCTGTCATGACATCACGTAGCAGGGCAGAAAAGTGTCGATTGGCTTCTGCTGCAGACATGGTTTTCATAGCGATACCTTGCATGTAGTACTTATCACTACATTATCCATGACAAGACCAGCAGGTCAAGTCTGTCCGACTGCCGCGGATATCCACTACCGCCCAACCAGTCTGATCGGGCCGTACCAGGCCTTCGTCTTGGAACGGGTGTTATCGGTATCGGTCATGAGACCTATGCCCACCAACGCGCCCGGCGCTTCGCCAAAGGCTTGTTCAAAATCAGCCGCAATGTCGCGCCGGTAGTCCAGCCACTGGTTGAGCCGTCCCTCTCCCGACTCCAGCACCAGCTTGCGGATGCGGTCAGTGCGGGGGTTGATGATCACGCTGCCCGGCGTCCGGCTGTTGCACCAAACGTACATCAGCGTGGCATAAGGCATGGGCTCGCCGGTCATGGTCTGCGCCAACTCGGACAGCATGGCGTTCTTCATGGAAAACTTGCTGCGGTCGCCCTCAAACACCAGCACCAGCCGCACCGGCGAGTCATCAGCGTCCCGCAGGGCCATGTCGGCATCCGGGATCAGGGCAGGAACCTTCCAGGAGAACTTCAGGTGCTGAAGCTCAGGGGGTGCCACATACACGGTCTGACGCAGCATGCTGGCTGAGGACTCGGCGCGGGCCATCACGGCCTGGCGGCCCTCATGCGATACGTCGCTGTAAACACTGGCCTGTTTGCCAGGAAAAGTCTGGTGCTGCCAGCTTGTCAATGATTCGCTCGTGATCGCCACCCAAGTCACACTGGGTGAAAATTTGGCGGGCAGCACGGCGTCAGACGGCTCCGCCGTGACGGATAAGTGCGAGGGCTGTGCGCAAGCCATCAACAACCATGCCGCGATAAGAGCGCCAAATGCACAAGCCGAGCGATGAGTAAACATCTTGAACTGCCAAGTCATGACACGAACAAAAAAGCCCCGCCATGTTGCCATGACGGGGCTTTGGTACTTTCTAAGTCTCAGGCTGGCGTAGAGCCAGCGCGGGAATTAGAACGTGTGCTTGACACCAGCCATATAGGTGGTGACCGAGGCTTCGTCTTGAGCAGCACCAGCAGTGACCGCCTGGGTCGACTTACCGCTCAGGAAGCCAGCATAAACGCTCGTGCGCTTGCTCAGTGAGTAACGGACGTGACCGGCAAAGCCAGTGCCCTTGCCGTCAACCTTGGCGTCAGCGGAACGTGTCTCGGCGGCGTAGGTCAGGTTGAGGGTGGCAGCGCCAAAGGGAACGATCCCGCCGAGCATGTAACCGGTTTCCTTGACGCCAGCGTCAGCCGTTGCCATGTTCACACCGCCCATGAGCTTGGCCATGCCGAGGTCATAGGAAATGCCCAAGGCGGTAGAAGCCAGGGTGTTCACGCCAGGAGCGAGAGAAGCGGCGCCAGCAGCGTTGACGGTGTCAAAAGTACCAGCTTTCTTGATCGATGCAGACTCGTAAGCGAGGTGCGCAGACAGGGGACCAGCCGAGTAACCGACCAACAGACCGGTGTAGGTGCTGGCATCCCTAGCCGCTGCGCCAACTTCCTTGTCTTCGCCAGGTGCGTATTGAACCAAAGCAGAGAAGCCGCTCATGGCAGGCGTGCTGTACTGGATCATGCTGTCGACACGGCCGATATCGCCGACGACGCCGCCATTCCATGCGAAGCTCATGGCGCTGTTGCCACCGTATTCGCCCGCGTCATAGGTGCCCCACAGGGTGTCCAGGCCAGTGTATTGACGACCCAGGGTCACAGTGCCGAAACCGCCCGACAGACCCACATAGGCTTGACGACCAAACAGACGGCTGCCTTGGCTGCTCTTGCCAGTGTCGATAGCGAAGCCGCTTTCGACTTGGTACAGGGCCGACATGCCGCCGCCCAGATCTTCCGTGCCCTTCAGGCCCCAACGGTTACCGTTCATGAAGCTGGCGTTTTGCTGCAGGCCAATGTTATTACCTACGAGGTCAACACCGGCGAGGGTGGTCGTGGTCATTTGAATACCAGCGTCGAGCACGCCGTACAGGGTTGCTTGAGCGGAAGCAGCGCCGGCGACAGCCATCACGGCCATTGCAACGAGAGTTTTTTTCATTTCAGATTTCTCCAAGGTTGAACAAGGGGCTCAGGAGCCAAGCACTTGGCTTCCCGGCCAACCTCCCGTGTCAGGAAGTTAGGTGTATTCGAACAGAGGGATGGGGGCTTGGCAAAGAAAAGCCCTGTGTTCCTGGAGAAATAGGCATTTTTTGTTGCAGGTTGGCAACAAAGTGGTTTTTGAAAGTCTTTTGGGCTCGGGGAATTGTGGATCCCCGCTTTCGCGGAGATGACGAAAAGGCGCGGGGATGACGAAGAGGCGCGGCGACGCCCTACCCGTCATGCCCGGCTCGACCGGGCATCCATGCATTCGCCCCAATGCCCAAGGGACACACCTTGAAACAGGACGTCAACCTAGAATCGAACTCATGGACAAGTACATCATCGCGGCCGATGCGGCCCTGCGCACCCTGTTTGCCAAGCCTCATGCCGCGAGAGCCTGCCCGACGTTGCCAGACCAGGGGACGGAACTCTCTGCAGCCGAGAAAGCCGAGTCAGGCGCGCTGATGCGGGTCAATCATGTGGGCGAAGTGTGCGCTCAAGCACTCTATACGGCTCAGGCTTTTGCTACAAAAAGCGAAGCGCTGAAGGTCCATTTCATGCGGGCCAGCGCCGAAGAGGCCGACCATCTGGCCTGGACCAGCCAGCGCCTGAGCGAGCTGGGCGCACGGCCCTCGCTGCTCAACCCGCTGTGGTACGCCGGCGCCTTTGGCTTGGGGCTGCTGGCCGGGCGGTTGGGCGACCGGGTCAGCCTGGGCTTTGTGGTGGAGACCGAAAACCAGGTGGAGGCGCACCTGCAAAGCCATATGAGCCGGCTGCCCAGCAACGACCATGCCTCACGCGCCATCGTGGCGCAAATGCAAGATGACGAAGCGCGCCACGCCGTGGACGCCCGTCGCGCAGGGGCGCAGGAGCTGCCGGCCCCGGCCAAGGCCCTGATGCGAGCCGCCGCCAAAGTGATGACGACGGTGGCGCAGCGGGTTTAGGCTGACAAGGGCAGAAGGCGTTAAGCCAGCATTTCCATCAGCACGCCGTGCCAAACCTTGGCGTCGATGCTTCCCATTTTTTTACCCAGCCTGATTTTGTCGACGCAGCGCAATTGGTCGAGCAGGATCCGAGCGCTTTTGGCCTGAAAAACCACCCCAGGACGGCATCCCAAAGGCCGGCCGGCGCTGGTCAGGGGCGCAATGATGACACTCGGCAAGGCTTGATTCAAATCGTCCGGTGAGACGACCAGCGCCAGGCGGGTTTTCTGGATCTCGCTACCGACGACTGGGTCAAGATTGACCCAATAGACATCGCCGCGAGCGATAGCTCGGCTCACCACACCCACTCATCGTCATCCATCGTGGACGGGGCGGACCAGTCCTGCGCTTCGGCCTGCTCCTGCGCTAAGTCGACTGGTGATGCGCTGCCAGCGTCAGTAAACCAACCTTCACGCAGTTGGCGACGCACCGGTTTGATGACAATCTGCCCGTCTTGCAGTTGCATGTCCACCTGATCCTCGATCTGGCAAGACGCCAGAAAAGCCGCCGGGATCAACACACCGCGGGAGTTGCCAATTCGGCGCATGGTGGTCAGCATGATGGCACTCCAAAAAAATAATAACAAAATTATAACAGCGCGACGCGAGGGCTCAGACCTCCAGCACCTCAAAACTGGTGCTGATCTGTGCCGTTTTGCCCAGCATGATGCTGGCCGAGCAATATTTGTCGTGGCTCATGGCGATGGCGCGCTCCACGGCGGCAGCCGGCACGGCTTTGCCGGTGACGGTGAAGTGCATGTTGATGCTTGTGAACACCTTCGGGTCAGCGTCGGCCCGCTCGGCAGTGAGTTTGACGGTGCAACCGGCCACGGCATGGCGGCCGCGTTTGAGGATCAGCACCACGTCGTAGGCGGTGCAGCCGCCGGCGCCGGCCAACAGCAGCTCCAGCGGGCGCGGCGCCAGGTTCTGGCCGCCGAGCTCGGGCTTGGCGGCGTCAGGCGCGCCGTCCATCATCAGGGTGTGGCCGCTGCCGGTTTCGGCCATAAAACCCATGCCTGAGCGCGTTCCCAGGCCGCCGGTCCAGTTGACTGTGCATTCCAT
>JBAXMQ010000199.1:0-4915 GCA_037134215.1 Betaproteobacteria bacterium
ACTTGATGGCCTTGATGCCCTCCTCCGCCTAGTCAGGCTGCCCTTGCTCGATGGTGCTCACGATAGCGTCGTCTGCATGGTCAGTCACAACGGGCAAATCACGGAGCCCGCAGCCGGCGCAGCAGGCCGGCGGTGGAGCCGTCCAACCCGGCCTCATCACCCGAGGCCAGCCGGGCTTCGACATCACGTGCCAGCACCTTGCCCAGCTCCACCCCCCATTGGTCAAAGCTGTTGATGCCCCAAAGGCTGCCGCTGACAAACACGCGGTGCTCCTGCAGCGCAATCAGCGCACCCAGGCTGGCCGGCGTGAGGTCTTCCAGCAGCAAAAAAGTGCTGGGCCGGTTGCCGGTGAAGTGTTTGTGGCCGCCCGCATCCACCTTGCCCAGCATCAGCGCTTGGGCCTGCGCCAACGCATTGGCCAGCAGCAGGATCTGGTGCCCGGGCAGACTGTGCCGCGCCCGCTTGACCGCCACAAACTCCACGGGCACCACATCGGTGCCCTGGTGCAGCATCTGAAAGTAGGCGTGCTGGCCGTTGGTGCCCGGCTCGCCCCACAGCACGGGCGCGGTGGCAAAAGGCAGGGCCTGACCGTCAGCGTCCACCCGTTTGCCGTTGCTCTCCATCTCCAACTGCTGCAAATAGGCCGGCAGCCGGCGCAGGGCGCTGTGGTAGGGCGCGATGCTGCGGCTGCTGAAACCCAGGAAATTACGGTACCAGACATCGATCAGCGCCAGGCGCACCGGCAGGTTCTGAGCCAGTTCAGCCTCACGAAAATGCCGGTCCATGGCGTGGGCACCGGCCAGAAAGTCCCGAAAACCGGGGGCTCCGATGGCAATCGCCAGCGGGAGCCCGATGGCCGACCACAGCGAGTAGCGGCCGCCCACCCAGTCCCAAAAGCCGAAGGTGGTGCTGATGCCAAAGGCATGCGCTGCGGCCACGTTGGTGGTCAGCGCCGCAAAGTGACCCGCAATGTCGGTGCCGCCCTGCGCCTCGAACCAGGCCTTGGCCGAGGCGGCGTTGGTCATGGTCTCGATGGTGGTGAAGGTCTTGCTGGCGATCAGGAACAGCGTGTGCTCAGGCCGCAGGTGTTTCAGAACAGCCGCCAGCTCATGGCCATCGACGTTCGAAACAAAGTGGAAGCGCTTGCCCCGCGCCACAAAGGCGTCCAGCGCCAGCACCGCCATCTGCGGCCCCAGGTCCGAGCCGCCGATGCCGATGTTGACCACATCGGTGATGGTGGCATCGGACCGCACGGTCTCGGCAAAGGCCAGCATGGCGTCCAGCGTGGCATGCACCTGAGCCTGTTCGCTTGCTACATTTTCAGGAGCTAGATCACCAGGTACAGCAAGGGCTGGCGCCGGATTTCTCAACAAAGTGTGGAGCACCTGGCGCTGCTCGGTGCGGTTGATGGCCTCACCCGCAAACATGGCGTCGCGGTGCGCTGCCACACCGCACTGTTGCGCCAGTTCGAGCAACAGCGCCTGGGTGTGGTCGTCAATCAGGTTTTTGGACAGGTCGGCAAACACATGCGGCGCGCTCAGGCTGAAGCGCTCAAAGCGCTGGCCATCCGCAGCAAAGGCGGTACGCAGGTCAAAGTTCCGGCCTTGGTCAGCAGCCGCCTGCAACGCGGCCCAGGCGGGGGTGCGGTCGCAACGGGTGTGGTTCATGGCGGAGGGCGTGGGGGCGCTCATGCCGTCAAGAGCTGATCCAGCCGGACGGCATCGGCGCAGAAGGCGCGAATGCCTTCGGCCAGCTTCTCGGTGGCCATGGCGTCCTCGTTCAGCGCAAAGCGGAAACCAGCCTCGTCGTACTGCACCGGCGTCAGGTCCAGCGCCTGGGCTTCACCGGCATCCAGCGCCCGCAGCAGCGGCGCGTCGCTGGCCGCAAGGGCCGCCAACAGCTCGGGGCTGATGGTCAGCAGGTCACATCCCGCCAGCGCGGTGATCTGGCCCAGGTTGCGAAAACTCGCGCCCATCACCTCCGTGGCGATGCCGAACCGCTTGTAATACTGGTAAATCTGGCGCACCGACTGCACGCCTGGATCGTTGGCGCCGGTGCGCGCGGCTTCGACCCAGGCTGGGCCAGCGACTTTCTTGTGCCAGTCGTAAATTCGGCCGACAAAGGGCGAGATCAGTTGCACCCGGGCCTGGCCACAGGCCACGGCCTGTGCAAAAGCGAAAAGCAAGGTCAGATTGGTGTGGATGCCACGCCGCTCCAGCTGGGCCGCCGCTGCAATGCCCTCCCAGGTGGCAGCGATCTTGATCAGGATGCGCTGGGTGTCGATGCCCTCGGCCTGGTACAACGCAATCAGCCGCTCAGCACGCGTCACCGTGGCAGCGGTGTCGAAGCTCAGGCGGGCGTCCACCTCGGTCGAGACTCGGCCCGGGATGATGGCCAGGATCTCGCGGCCAAAGCGCACCAGCAGCCGGTCGGTCAGCTCATCGAGCGGGCGGCCGCGAAAGCGCGCCACCGTCTGGGCCAGCAACGGCTGGTAATCGGGCTTTTGCACCGCTTTCAGGATGAGCGAGGGGTTGGTGGTGGCGTCCTGCGGCTGGTAGGCCGCCAGCTGCCGAAAGTCGCCGGTGTCGGCAACCACCGTGGTGAATTGTTTGAGTGCGTCAAGTTGGTTCATGGTCGAGTCCTGCCCTTGAATTATCCTTGAAACAAAGTTACAGTACAACGTCCCGATTCATGTAACTCATCATCATGTCCTTTGATCTTGTCCTGTTTGGCGGCACCGGCGACCTGGTTTGGCGCAAATTGATGCCGGCGCTGTTCCAAGCCTTCCGCCATGGTACGCTGCCCGAGGGCGGACGCATCATCGGCATCGGCCGGGACGACCACAGCCAAGACGCCTACCGCGAGCTGATCCGCAGCCGCTTTGACAAGGTTGAGTTGGCCAAACGCCCGAGCGTGGAGGAGTTTGCCCGCTTTGCCGCGCTGCTGGAGTTTGTGCGCATGGACTTGTCGCGCCCGGACGACTATGCCCGGCTCAAAGCCACCCTGGCCGAACGCCAGGTCGATACCGTGGTGATGTATGTGGCCACCGCGCCCAGCCTGTTCACCACGGTGTGCGAGCAACTCGCCGCCGTTGGCCTGAACACGGCGCAGACCCGGGTGGTGCTGGAGAAGCCGCTGGGCCACGACCTGGCCAGCAACCGAGCCATCAACGACACGGTGCGCGGTGTTTTCAGTGAACGCCAGGTGTTCCGCATCGACCATTACCTGGGCAAGCCGGCAGTACAAAACCTGTTTGCCCTGCGCTTTGGCAACGCCCTGTTCGAGCCGCTGTGGCGGCGCGAGCACATCGCCAACATCCAGATCACCATGGCCGAAGAGCTGGGGGTGGAGAAGCGCGGCGCGTTCTACGAGACCACCGGCGCCCTGCGCGACATGGTGCAAAACCACGCCTTGCAACTGCTGTGCGCCATCGGCATGGAGCCGCCCATCAACTCGCACGCCGACGCCATCCGCGACGAAAAGCTCAAGGTACTGCGCTCACTCAAGCCCTGGACGGCGCAAACGCTGGCGCAAGACGTCATCCGCGGCCAGTACAGTGCGGGCACAGTGGGTGGCACACCGGTGGCCGCTTACCGCGACGAACTGGGGGTCAACCCACGCAGCAGCACCGAAACTTTTGTGGCGCTGCGCACCGAAATTTCCAACTGGCGCTGGGCCGGCGTGCCCTTCTACATCCGCACCGGCAAGCGCCTGGCCGGCCGCGACGCCCACATCGTGGTCAACTTCCGGCCCACGCCGCACGCCATCTTCAACTCGCAGGCCGGCATGGCCAACCGGCTGGTCATCAACCTGCAGCCCCGCGACGGGCTGGAACTGCACTTGCTGGCGCAGGGGCAGGAAAACCGGCGGCATTCTCAGTCGCTGGCCCCAGTGCAGCTGGATCTGGACTTTGACAAACGCTTTGGCTCGGAACGGGTCGGCGCTTATGAGCGCCTGTTGCTCGACGTGATCGACGGCAGGCTCAACCTGTTTGTGCGCAGTGACGAGCAGGAGGAAGCCTGGCGCTGGGTCGAGCCCATCCTGAACCATTGGGCGGCCGACCCGCAAGGCCCGCGCCCCTACACCGCCGGCACCTGGGGGCCCAGCGCCGCCAGCGCCATGATCGCCCGAGACGGCTTTTGCTGGGCCGAAGAGGCCTAATCACCATGCTTGATCGCATCCAGGCCTCGCTGCCCTCACTGGCACCCGCCGAGCAGCGCGTGGGACGGTTGGTGCTGAGTGATCCGCGGGCCTTTGCCAATCTGCCGGTGAGCGAGCTGGCCGACCGGGCGCATGTGAGCAAACCCACGGTGGTGCGCTTTTGCCGAAGCGTCGGTTACGACGGTCTGTCCGACTTCAAGCTCAAACTGGCCGGCAGCGTGAGCGAGGGGGTGCCCTTTATCCACCGCAGTGTGGACGCCGACGACAAGACCAACGACATCATGGTCAAGGTGATCGACAACACCGTGGCTGCTTTTTTAAAGTACCGCAACGACGCCAGCAGCGCGGCCATCGAACGCGCGGTCAATGCCTTGGTGGCGGCCTACCGCGACGGCAAGCGCATCGAGTTCTTTGGCGTGGGCAATTCGGGCGTGGTGGCGCAGGACGCGCAGCACAAGTTCTTCCGGCTCGGCGTACACACCATCGCCTACAGCGACGGCCATATGCAGGTGATGAGCGCCTCGGTGTTGGGGCCGGGCGACTGCGTGGTGGTGATCTCCAACTCGGGCCGCACCCGTGACCTGATGGACGCCTGCGACATTGCGCGCAAAAACGGCGCCACCACCATCGTCATCACCGCCAGCGGCTCGCCATTGGCCAGCGCCGGCCACATCCACCTGGCCGCCGACCACCCGGAGGGCTTTGACCGCTACAGCCCCATGGTGTCGCGCCTGCTGCACCTGATGGTCATCGA
>JBAXMQ010000200.1:0-4902 GCA_037134215.1 Betaproteobacteria bacterium
AAGATGTTGGCCGCCACCAGGTCCTTGATGGCGTTGCCGTACTCGATCACGCCGCGTTCGATCTGCTCGCGTGCTCGGTGAGCGGCCGGGCTGGTGTTGGCCTGGTCAGTGCCCCCGGCGTCGAAAGCCTCCTGCAGGTAAATATTGAGCGGGATCATGCGGCGTTCGATGTACACATGCTTGATGATGACTTCGAGTTGGCCGTCACCATCGCGGTCGCTGATCTCAAGCTGGCTGGGGGCGAATTTTTCGATCTCTGCAATCAGCTCGTCATTGAAACGGGCGCGCGGAAACGCCACCTCGCTGTACTCCAGCGTGTCGGCCATGCGCCCTACACGGTCGTGCTGCTTGACCAGCAGGTACTTGCCCTGGATCTGCTCCCGGGTCGTGTCTTTTTGTGGCGGGTAGTAGTCCTTGATGATCTTGAACACATAAGGGAACGAGGGCAGGTCAAACACCAGCATCACCATGCCCTTGATGCCGGGCGCGATGCGGAACTGGTCGCTGGAATGCCGCAGGTGGTGCAAAAAGTCACGGTAAAACAGCGTCTTGCCCTGCTTGGCCAGGCCGAGCGCGTTGTAGATTTCATTGCGCGGCTTGCGCGGCATCATGCTGCGCAGAAACTGCACGTAGGCCGACGGAATCTCCATGTCCACCATGAAGTAGGCCCGCGCAAAGCTGAACAGCATCAGCAGGTCATCCTCGCCAAACAGGGCCGCGTCGATCGCCAGTTTTTCGCCGGGCCGCACATGCAGGATCGGCAGCGCAAAGGGGAACTCGGTGAAGCCGTTGATCAGCTTGCCCACGATGTAGGCGCCCTTGTTGCGAAAGAACAGGCTGGTCAGGACCTGCACCTGGAAGTTGGCACGCAGCGTGGCCTCGCCCAGCACCCGCGTCAAGGCCTGCGCCACCAGTTGGACATCGCGCGGAAGGTCTTCAAAGGGCAGGCGCAGGTCAAAATCCTGCACCAGCTGATGCAGCATGGCCGGCAGGTCGGTCGGTGTTGGGTAGTAGGCGCGGTAGGTCGGGCGCGCTTCGGGGGCGTTATCTTCGATGTACTCGGTGCTGACGGCCGGGCGCACAAAGATGAAATCGTTGTGGAAGTGGGTGCGGTGCAGGATCTTGGTGGTGACCGAGTTGAAAAACGTCTCGGCCAGCTCTGGTTGGTGGTGGTTGACCAGCAGGCCGATGTAGTGCAGCTTGACCTGTTGCCAGATGTCCATGGGCTGCTCGCCGGCCTTGTACTCCCGCTCCAGCCGGGTCGAGGCCTCGCGCACGCGCAGGACGTAAAACTCGATGCGCTCGCGCTGGGCCCGCTGCTGGCCGTGCCAGTCGGCAGTCTCGAAGCGGTGCTTGGCACGTGCCGATTCGGTGCGAAACAGGCGGTAGTGGCGGTTGAAGCCGTCCATCATCGCCTTGGCGATGTCGTAGGCGAGGCTGGAGTCGAGACGTTGCGGGAACATGGCGACCACCTTTGGATTAAGCCGGTAACTGGCTGCCACGCGGGTAGCGCTTGAGCGCATTGCGAAACACATTCACCACCTCGTGCGGGCCCTGCATGCTCACGCCCAGGTCTTTCACCAGGCCGTCCTTGAGGCCGTAGCACCAGCCATGCACCGACACCTTCTGGCCCCGGCTCCAGGCGTCCTGCATCACATTGGACAGCGCCACATTGCCGACCTGCTCGATCACGTTCATCTCGCACAGCACGTCCTCCTGCTCGGGCACGCTCAGGTGGTCGATGCGGCGGCGGTGCCGCAGCTTGACGTCGTGCACATGGCGCAGCCAGTTGTCGGCCAAGCCCACGCGCAGGCCGCGCAGGGTGGCCAGCACGCCACCACAGCCGTAATGGCCCACCACCATGATGTGCTCCACCTTGAGGTGGTCCACCGCGAACTGGATCACAGACAGGGCGTTGAGGTCGGAGTGCACCACCACATTGGCCACATTGCGGTGCACGAACACCTCGCCCGGGTCCAGCCCGGTGATCTCATTGGCCGGTACCCGGCTGTCGGAGCAGCCGATCCACAGGTACTTGGGGCTTTGCTGGTGCGCCAGCTTGCTGAAGAAACCGGGGCGCTCGCGCTCCATGCGGGCGGCCCAGACACGGTTGTTGTCCAGCAGGTGGTGAAGTGAGGTGCTCATGGCTGGGCATTTTCGCCGGTCTGGCGGCGCGCCTTACAGGGTTTCTGCAAACAACTCGCGGCCGATCAGCATGCGCCGGATCTCGCTGGTGCCGGCGCCGATCTCGTACAGCTTGGCATCGCGCCAGAGCCGGCCCAGCGGGTAGTCGTTGATGTAGCCGTTGCCGCCGAAAATCTGCACACCTTCACCCGCCATCCAGGTGGCTTTTTCGGCACACCACAGAATCACCGACGCACAGTCCTTGCGCACCTTGCGCACATGGTCGCTGCCCAAAGCGTCGAGGTTTTTGGCGACGGTGTAGGCAAAGGCCCGGCCGGCCTGCAGCACGGTGTACATGTCGGCCACCTTGCCCTGGATCAGCTGAAACTCGCCGATGCTTTGGCCAAACTGCTTGCGGTCGTGGATGTAGGGCACCACGTTGTCCATCACCGACTGCATGATGCCCAGCGGCCCGCCGGACAGCACGGCCCGTTCATAGTCCAACCCGCTCATGAGCACCCTGGCACCGTTGTTGAGGCCGCCCAAGACGTTCTGTGCCGGCACCTCGACATTGTGAAACACCAGCTCCCCGGTGTGGCTGCCGCGCATGCCCAGCTTGTCGAGCTTTTGCGCGATGCTGAAGCCCTTCATGCCCTTTTCGATCAAGAAGGCGGTGACGCCGCGGGCGCCGAGTTCGGGCTCGCTCTTGGCATAAACCACCAGGGTGTCGGCATCGGGCCCGTTGGTGATCCACATTTTGCTGCCGTTGAGCAGGTGGTAACCACCCTTGTCCTCGGCCAGCAACTTCATGCTCATGACGTCGCTGCCGGCGCCGGGCTCACTCATGGCCAAGGCGCCGATGTGCTCACCGCTGATCAGTTTGGGCAGGTACTTCAGCCTTTGTTCGGGGGTGCCGTTGCGCTTGATCTGGTTCACGCACAGGTTGCTGTGGGCCCCGTAGCTCAGGCCGACCGAGGCGCTGGCACGCGAGATTTCTTCCATGGCGATCATGTGCGCCAGGTAGCCCATGTTGGCGCCGCCATACGCTTCACCCACGGTGATGCCCAGCACCCCCAGCGCGCCCATCTTGGGCCACAGGTCCATCGGAAACTGGTCGCTGCGGTCGATCTCGGCCGCGCGCGGCGCGATCTCGCTCTGGGCAAAGTCGCGCACGGCGTCGCGCAGGGCGTCGACATCGGGGCCGAGTTGAAAATCAAGTCCGGGCAGGTTCATGGCGTGGTCTCCTGTTGCAATAGGTCAGTAGGTTTTGGGCACGGGCACCAGGGTCTGCTGCATCACAGCGCACGCGGTCTGGCGGCCGTCCTCGGCCAGGTGCGTCACCTCGGCGCTGGTGACGATGATGCGCCGGCCGGCCTTCACGACACGTCCGGTGGCGCGCAATTCGCCGCCCTGAAACGCCGCCAGAAAATTGACCTTGTACTCCACCGTGCTGACCTCCATGCCCTCGGGCACCACAGTCAGCGCGGCATAGCCACCGGCAATGTCGGCCAGCGCGCCCATGGCCCCGCCATGGAAGCCGCCCTGCTGCTGCGTGACCCGGTCCGAATAGGGCAGGGCCACCACGCACAGCCCCGGTTCGGCCTGCAGCAGGTGCGCGCCCAAATGGCGCATCATGCCCTGTCGGTCCAGACTGTCCTGAACCCGCTGCCGGGCGATCTCAGAGGGGGTCATGCTTTGTCCCTTTTGCATTTTTGCTCTTGGCCAGCAAGGCCCGGGCCTCGCGCTGGTGCACCTTGAGCTCGTCCAGGTTGGCCTGCAGGTCGGTCATCTGCGCTTCCAGCTGTTGTTGGTGCTTGGCCAGCACCTCCAGAAATTTTTGCAGCTGCAAGCCGGTGTCACGCGGGCTGTCATACAGGTCGATGATGTCCTTGGCCTCGGTCAGGCTCAAGCCCAGTCGTTTGGCCCTCAGCGTGAGTTTGAGCCGGGTCCGGTCGCGGCCACTGTACACCCGGTTGCGGCCACCGGGGCCGGAGCGCTCGGGCTGCAGCAAGCCCATGTCTTCATAAAAGCGCATGGCCCGGGTGGTCAGGTCGAACTCCCTGGCCAGGTCACTGATGCTGTAGGTCGTCGCCATAAAGTGTGCGTCCCCTTGGGCGTGCTGAAGGTGACTGCCAGCCGGCACACCGCCCCCTACAATGGGTCCAATCCATTGACGTTTACGTAAACGTCAATTATGTCGCAATTCAGGAGACCTTTTGAACGACCTAGAAAAACAGCTGCACTACCCCCTGGGCGATACCCTGCCCGAGCCGGGTACTGCTTTGACCGTGGCGCCGGGTGTGAAATGGGTGCGCATGGCGCTGCCCTTTGCGCTCAACCACATCAACCTGTGGTTGCTGCGTGACGAGCTCGACGGGGTGCAGGGGTGGAGCGTGGTGGACTGCTGCATCAGCCATGACGCAGCCCGCGCCCAGTGGGAGCAGGTTTTTGCCGAGGCACTTGATGGCCTGCCGATCCTGCGGGTGATCGTCACCCACATGCACCCAGACCATGTGGGGCTGGCGCACTGGCTGTGCGAGCGTTGGCAGGTGCGGCTGTGGATCAGTGCCACCGACTACTGCATGGCGCGGATCGGCACCCTGGGGCCAACCGGGTTTGGCGGCGAATCGGCTGCGGCCTTCTTTGCCCTGCACGGCCTGACCGACCCCGATGTCATGACCCAGGTGGCAGCCCGCTCGAACTACTTTCCCTCCCTGGTGCTCGCCATGCCTGGCATGTATCGCCGCATGCAGGACGGCGATCAGTTGTCGGTGGGCG
>JBAXMQ010000201.1:0-4833 GCA_037134215.1 Betaproteobacteria bacterium
GTCTAACGGTACCTTGGAGCGAAGCTCATCGCAGGCAGGGTTTTCAGAACTCATATCCTAACCCCCCCAGCTTTTGCCGGATCAACTGGTCTAGCTCGGCGCCCTTCGCCATCTGCTCACCCAACTTTTCGGTGAGTTGCTGCATCCTCGTGGCAAAGTCTTCATCGCGGTCTTCCACCTCTTCGGCACCCACATAGCGGCCAGGGGTCAGGACATGGCCGTGCTGGGCGATCTCGGCCAGCTTGACGCTGCGGCAGAAGCCTGCGATGTCCTGGTACGCGCCAGCGCCCGCCTCACCGCGCCATGCGGACACGGTGTCGGCGATGCGGCTGATGACGTCATCGGTGAACTCGCATTGCACCCGGCTGATCATGCTGCCCAGCTTGCGGGCATCAACAAACAGCACTTCGCCCTTGCGGACAGCCTTCTGCTTGGTCAGGAACCACAGGCAGGCCGGAATCTGGGTGTTGAAGAACAGTTGCCCTGGCAGCGCGATCATCACCTCGACCACATCGGCCTCGACCATGGCGGCGCGAATCTCGCCTTCGCTGTTCTGGCTGGAGCTCATGGAGCCGTTCGCCAGCACGATACCGGCACGGCCCGTGGGCTTAAGGTGGTACAGCATATGCTGCAACCACGCATAGTTGGCGTTGCCGGCGGGTGGGTCGCCATAGACCCAGCGCGGATCACCCGTCAGGCTGCCGTGCCACCAGTCGCTGATGTTGAACGGCGGGTTCGCCAGAATGAAGTCGGCGCGCAGGTCAGGGTGCTGGTTGTGCGTGAAGGTGTCGTTGGGCTCACGGCCCAGGTTGGGTTCGATGCCACGGATGGCGAGGTTCATCGCCGCCAGACGCCAAGTGGTGGGGTTGGCCTCTTGGCCGTAGATGGACACATCACCGATCTTGCCGCCATGCGCTTCGATGAATCGCTCGGACTGCACAAACATGCCACCCGAACCGCAACACGGGTCGTACACCTTGCCGGTGTGCGGGTTGAGCACGGCCACCAGGGTTTTGACAATGCTGGCCGGGGTGTAGAACTGCCCGCCACGCTTGCCTTCGGCGCTGGCGAACATGCCCAAAAAGTATTCGTAGACTTGGCCCAGCACGTCCCGCGCTTTGCCCGGATCGTCACCAAAGCCGATGGTGGACACCAAATCAACCAACTCGCCGAGCTTGCCGTCGGGTAGCTGGGCCCGCGCATAACGCTTGTCCAGGATGCCTTTTAGCTTGGGGTTCTCGGTCTCGATGACGGCCAGTGCGTCGTCAATGCGCTTGCCGATGTCGCTCTGCTTGGCGGCGGCGCGCAGGCTTTCCCAGCGAGCAGCTTCTGGCACCCAGAAGACGTTGACCTCGCGGTAATAGTCGCGGTCTTCGAGCTCGGCCTCAATGTCGCCGGGCTGGGCATCGTGAAAAAAGTACTCGTCCGCCGGGTTGGTCAGCCGCTTGGTCAGCTCGGCCCGGCGGGCTGCAAAGGTGTCGGAGATGTACTTGACGAAGATGAGGCCGAGCACAAGGTGCTTGTATTCAGCCGCGTCCATGTTGGCGCGCAGCTTGTCAGCTGTGGCCCAAAGCGTCTTTTTGATATCGTCGAGCATGCCTTGAAATCTCCCGCTGTACCGTTTGCATTGTTGTCAAGGCGGATTATGTGGCGGCTTGGTAGGCCAACCATCAAGGCAGCTGGATGGCCAGCATGGTGCAATCATCTTGCAGGATGTCCGTGCCGCTGAATACCGCGACTTGGGCGCGCACATAGTCCAGTAAATCGCCCGACGCCAGTGGCTGCAGGCCGTTGAGCATGTGCAGGCAACGCTGCTCTGAAAAATCTTCTTCATTCGCGTCCTGGGCCTCGGTGACGCCATCGGTGTAACAGAACAAGGTCTCTCCGTGGCCCAGGTGTATGTCCATTGAGCTGTATTGACAGCCCGCAAATGCACCCACCAGCGGGCCCGCAGGGATGGGCAACATGCGGGAACGACCCGGCTGCAAGAGCATGGGTGCGCAGTGACCGCCATTGGAGTACCTGATTTTTCGCTTGGGAATATCGACAATTCCACAAAACATCGTGACGAAAAGGTTGGCGTCATTGCCGTCACAAAGCCGGGCATTGAGTTCACTCAGCAGCGTGTGCGGCTCCATGATGCCCATGGCCAGCACACGGATCAGCCCCATGGCCCGCGCCATGAACAGGGCGGAGGCAATGCCATGGCCAGAGACATCGGCGATGCAGAAAAACAGTTGGTCTTCCCGAACGAAAAAGGCGTCAAAGAAATCACCGCCCACTGCGGATGCGGGCTCCATGAACCCGCAGATGTCCAGGTCCGTCCGGTGGCCGAACAGGGGGCGTTGCAGCGGCACCATACTGATTTGCAGTTGCCGCGCGATCTGGAGTTCCTTCGTGAGGTGTTCAATCTCCAGGTGGTCGCGCTGTGCCTGCAAGGCCAACTCCTTGGATTTGCGCACACGATCGCTCAGGATGATTCGGAAGTTTTCGGCAATGCCGTTGAGCGTCATCAGGTCCCCCCAGAAGATTTCTTGGGGAATGCGCAAAACACGCGCATCGGTCATCGCCACCACCAGTGTGGAAACCGGCTTGCCATCAATCGCGGACAGCTCGCCTATACATTGGCCAAGAAGGATGGCAACGGGCGCCAGAGTTCTGTGCTGGTAACTGAGGTGGGCCACGACAGCGCCGCTGAGCGCGATGTAAACACTGCGATTGGCTTGACCCGGCACCAGCACGGGGGTGTTCGCGGCGATGTCCAGCACCGGGCAATTCTGCAAAACAGCTTCCAGCGCCTGCAGCGGCGCGTCCTTGAACAAAGGAATCCAGGAAAGATTTTGACGGCGCCTATCCATGCCGGACCGCTGCACCTTGCCCCCTCGGTCCACGCGTCGTCGCTCTGCGTGGGTGCTTCGTGCTGAGAGTTGACTCGTGGATTCGGGCCTTGGGTTATCAAACTGAAACAACACATCAATGTGGTTTCGCCCGTTCGTACGCCGGTAAGCCATCCGGCTCGCACTGTCGCGCATCATGATGAGACCGAGGCCTCCGGGGGTTGCATCTGCGAGGCTGGCGGCTCGTGCTCTTGGGGCAGCAGACGTCGGATCGAAAGCCCTTCCGCTGTCAGCGACTGACAGGGTCACGAGCGTTTGATCATGGGAAGCTGCGATAGCGAGATGCAGGGTCAAAGGCCCACCCTGGACTTCAGGGCCGCCGTGGGTCACGCAGTTGGCAATGATTTCATTCACGCACAGATCGAGGCGCGGCCAGATCGCTTCAGGGATCCCCCACGTGATGGCGTGAGACTCCAACCAGGCAGACACCTGCCGCAAAACCGACAGCTGTGCGGGTACTTCCAGAGAAACAGTGCGGCTTGGAAAAGAAGATTCCATGGCGGGCTAGTCCAAGGCCGCGCGGTCAGCCTGCTCAGGGTCTGTGAAGGTCGGAATCAAAGACGCGATTCCCGTCGTTTCAAGTGTCTTGTAAACCGCCTTGTTATCGCCCACGAAGATGACCATGCGCCCGCCGCGCTGCTGAATCAGTTTGGCATTGGTAATGAGTTCGCGTAGTCCGAACGACACCAGAAAGGTCACGCCACTCAAGTCCACGACAATCCCCGGCTTGCTGTGATGCGAGAGTTGGGTAAAGGTTTCGGAAATCGCGTCGATTCCGGGTATGTCCAGACGACCGGTCAAGCGGATGCGGCTCAAGTCGTCATGGGCATCTTCAAATGTGATGGGCATGGCGTATTTGTTGGGAATTTGCAGCGGGATGAGCCGGCGGGCCATTTCATTCTTGGGTTACATTTTAATTTGCGACAGCTTGATCGCCAAGTGATCACAGTGTCGGTTGATTACGCAGCTTATTGAAGGAGCAACCAGCATGTCTGTCAGCTTTCAAGACGTCGGGGCCGATCTCCGCCGGATCACGATTTCGGGCCGCCTCGATATGGAGGGCGCCGATTCAGTCTCCGCGCAGATCCTGGAACTGGTCGAAGCGCCAAAGAAGGGTGTGGTGATTTACCTGACAGCTGTGCGGTTTCTGGCCTCTGTGGGCATCCGCCTTTTGGTCGCAAGCGCCAAGGCCGCACAGCAACGCGGCGGCAAACTGGTGCTTGTGGTGGCATCAGGATCGTCGGTCGCCATGAGCCTTGAAGCGACTGGCGTTGACAGCTTGATCCCGGTCTTTACCGAGGGTGACAAGGCCGAGGAAGCTGCTCTCGAGTAACGCACAGGTCGCGTCCTTGGCCGGCGCGTTACCATGCGGCCATGACTGTCCAACTCCAGAAAACCATCCCCGCCAGCGCTACCGCCATCACCGTGGTGGACGCCGCTCGATTCGCGCAACTCGCGCCCACCCTGCCGACCCCAACCCGGCAGTGGTTGCAGACCGTCGGGTTCACCGGCGCACCCGACAGCCATGCCCTGGTACCGGATGCGCAGGGCAAACTGGCCCAGGTGTTCGCCGGCGTGGCCCGGGCGGACCATCCGTTTGCCTTGTCCGCCTTGCCCACAGCTTTGCCCCAGGGGCGTTACCGCCTGTCCGACCAGGGGCTGGTGGTGCCCGCCGAGCAGGCCGCCATGTCCTGGGAACTGGGTGCCTACGAGTTCGACCTGTACAAACCACGGCGCCGTGCGGCTGCCCAGTTGCTGCTGGCCCCGGATGCGGACGCGCAGCGCGGCGTCGCGCTAGCCACCGCCGTGGCAGCCACACGGGATCTGGTCAACACACCGGCCGAACACATGGGGCCAGAGGAGTTGGCCTCTGCCGCGCACATGGTGGCCAAGCAACACGGCGCGAAATTCCGCCAAGTGGTGGGCGACGCGCTGC
>JBAXMQ010000202.1:0-4816 GCA_037134215.1 Betaproteobacteria bacterium
TACAAGATTGCGCCCGCCGACATTCTGGTGGCGCATGACGAGCTGGACGTGGCCCCAGGTGAGGCCAAGCTCAAATTTAGCGGCAGCCACGCGGGGCACAACGGACTCCGAGACATCCATGCCCAATTGGGCACCGGTGACTACTGGCGGCTGCGCCTGGGCGTGGGGCATCCGGGTGACCGTGCCGAGGTCGTGAACTGGGTGCTGAAAAAGCCCTCGCCCGACCACCGCATCGCCATCGACCAGGCGATCAGCCGCGCCTTGACCGCCTGGCCAGCCCTGTGTGCCGGCGATATGGCCAAGGCCACACTGCTGGTGCACACCAGCAAGCCGCCACGGCCCAAACCAGCCCGGCCTGAGCCACCGACACCGCCAACACCGCCCGAATCTGCCGCCCAGCCTTCATAATCCGGAGGCAAAGGAGGGAGACCATGATGCCGATCCGGATCCTAGATGCTATTTTTTTAATAGCTGCAACTTCAATTGTGACGGGGGCCTGGGGCCAAACAACCTACAAATGCGGCAACAGCTACAGCCAGCAGCCCTGTGCCGGCGGCGGCACCGTGGTGGACACAGCCGACAGCCGAACCAACGCACAAAAGCAGGCGGCTGACCAGGCCAGCCAGCGCAACGCCCAAGCCGCCGCTGCGATGGAAAAAGCGCGGCTGCAAAAGGACAAAGCCGACTTGCAAGCCGTGACCCCTAAAGTCACGCCTGCCAAGCCTGTAAAGTCTGCCAAGCCGCAGCACGCTGCCTCCCACCCCAAGGACAGCCAGCCCCCGCAGAAAACCGCCAAGAAGCCCAAGCTGTCCGGCACCGACGAATTCAAGGCGCAAGTGCCGGGCACGCCCGATGCCAAGGACAAGAAAAAAGCGGCAAAAAAGGCGGCGGCGACCGACTAGAGGCGCCACCAGCGGGCGCCGCCCGGCTCAACTGGGAGCCGGTTTGTCAACGCGCGCCTGCAGTCGGCGGTATTTTTGCCACAGCGTTTCCCGGTCCTCGACGAACTGCGGGTTGATAGGAATGCAGGCCACCGGGCAGACCTGCACGCATTGGGGCTCGTCAAAATGACCGACGCACTCGGTGCATTTGTGCGGGTCGATCTCGTAGATCTCGGGCCCCAAAAAAATGGCCTCATTCGGGCACTCGGGCTCGCAGACATCACAATTGATGCACTCGTCGGTGATGATCAAGGCCATGGCTTACCATCCACGCCGGTCACCCAAACAAAAACAGCGGCCCACATGATCCGAATTATCCGCGCTTTGCCCGCACCATGAGCCTGTTCCTGCTCAAGCGTCTGCTCACGCTGCTGGCGACCCTGGTCGGGGCCTCGGTGGTGGTGTTTCTGGTGCTCGAAATCCTGCCGGGCAATGCCGCCCAGATGCTGATGGGGCCAGATGCAGCGCCCGAAGCCGTGCAGGCGCTGGCCGTCAAACTGGGGCTGGACCTGCCGCCGATGCAGCGCTACGGGCAGTGGGTCAGCGGCATGCTGGTGGGCGACTTGGGCACCAGCTACGCCTACAGCAGCCCGGTGCTGGAACTGGTTTTGGAACGGCTTGCCCTGACTGTGCCACTGGCCTTGATGGCCATGGCATTGACCACCGTGCTGGCGCTGGTGGTCGGCGTCTACTCGGCATCACGTCACAACCGGCTGGGCGATGTGGGCCTGATGGGGCTGACCCAAATCGGCATTGCGGTGCCCAACTTCTGGTTTGCCATCCTGCTGATTCTGTTGTTCTCGGTGCACCTTCAGTGGTTTGCCGCCGGCGGCTTTCCGGGCTGGGACGATGGCGTGGTCGACGCGCTCAAGGCGCTGCTGCTGCCGGCCCTGTCGCTGGCCGTGGTGCAGGCGGCGATTCTGGCGCGAATCACGCGCTCGGCGGTGCTGGAGGTGCTGCGTGAAGATTTTGTGCGGACCGCGCGCGCCAAAGGTCTGTCGCAGCGCGCCACCCTCTGGCGCCATGTGCTGCGCAACGCCATGATTCCGGTGGTGACGGTGATGGGTCTGCAGTTCGCCAACCTGCTGGCGGGCACCATTGTGGTGGAGAACGTGTTCTACCTTCCGGGCCTGGGCCGGCTGATCTTTCAGTCCATCTCCAACCGCGACCTGATCGTGGTCCGCAACTGCGTGATGCTGCTGGCCGCCCTGGTGATCGTGGTGAACTTTGTGGTCGATGTGCTGTACGCCGTGATCGACCCGCGCGTGAAAGCCAGCGACATATGAGCCCACCCGGCTTGGCCCGCCGCGCATTGACGCACCGCAGCTTTCTGATCGGCGGCGTTCTGACGCTGCTGCTGCTGATGGCGGCCGGCCTGTCCCTGATGTGGACGCCCTGGTCGCCTTACGACGTGGACATGGCGGCCAAACTGCAGGCCCCCGATGGCCAGCATTGGCTGGGCACCGACCCCTTTGGCCGCGACGTGGCCTCCTTGCTGCTGGTCGGCGCGCGCAACTCAATCCTGGTCGGCGTGATTGCGGTCAGCATCGGGCTGACGGTAGGCACCGCCTTGGGCTTGTTGGCGGCAGCACGTGGGGGCTGGTTGGAGGAGCTGATCATGCGGCTGGCTGACTTCACCTTTGCCTTTCCGGCCATCCTGTCGGCCATCATGTTGACGGCGGTGTTTGGTGCCGGCATTGTGAACGCCATCATTGCCATCGGTATTTTCAACATCCCCACCTTTGCTCGCATCACCCGGGCCTCGGCCCAGGCGATCTGGTCGCGCGAGTACGTGCTGGCGGCACGCGCCTGCGGCAAGGGGCCATGGCGCATCACGCTCGACCATGTGCTGCCCAATATCCTGTCGGCGCTGATCGTGCAGGCCACCATCCAGTTTGCGCTGGCGATCCTCGCCGAGGCGGCGCTGTCCTACCTGGGGCTGGGCACCCAGCCGCCCCAGCCCTCCTGGGGCCGGATGCTGGCCGAGGCGCAGACCCTGCTGTTCCAGGCGCCGCTGCTGGCGGTGTTTCCCGGCCTGGCCATCGCGCTGGCCGTGCTGGGCCTGAACCTGCTCGGCGACGGCCTGCGCGACCTGCTGGACCCGCGTCTGGCCAGAAAGCGCTGAATGGCCCTGCTGGATGTCCGCAACCTGGGGGTGCAACTGCAAACGCAGCGGGGGCCGGCGGCCGCCGTGCGCGAGCTCAGCTTCAGCCTGGAAAAAGGCCAGACCCTGGGCCTGATTGGCGAGTCGGGATGTGGCAAATCGATCACCGCCATGGCGCTGATGGGTTTGCTGCCAGAGCGGGCGCTCACCTCTGGCAGCATCGCCTTTGACGGCCAGGAGCTGGTGGGACTGCCCGACGCGGCCATGCGACGCCTGCGTGGCAACCGCATTGGCATGATTTTTCAGGAGCCCATGACGGCACTCAACCCGGTGCACACCATCGGTCACCAGGTGGCCGAGCCCCTGATGTTGCATCGGGGCGCCACGGCACGGGCGGCGCGACAGCAGGCCATCGCCCTGCTGGAGCGGGTCGGCATTACTGACGCCGCAGGCCGGGCGGACGCTTATCCGCACCAGTTTTCCGGCGGCCAGCGCCAGCGCATCACGATTGCCATGGCCTTGGCCTGCGGGCCGGATTTGCTGATTGCCGACGAGCCGACCACGGCGCTGGACGTGACCATCCAGGGCCAGATCCTGGACCTGATCGCCGACCTGGTGCAGGAGCGCGGCATGGCACTGCTGTTGATTTCGCACGACCTGGGCGTGATCGCCGAGAACGTGGCGCACATGATGGTCATGTACGGCGGCCGAGTCATGGAGAGCGGCCCTACGGCCACGGTTTTTGCCAGTATGCGCCACCCCTACACGCGCGGCCTGTTCGGTGCGCGGCCGCAGTTGGGCGCAGCACGGGGCACGCGTCTGAGCACCATTGAAGGCAGCGTGCCTGAGCTGAGCGACCTGGCACCAGGTTGTCCCTTTGCGGGCCGCTGCCCACATACCGGCCCGGAATGCGCCCCAACCCCGCCCGTGGCGCGCACGATCGCACCGGGTCATGTGGCGCACTGCCTGCGTCTGGATGTGGCGGCGGCGGCGGGGGGCTTGAAGGCGGTGATATGAGCGACATCCTGCTGGAACTCGACGCGGTGACACGCCAATACGCCCTGCCACGCGAGCGCCTCTGGCAAAAGCCGGCGCTGGTGCACGCGCTGCGCGGCGTCAGCCTGCGTCTGCACAGCGGCCGCAGCCTGGGCGTGGTGGGTGAATCGGGCTCGGGCAAATCCACGCTGGCACGGCTGGCCATGGGCCTGGAGCCACCCAATTCTGGCCGGGTCAGCCTGCTCGGCCAGGACTTGAATGCCCTCAAACCCGCAGCGCTGCGCCACGCCCGTCGCGATTTCCAGATGGTGTTCCAGGACCCCTATGGCTCGCTGGACCCGCGCCAGACCGTCGCCAGCATTGTGGGTGAGCCGATGTCCGTGCTGGGCCAGCACAGTGCCTCTGTGATGCGCGAACAGGCGGCCGAGGTGCTGGCCGCCGTGGGTCTGCGGCGCAACGACCTGGACAAGTACCCGCACGAGTTCTCAGGTGGTCAGCGCCAGCGCGTAGCGATTGCCCGGGCACTGATCACCCGGCCCCGCCTGATCGTGGCAGATGAACCGGTCAGCGCGCTGGATGTGTCGGTGCAGGCGCAGGTGCTCAACCTGATGCAGGACCTGGCGCAGCAATTTGGCGTGACCTACCTGCTGATCAGTCACGACCTGGCCGTGGTGAACCACCTGTGCGACGAGGTGGCGGTGATCTACCAGGGCCGCATCGTCGAGCAGGGCACACCTGAGACGCTGTTCAGGGCAGCGGCCCATCCCTACACCCA
>JBAXMQ010000203.1:0-4776 GCA_037134215.1 Betaproteobacteria bacterium
CCAGCGACTTCAACAAGGGCGAGTACAAGCACGTGGAAGGCAAGCGCATCCTGGAGCCCATCAAGGGCCGGCTGGCCGACACCCTGACCGAGATGGAGCAAGACGTTCAAAGCTCCATCAGCTATGCCGGCGGCAAAAAGCTGATGGACATTCGCAAGGTCAACTACGTCACGCTCGGCGGCGACAACGCTGGCGAGCACCTGTTGATGTAAGTGCCTGCTCTGCAGCCAACTCCTGGACTGTCGTCAATTTCGCTGCGCTGCTGCGCATGCGGCTTCGATCACGGCGTCGGACAGAAAATAGCCAGCGCGTTTCAAGTCCAGCAAGGGCACACGCACATCGCTTAGCAAACCGCGCCGATGCGCCTCGACCAGCAAACCGGCGGTACCTTTGACCGGCAAACCATAAATTTGGCGAGCAATCTTACGACCCCGCTTTTCGTCGATGATGGCCACGCACGGCGTCATGCTGCGCGCCAAGGTGATCACCGCCGCTTCCCCTGGATCAAGCTCGGCAACCAACAAGGGATCGGGCGTTGGCGTGGGGCAAACATAGGCTAACCAGCCCGCATCAGTCAGCGCGCTCGCACCGGGTCGGCCCACGCCGGCCAGCACAACCTCATCAAAAACCGGCTTTGGGATCCAGAACTGGTCGAAAAGGGCAGGCAGTAAGTCCAGGTGCCCGACCAGCGACAGCGCCACCAGCGGACCGGAATTGATCACGGCACGATCAAGCTGCATCAAGCGAACTCTTCGTCCAGCGCATCACCGCTCAAATCAACCACCGGCACGCCGGAACGACTGGCGGCCAGCAAAAATTCAACCCGCCCCATATCGCACAGGCGTCCCGCCTTGCCCGACGAAATGCGGCCCTGTTCAAAGAGTTTCACCGCCAACAGAAAGCGCGCTTCATCCGAAAAATTGGCATGCATTTCAGCCGCCGAAGGCAGACCGTCGACCGGGAGTTCTATGGTTAGTGTCGTTATCATTTCAATCTCCTTGACTTACGGCGATGATGCCCTGACACCCATCGCCGACTAGGCTATCGCGTGCTAGCCCAGCACCCGACCGGGCCATTGTGCCGCTATTCCCCGGGAAGGGGCGAAGTTCCAACCACCGGCGCTCACCTCCTGAAGCGACCTGGTCCACCAAACAAGAAATGTCCTGCTCTCAGGCCAGCAAGCCGGCAACCAGGCCGTGCACCCGGGTGCCGGGTTGGGCCAGGGCGCCCAGTATGCTGAAGTGGTTCAGGCCCGGCTGGGCCTCACACACTGGCACCACGCGGCGGCCCCAGGCCTGTCGGATCAACTGGTTGTGCCGCAAAAAGGCCGGGCTCTCATCGCCACCAGCCACCGCGTACAGCTGGCCGCGCCCCTTGGTCAAGCCGGGCGATGGCAACCAAGCTGGGCTGGCTTTGCGGGCCTGAGCCGGGGTCAAACGCAAATCGGGCTGCAAAAGCGGCGTTTTGCGGATGGAATCGAGCTCATACAGACCCGAGATCGACAAGGCATTGCGCACCAACCGGGGCGGCAGGTCTGGCGCCCAGCGCTGCCACTGGCAGGCCAGCAGCATCGCTGCCAGGTGGCCGCCCGCCGAATGGCCGGCGACCGTGATGCAGTTTGGGTCACCGCCATGGTCGGCCACATGGCGCCAAGTCCAAGCCAGCGCCCGCACCATCTGCAGCACGATCTGCGGCACGGTGACTGCCGGGCACAGGGCGTAATTGGGCACCACCACACAGGCCCCAGCCTGGGTGAACGGCGGGGCCACAAACGAGTGGTCGGCCTTGTCCATGCCGCGCCAGTAGCCGCCGTGCAGAAACACCAGCACCGGCGCTGCGCCCGCGGGGCTTGCGCGGGCAGCCGGAAAAATATCCAGCGACTCGTTGGGGCCCGCGCCGTAGGCCAGGTCGAGCGTGCAAGGCTGGGTGCGGGCCTGAACAGAGTCTGCCGCCCAGCGCGCCAGGTGCTGGGCAAAGTCCGGCACCAGGGCCCGGTTGTTGTATTGGCGGTCAAGCGCGGCGACATCAAGGTGCTGCAAAGGGGCAAGGTTCATGGTCGGCTCCAGTCGGACAATACTTCGGCCAGCGCCGCTTCAACATCGGGCGTGGTCAGCAGGTTCAGGTCGGCACCGGCAGTCACGCCGACGCCTGCGAGGCGGTTGGCCTGCAGCTCCAGACAGCGCTGGAACACATTGCGAACAAAGCGGCCGTTGTCTTTGGTCTGCCCGGCCGCGTAATGGGTGTGCAGTCTCTGCTGCAAGAAGCTGCGCGCAGCAGGCGCCAGCGTGTAGCTGGCATCTCGGCCAAAGGCCTCAAAAATGCCCAGCAGGTCATCGGGCGGGTAATCGTCAAACTCGATGTAATGGTTGAAGCGCGAGCGCAGGCCCGGGTTGCTGTTGATGAACTGCGTCATGGGCCGGGTGTAGCCAGCCACAATCACCACCAGCTCTTCGCGGTGGTCTTCCATCGCCTTGAGCAGGGTGTCGATCACCTCATGGCCAAAATCACGCCCATCGTCGCCCTGCGCCAGCGCGTAGGCCTCGTCAATGAACAGGATGCCGCCCAGCGCCGACGCCACCACCTCTTGGGTCTTCAGGGCCGACTGCCCAATGTAGCCCGCCACCAGCCCGGACCGGTCCACCTCCACCAGGCGGTTGGACAGCGTGACGCCCAAGCTGAAATACACGTCGGCCAGAATGCGCGCCACCGCTGTCTTGCCGGTGCCGGGGTTGCCGGTAAACACCAGGTGGTGCGACAGGCCCGAGGGCAGCTTGCTGCCCTGCGCCGAGCGGGCCCGCTGCACGCGCAAAAAGTCTGACAAACGCTGCACCTGGCGCTTGACCCGCTCCAGGCCCACCAGATCATTCAGGCGCTTGATCGCCACCTCATAGCGCGCCGACTGCCCCTCGCCGGTGGGCAGCGGCTCGCCCAGGCCCATGGCCACGTCCGCCGGCACAATGTTCTGCAGGTCGGCCTTGGAGGCATTGGGCAGGGCAAACACCCGCTGCGCCTGGGCCTCGATCACCTTCTCGAACAGGTTGCGCACATAGCGGGCGTTGCTGAACTTTTGTCGCTGGATGTGGATCTCGCGGCTGAACACCAGTTGCAAGCCCTGGTGCGTGGTGCTGTCCAGCACATAGGAATGGCTGGCACAAAAATTCAAGAAGATCGCCAGCAACTCAGGCGCGGTGTAGTCGGGGAAGCGGATGTAGCGGTTGAAACGCGAAGCCAAGCCCGGGTTGGCCTGAATCAGGTGGTCCATCTCGGTCACGTAGCCCGCCACGATCACCACCAGGTCATCCCGATGGTCTTCCATCATCTTGAGCAGGGTCTCGATGGCCTCCCGACCAAAATCCTGCTCACTGGTCCGCGCCAGCGCGTAGGCCTCGTCAATGAACAGCACCCCGCCCAGCGCCGACTCGGCCACCGCACGGGTTTTGAGCGCGGTCTGGCCCACATAGGGCGCCACCAGCCCGGCGCGGTCGGTTTCCACCACCTTGTCGGTCTTGAGGATGCCCAGCCGCTGGTACAGGCCGGCAATGATGCGGGCGATGGATGTCTTGCCAGTGCCCGGATTGCCAATGAACACCAGGTGCCGCGAAGGCGACTTGGGAACCCGCAGGCCCTGATTGGCCCGCATTTTTTGCACCTGCAGGTAACTGGCCTGACGGAACACCTCGTCGCGCACCGCCTCCAGCCCGACAAAGCCGGCAAATGCCGCGTTCAGGTAAGCGGTGATGGAGGCCTCTTCGTCGGGCAAGGGCGACAGGGGCGCAATGGCGTCCTGCCCTGGCTCGGCTGTGCGCTCACGCAGCCGCAGCAGCCGCTGCTTGGCACCGGCAAACTCCTGTCGGGCGGCCTCCTCGTACCAGTGGCGGGCCTGGCTCAGATCCTGGGGGACACCCAGGCCGTTTTCGTACAGCCAGCCCAGGTTGTTGCAGGCTTCGGCGTTGGCCTTTTTGGCGGCCTGCCGGTTCCAGTGCACGCTTTTGCCGTAATCGACCGGCACGCCCACGCCATGCTCGTAGATCAGTCCCAGGGCCACCTGCGCCTCGGGCATGCCCTGGTCAGCCGCCAACTGGTACCAGCGGATCGCCTCCAGCGGGTCTCGCGCAATACCGCGGCCATTAGCCAGGGCAAACGCCAGGTTGTACTGGGCAAACACATCGTCCTTGCGCGCCGCCAGGCCAAACCAACGCACCGCCAAGGCCTCGTCCTGCGGCAGGCCGATGCCGCTGGCGTAGTGGTAGCCCAGCTGGCGTTGGGCCGGCACGTCGGCATCGTCGGCGGCCAAGCGCAGCCGGCGGATGCCCTCTGCCTCGTCCTTGGGCAGGCCCCGGCCATTGAGCAGGGCAAAGGCCAGGTTGCGCTGCGCCTCGGCATTGCCGCCATCGGCCGCCAGCCGAAACCAGTAGGCCGCTTGCGCCTCGTCCTTGGCCACGCCAATGCCCTTGGCATACAGCCGCCCCAGGTAGCACCGGGCCCCGACATCGGGCGCATGCTGGGCATCACCCACGGCCAGGCCGTGCAGCTCTTGCAGGGTGTGGCCATCGAACAATTTGGGAAGCATTCAGGCTCGGACTTGATGGGTTGGTGGGTGGGTGACTGAAAATGGTGCCTTGGCCCGTCATTGTGCAGGCGAATACCCACCCCGGGTAGCAACCGGCCGAGGCGGGACCTTGACCAAGGTTAAAATTTACGACATTGTGGGTTCTTAGCTCAGTTGGTAGAGCAGCGGACTCTTAATCCGTAGGTCGAGTGTTCGAGTCACTCAGG
>JBAXMQ010000204.1:0-4691 GCA_037134215.1 Betaproteobacteria bacterium
CGCCGCAACCTGTGAGAGACGAACGCAGCATTGCCTCGGTACCGGCGTCAGCCCGCGCGCTGCTGGCGCTGGCTTTTGCCTTGCAACTGGGCTGGCAGGCCTGGCAGCCCCCGGCCAAACTGCAGCCGCAAAATCTGCCCGCACCACCTGCCTTGGGCGCCTTGCAGCTGGCCAGCTTTGGCGAGCCTGTGGCACTGGCCAAAGGCCTCATGATTTACCTGCAGGCCTATGAGAGCCAGCGCGGCGAAATCTCGCAGCTGCGCAGCCTGGACTACGGGTACTTGCAGGGCTGGCTGCTGCGCGGGCTCCAGCTCGACCCGCTGTCGCAATACCCGCTGTTGCTGGCGGCCCGGGTGTACGCCGAGGTGGAGGGCGCCGAGCCAAAGCAACGCGCCATGCTGGCCTTTGTGCGCCAGCAGTTTGACGCCGACCCCAACCGCCGCTGGCCCTGGCTGGCTCACGCCGCCGTTTTGGCGCGGCACCGCCTCAAAGACATGGATCTGGCCCGCAGTTACGCCCAGGCCCTGCGCCTGCAGGCCACCGGCCCCGAGGTACCCACCTGGGCCAAGCAGATGGAAATTTTGCTGCTGCAAGACATCGGCGAGCTCGAAACTGCCAACATCCTGCTTGGCGCGCTGGTGGCCAGCCGCAATGTGCGCGACGACCGGGAGCTGGCCTTTTTGCAGGAGCGTCTGGCCGAAATCCGCACCAAGCTGGCTGCCCCTGCTGACCCTGCTGCCAGTGCGCCCCCTGTGGCCAAGCCCTAAGCGCTGTAAAAGTTTTTCACTTCCGCACGGCGCTTGCGGCAGGTCAAATACAAACCGAGCCGCATATTGGCTTGTTACATCAAGGAGTTTTTCATGAAATCCAAGCAATCCGGCTTTACGCTGGTTGAAATCGCGATCGTGCTGGTCATCGTGGGTCTGCTGCTCGGCGGCGTTCTCAAGGGCCAGGAACTGATCACCTCCAGCAAGGCCAAGGCGCTGTATGCTGACAAGTCGGCCATTCAGGCTGCTTACAACACCTACAACGACCGTTTTCGCGCAGTCCCGGGTGACGACAATGCTGCTTCTGGGCGTTTCACTGGGTTGGCCTGCGGCGTACAGGGAGCTGGTGCTTCGGCTGTCAACAGCGGTGTAGGGCAGTCATGCAATAACGGTGACGGCAATGGCGCACTTACCAACGTGAATCCCGGCAACTGGAATAACACGAATGCCTTTAACAACGTGGCGACAAGATTGACCGCAGCTGCCGGCGCAAACATTATTCCTACTGCGGCTGGTGCAGCCAATGAAGCTTTCAAATTCTGGCAGCACCTTCGTGCGGCGCAACTGATCAAGACCGAGGGCACTGCCCCAGGCGAAATCTTTATCCAACCCAATAACGCTGTGTCGGGGTTTACGCACATTAACTCTGGAAACCCGTTCATTGGGCAGCAGCCGTCCACGCTTTACATCACGCAGTTCAACACGCCTGGCAACGTAGCCCAGGCGATGGACGCGGGGAACGATGATGGGTTCATCAACCGCGGTGGTATCCGAGCACAGAGCAATGGCACCGTTGCAGCGCCCAATTCGGATGCGGCTGGCAACCCCTACCTGCCTGGTACAAACTACTCTGTTTCGACAAACCTGCTGTAAGGTAAGTTTCGCTGCCAGGTACGCTTAGCGTATCTGTCTAGGTAGCGTACAGCCCCCAGTGCAATCGCTGCCCTGGGGGTTTTTTTCGACTTGTCGCGCCCGATAATCTCGTGCCATGAAGACATCACTTAGGGTCCAGCCCGATCATTTGAGCCTTCCGGGCGCAGGCCTTGCGGTGCTAACCCTGGCGCTGCCTTGGCTCAATCCCTTTGAGCCCGGCCCCGCAGAGGCCGCCGTGCAGGGTCTTCTCAGCCTGCTGGCGCTGGGAGTCTTGTTGTTGGTGCCGTGGCGCGCTGACGGGCCGACTGCCATGGCCCGCGTGCTGGCCGCCTCCTGGCTGGTGGCAGCTCTGCTGAGTACGGTCCTGGCGTTGATCCAGTTCGCAGGTGCCGCCTCGCAGTGGGCGCCTTGGGTGAACCAAGCCCCCCCGGGTATCGTTTACGGCAACCTGCGCCAGCGTAACCATTTCGCCAGCTTGATCAGCCTGGGGCTGGTGGCCCTGATCTGGTTGGCCGCCCGTCGCGGGAAGCCAGCGGCGGCGCCGTCCTGGGCCTGGGTGCTGGCGGCGGCCTGGCTGGGGCTGGGTAACGGTTTGTCGTCTTCGCGCACCGGCTTGCTGGAACTCGTGTTGCTGCTGGGTCTGTTTGGCCTGATGTGGCGTCGCAGCCAGGCACCGGGCTTGCCCAGGCTGCTGCTGGCGGCTGCCGCAGGCTACGCCCTTGCGGTGCTGGTGCTGCAATCTGGTTTGCTGACGCGTTTGCAGACCGAGCCAGCGGCCTGCGGCAGCCGGTTGGCCCTGTGGCCTAACGTGCTGTATCTGATCGGCCAGCAACCGCTCACGGGCTGGGGTTGGGGTGGGCTGATCTACGCACAGTTCATCACGCTGTTTCCCGGGCTGCGCTTTTGCGGCCTGATGGACAACGCGCACAACCTGCCGCTGCAGCTGGCGGTGGAGTTTGGGGTGCCTGCCGCCACCTTGGTCTGCGGCTATGTGCTTTGGAAGGTGGTTCTCGCCCGGCCCTGGGCCGAGCAAGATCGCCAGCGGCAGTGGGCTTGGGCCGGGCTGGCGGTGATTGGCTTGCATAGTTTGCTGGAGTACCCGCTGAGTTACGGGCCTTTCCAACTGGCTGCCGTGGGTTGCCTGCTGGCGCTGTTGCCCACGTCGTCAGACCCAGCTTCTCGTTGGGGCCGGTTCTGGCGCTTGGCGGCGGCTTGGCGTGTGGGTGTTGCCGTGGGCGTTCTGGCCCTGGCGGCCTTCGCCACACAGTGCTATTTGCAGGTCAGGTCTTATTACCCGCCCAGTGGCCAGCGGCTGGCGCCGTTTGCCGAAGGCTACATGGCCACGCAGCCCCGGCCTTGGCTGTTTGGCGAGTGGCTGGACTTTGCCGAGGTGGCCAATACACCGGTCACCACCACCAACGCTGCCCACATGTTGGCCCTGTCCGAGCGGGTGGTGCAGTGGCGGCCGGTGCCAGCCATCATCGAGCCCCTGCTGCGCAGCGCCGTGCTGGCGCAGCGCCACGACCTTGCCTTGGCCTATGTGGAGCGCTACAAGGCGGCCTATCCGCCTGAGTATGCGGAGTGGGCCAAATTGAATGAAAAGAAGTGAGCGTCGACACCGCTGTTGGCGACAGTCCGGTGATCCCTTACCATTGATGCACGCACCTGCCAAACCTGTTTGACCTATGACCACCCCCGCCTTTCGATTCGCCCAACTCCGCAAGAACTACGGCAAACGCCCGGTGCTGCACGGCATTGACCTGCAGATTGGGCAGGGCGAGTTTTTTGGTCTGGTGGGCATGAACGGCGCGGGCAAAACCACGCTGCTCAAGTGCCTGCTGGACTTTTGCGCCACCGATGGCGGCAGCATCGAGATTGGCGGCGTGGCGCACACCGAGACGCAATCGCGCAAGCCCTTGGCCTTTTTGCCCGAGCGCTTCATGCCGCCCTATTACCTGAACGGCCGCGATTTTTTGAAGTACATCCTGAAACTGCAGGGCCTGCCTTACCAAGAAGGCCCGGCCTTAGAGATGCTGGCCGCGCTGGACCTGGACGCGGCCGCCCTGAGCCGCCCGGTGCGCGCCTATTCCAAGGGCATGACGCAAAAGCTGGGGCTGGCCTCCTGCTTTTTGGCCAACAAAGACATTTACGTGCTGGACGAGCCTATGAGCGGTCTGGACCCGAAAGCACGTGCCCTGCTCAAGGCGCAGCTGACGCGCCAGCGCGAGGCCGGCCGCACCCTGTTTTTCAGCTCGCACGCGCTGGCCGATGTAGAAGAAATCTGCGACCGCATGGCCATCCTGCACCAGGGCGAGCTGCGCTACGTCGGCTCCCCCGCCGGCTGCCGTGAACAATTCGGCGCCGCCACGCTCGAGCAGGCTTATTTGACTTGTATTGCCTGATTACTGTCATTCCCGGCCACGACCGGGAATCCAGGAAGTCATGGATCCCCGCTTGCGCGAGGATGACGGATGCTTGTCATTCCAGCCCGCTCCCCCGTCATTCCCGGCCCACCTCGCTGTCATTCCCGCGAAAGCGGGAATCCAGGAATTCATGGATCCCCGTGTGCGCGAGGATGACGTGTTTCACTCTCCAACCCGCCGCAGTACCACAGCAATCACCTCCGCCGAAATGCGAAAGTCGGAGCGGTGCAGGCGCTCGAACACCGGCTTGGCCAGGGCAATCAGCCCGCGTTGTTTGGCCATGCCGATCACCGCTGCGGTGCCGGCTACTTTCAAGCCCTTGGCCATAGCCACGGCGCGACCGGCGCGCTCATCCATCAGCAGCAGGGCAACTTGCGCATCGGCCAGGGCGGTGCGGATGCAGGCGGCTTCACCCTCGTCCAGGTCGGGCAGCACCGGCGTGGTGGGTGTTGGTCCGGCCAGGCGAAGCCAGCCCTCGCTTTGAGCCTGTAGCAGGGCAGCCTCGCCAGCGAAGCCTTGCCCCGTGATCAGTTCGGTATTGACCTCGGTCGGTATCCAAACCTCTCCGAACATTTGCTGCAGCCAGGGCAGTCCATCCACATAGCCCAGCCCGATCAGCGGGCTGGCA
>JBAXMQ010000205.1:0-4686 GCA_037134215.1 Betaproteobacteria bacterium
GGCATCATGTTGCCGCGGTTCAGGGCACCGCCGCGGATCTCGGGGGCTGGCGGTGCCGTGAGCCGTGGCGGCTCGTCCCGTGGCGGCAGGCTTGCCACCACAGGCGGCAGGGGTTTGAGCAGGCGGTACAACTGCATCACGGTCTTGACGTAATTTTGCGTCTCGCGGTAATTGGGGATGGCATTGCCGGCGCGTTGCACTGCCGCCTCGCCAGCGTTGTAGGCGGCCAGCGCCAGCTCGAGCTGGCCCGGGAACAGGTTGAACAGGTAGCGCAGGTAGCGGCTGCCGGTGTTGAGGTTGGTGCGCGGGTCAACCAGTTTTTTTTCGATGCTGGCGGCCCGGTCGGCCGCCACCCCAAAGCGGGCCGCCGTGGCCGGCATCACCTGCATCAGGCCGACGGCGCCTTTGGGCGAGACCGCCATGGCGTCAAAACCGGACTCGGTAGCGATCAGCGCCTGCAGCAGCTCGTGCTCGATCTCGTGCAAGAGCGCCGCCTCACGCACCTGATGCTGCACCTGGCGGTAGGCTGGGGTGCGCTCGAACAAGGCTGACACGCCCAGCAACTGCCCGCTCGGCCCACCAGGCCCGCCGGTCTGGGTTGGCAGTGGCTGGGCCTGGAGCACCCGCTCGGGCATGGGCGCGGCCACGGCCACCGACAGGGGCATCTCCTGGCCACGCGCAAACAGCTGGTAGCGCGGGTCAATCTGTTCTGAGGCGATGTGGGCGACGCCCCGATCATCCACAAAAGCCCAGATGTCAGCGCGCGCAAATCGCTGCAAAAAAAGTAGCAATATAACCACTAAGCACAAGGATTTCAGGCCTTTTTGACCTGAGATGATCTTGTGGTCTGGTGCCCGGGCCTGCATCAAACGTCGATCTCGACCGAGTCGCCGTGCAGCTCCATGAGCTCCCGGCGAGATGCCGCCTCGCCCTTGCCCATGAGCTTGGTGATCAGACCCTCGGTCTGGGCAAAGTCCATGCCGCCAAGTTGCACCGGCAGCAGGCGGCGGGTGTCGGGGTTGAGCGTGGTCTCCCACAATTGCTCAGCGTTCATCTCGCCCAGCCCCTTGAAGCGGCTGATGCTCCAGGCGCTCTCGCGCACGCCTTCCTTGCGCAGTTTGTCCAGAATGGCGGTGAGCTCTGCCTCGTCCAGCGCATAGGCCTTGGACGCCGGTTTTTTACCGCGCGCCGGCGCATCCACCCGGAACAGCGGCGGCCGCGCTACAAACACATGGCCGGTCTCGATCAGCTTGGGGAAATGCCGAAAAAACAGCGTCAGCAGCAGCACCTGGATGTGCGAGCCGTCCACATCGGCATCCGACAGGATGCAGACCTTGCCGTAACGCAGGCCGCTGAGGTCTGGGGTGTCCAGCGGACCATGCGGGTCAACGCCAATGGCCACTGCAATGTCGTGGATTTCGGTATTGGCAAACAGGCGGTCGCGCTCCACCTCCCAGGTGTTGAGCACCTTGCCACGCAGCGGCAGGATGGCCTGGCTTTCCTTGTCGCGGCCCATCTTGGCGCTGCCGCCGGCCGAGTCGCCCTCCACCAGAAACACCTCGTTGTGTGCCAGGTCGCGGCTCTCGCAGTCGGTCAGTTTGCCAGGCAATACCGCCACGCCCGAGCCTTTGCGTTTTTCTACCTTTTGGCCGGCCTTCTGCCGGCTCTGCGCCGCCTTGATCGCCAGTTCGGCCAGCTTTTTGCCGTAATCCACATGCTGGTTGAGCCACAACTCCAAAGCCGGACGGACAAAACCTGAGACCAGGCGCACCGCGTCGCGCGAGTTCAGCCGCTCCTTGATCTGGCCTTGGAACTGCGGGTCGAGCACCTTGGCCGATAGCACATAGCTGGCGCGGGCAAACACGTCTTCGGGCAGCAGCTTGACGCCCTTGGGCGCCAGGGCGTGCAGCTCGATGAAACTCTTGACCGCCTGGAACAGGCCGTCGCGCAGGCCGCTCTCGTGGGTGCCGCCGGCGCTGGTGGGAATCAGGTTGACATAGCTCTCACGCACCGGCTGGCCGTCTTCGGTGAAGGCGACACACCAAGCGGCACCTTCGCCGTCGGCAAAGCTGTCGTGCTGCGCATCGGCAAAGCCCTCGCCCTCGAACAGCGGAATCACCGGCTCGCCGTGCAGCGTCTGCATCAGGTAATCGCGCAGGCCGCCCTTGTAGACCCAGCTTTGCGTCTCTTTGGCCTTCTCGTTGACCAGCGTCACAGTCACACCCGGCATCAGCACCGCCTTGCTGCGCAGCAGGTGCACCAGTTCGGCCATCGGCAGTTGGGGGCTTTCAAAGTAACGGGCGTCGGGCCAGACCCGCACCGTGGTGCCGGACTTGCGGTCGCCCTCGCCCGCTTTGCGGGTTTGCAGCGGCTCGACCACATCACCACCCGAGAAGGCCAGCTGCGCCACCTGGCCTTCACGGTAGGTGGTGACTTCCAGCCGTTTGGCCAGGGCGTTGGTCACGCTGACGCCAACACCGTGCAGGCCGCCGGAAAAGCTGTAAGCGCCGCCCTGCCCCTTGTCGAACTTGCCACCGGCGTGCAGACGGGTAAAAACCAGTTCAATCACCGGCGCGTTTTCTTCGGCGTGCAGGCCAAATGGAATCCCGCGCCCATCATCTTCGATACCGACCGAGCCGTCGGCATACAGCACGACGCGGATTTTTTTGCCATGCCCGGCCAGGGCCTCGTCGGCGGCGTTGTCAAGCACCTCCTGAATGACATGCAGCGGGTTGTCAGTGCGGGTGTACATGCCCGGACGCTGCTTGACCGGCTCCAGCCCCTTGAGCACGCGGATCGACGATTCGGAATATTCGACGCTGGGTTTAACGGCCATAGCGACAGATTGTAGTGCGGATCGGCCACAAAGCTGTATGCATTCACAGCCCCACAGCACCCATGCGACAAACCGGCAGTTCGGCAGGGCAGGAGATTAGCTACAGTCGGGGCATGACCAGTCCCACCAAAACGCTCTCCACCAACCAGGTTCTGCTGTGTGGCGCCTGCATCCTGACACTGTCCATGGGCATCCGGCACGGCTTTGGCCTGTGGCTGCAGCCCATCACACAAAGCCAAGGCTGGAGCCGTGAGACTTTTGCCTTTGCCATCGCCATTCAAAACCTGGCGTGGGGTGTGTTCGGCATCTTTGCCGGCATGGTGTCAGACCGTTTTGGCGCGTTCCGTGTGATCGTGCTCGGTGCCCTGTTGTACGCGCTGGGCCTGATGGGCATGGCCCATGCCAGCACGCCCCTGCTGTTCACCGTGTCGGCCGGCGTACTGATCGGCATGGCACAGGCCGGCACCACCTATGCGGTGATCTATGGCGTGATCGGCCGCAACGTCCCGGCCGAGCGACGCTCCGGCGCCATGGGCATTGCGGCGGCGGCCGGCTCGTTCGGCCAGTTCCTGATGGTGCCGGTGGAGAGTCTGCTGATCGAGCACCTGGGCTGGCAGCAGGCGCTCTCGGCCCTGGGCCTGGCCGTCCTGCTGGTGGTGCCGCTCTCACTCTGGCTGCGCGAGCCAGGCTTTGCGAGGGATGCGGTGCCAGCGCGGCGCGAGCAAAGCATCTGGCAAGCGGTGCAAGAGGCTTTCCGCTACCGCAGCTTCCAGTTGCTGATGGCCGGCTACTTTGTCTGCGGCTTCCAGGTGGTGTTCATTGGGGTGCACATGCCGAGCTACCTGAAAGACCATGGGCTGTCACCGCAGGTCGCGAGTTATGCGCTGGCCCTGATCGGGCTGTTCAACATCGTCGGCACCTATGGCGCCGGCATGCTGGGCCAACGCCTGCCCAAGAAAAATATCCTGGCGTTCATCTACCTGGCGCGGGCCGCTGCCATTGCCGTCTTTTTGCTGGTGCCGCTGTCGCCGGCCAGTGTCTATGTGTTTGCCTCGGTGATGGGTGTGCTCTGGCTGTCGACGGTGCCGCCCACCAACGCGACAGTGGCGCAGATTTTTGGCGTATCCCACCTGTCCATGCTCAGTGGCTTTGTGTTTTTCAGCCATCAGATCGGCTCCTTCATGGGGGTCTGGCTGGGCGGCTACCTCTACGACAAGACCGGCAGCTATGACGTGGTCTGGTACATCGCCATCGCGCTCGGCGTCTTTGCCGCCCTGGTCAATCTGCCGATCAAAGAGGCTGCCATCACCCGCCAGAGCGCGCCGATGCGGGCTGCGGGGGTATGAAGCAGTGGCCGGGCTGGATCGGCGCGGGGCTGGCGCTGGCCGTTCTGCTGGCCGTGTTTTCGCTCTACACCCGACCCGCCTTCCTGCTGACACTGGCCAGCCAGTTGTGGGCCTGTTTTTGACGATTTCGGCTCTCAACCCACGTCGCCATTGAAGGTAATGCTATGGAAAATGTAGCGCATAACAGCTTGGCGCCATCCGACTGGGTGCTGCGCTGGGCCCCGCTGATGCCGCCAGGCGGCTCGGTTCTGGATGTGGCCTGCGGTCAGGGCCGGCATGTGCGCTGCTTGGCCGCACGGGGCCATGCTGTCACCGGCATTGATCGCTCAGCGGCGGCCCTGGCCGGCCTGAATGGAATAGCCGACACCGTGCTGGCCGACATCGAAAACGGCCCCTGGCCACTCCTGAACGCCGAGCAGCCGCGGCAGTTTGATGCCGTGCTGGTCACCAATTACCTGTGGCGCCCACTGATGCCAACCCTGGCCGCCAGCGTGGCGCCCGGCG
>JBAXMQ010000206.1:0-4684 GCA_037134215.1 Betaproteobacteria bacterium
GTGTCGGTGTCGGTGTGGGTCATTTCGAATCCGGCGTTGAAGTTGAGGGCTTAGGGTTCTGGATGATGGCGCGGGCCGCAGCTTGGCGCTAGACTGGGGTCAAGGAGACCCTATGAAGATCATCGATTCCATTGTCACGCAATCCGCCGCTATCGCCACTGTGCGTCGCGACATCCACGCCCACCCTGAGCTGTGCTTTCAGGAAGTGCGCACCGCCGACCTGGTCGCCGCCAAGCTGACCGAGTGGGGCATCCCTATCCACCGTGGCCTGGGCACCACCGGCGTGGTGGGTATTGTCAAGAGCGGCACCTCGTCCCGCGCCATCGGCCTGCGCGCCGACATGGACGCCCTGCCCATGCAAGAGTTCAACACCTTCAGCCATGCCAGCCAGCACGCCGGCAAAATGCACGCCTGCGGCCACGACGGCCACACCGCCATGCTGCTGGCAGCGGCCCAGCACTTTGCCAAACACCGCAATTTTGACGGCACCGTGTACCTCATCTTCCAGCCCGCCGAAGAGGGCGGTGGCGGTGCCCGCGAGATGATCAAAGAGGGCCTGTTTGAGCAATTCCCCATGGACGCCGTCTTTGGCCTGCACAACTGGCCCGGCTATGCCGTGGGCAAATTTGCCGTCAGCCCCGGCCCGGTGATGGCCTCCAGCAACGAGTTCAGGGTGGTCATCCGTGGCAAAGGCGGTCATGCGGCGTTGCCGCACAACGGGCTGGACCCGGTGCCGGTGGCCTGCCAGCTGGTGCAGGGCTTCCAAACCATCATCACCCGCAACAAAAAGCCGATCGATGCTGGCGTGATTTCGGTCACCATGATCCACGCTGGCGAGGCCACCAATGTCATTCCCGACAGCTGCGAGCTGCGCGGCACGGTGCGCACTTTCAGCTTGGAGGTGCTGGACATGATCGAGCGCCGCATGAAGCAAATCACCGAGCACACCTGCGCCGCCTTTGACATGACCTGCGAGTTTCAGTTCACGCGCAACTACCCGCCCACCATCAACAGCGCCAAAGAAGCCGAGTTTGCCCGCCGCGTCATGACCAGCATCGTGGGTGAGGACAACGTGGTGGTGCAAGAACCCACCATGGGCGCCGAAGATTTTTCGTTCATGCTGCTCGCCAAGCCGGGCTGTTACAGCTTCATTGCCAACGGCGATGGCACCCACCGCGAACTAGGCCACGGCGGCGGCCCCTGCATGCTGCACAACCCCAGTTACGACTTCAATGACGACCTGATTCCGCTGGGCGCCACCTACTGGGTGCGGCTGGCCGAAGAGTGGTTCAAGACCGCGTAAATAGCATGCCCATGACCCAGCCCGACGCTTTTTCTAACAGCTACGCCCAGGCCCGCGCCAAGTTTCTGGCGGCTGCCGCCAGCGCCGGCCTGTCGGTGCAGTCTTACCCGCACCCGCTGCCCGGCCGTGACGGCGAGGCCCTGGCCACTGACGTCGTGCTGGACGGCCCGGCCAATGCGCGGCAACTGCTGATCGTCACCAGCGCCTGCCATGGTGTGGAGGGCTTTTGCGGCAGCGGCGTGCAGATCGATGCGCTGGGCAACACCGCCTGGCGGGCCCAGGCCCGGGCCAGTGGCGTGGCGGTGCTGTATGTGCATGCCCTTAACCCGCACGGTTTTTCTTACCTGCGCCGGGTCACCCATGAAAACGTCGACCTGAACCGCAATTTTCATGACTTTGCCCAGCCGCTGCCCGTTAACGAGGCTTACCGCGCGCTCCATGCGCTGGTGTTGCCCGAGCACTGGCCGCCCGATGCCGCCAACCAGGCTGCGGTGGTCGCCTACATCGCCAGCCATGGCATGGCCGCCTTCCAGGGGGCCATCACGCGCGGCCAGCACGAGTTTGCTGACGGCCTGTTTTACGGCGGCACCGCGCCCACATGGAGCAACCAGACCATCCGGCAAATCCTGCGCGAGCATGCCTGCACGGCCCGCCGCCTGGCCTGGGTGGACCTGCACACCGGCTTAGGGCCCAGCGGCTTGGGCGAGCGTATTTTTGCCTGCCGCGACGACGCCGCCGCGCTGGCCCGCGCCCGCCAATGGTGGGGCGGTGGTGGCGCCACGCCGGTCACCTCGATCTACGACGGCTCCTCCAGTTCGGCCTTTCTCACCGGCCTGATGTGGATCGCCGCCTACCAGGAGTGCCCGCAGGCCGAGTACACCGGTCTGGCGCTGGAGTACGGCACCCTGCCGATTGGTGATATGCTGCAGGCGCTGCGCGCTGACCACTGGCTACACCAGCACCCGCAGGCGCCAGAAGCGCTGGCCGCGCAAATCCACCAGCAGGTGAAAGACGCTTTCTTTACCGACACGCCGGTCTGGAAAGACCAGATTTTGAGCCAGGCGCGCCAGGTATTGAGCCAGGCTGCGGCGGGTTTGGCGATCTGAGTCAGCGGCCCAGCCGGCGCCCGGCGATCTCTGATAGACCATCAAAGATCAGGTTGTCCACCAGTTCCACCGGCAGACTCATGCTGGGCGCCATTTTCCAGCCGGCGCCGCCTGTCATGACGCAATGTGGCTCGGTGCCGCAGTGCGCTCTCAAGTGTTCCACCATACGAGCCACTGCACCCGCTATGGCGTAAGTACCGCCGCTGGTCAGGGCGTCGCTGGTGTTGGTGGGAAAGGCGCGCACTTCGCCGGTGGGCACGTGTAAGCCTGCCGTGCCGGACTCCAGGGCACGCAGCATGATGCCGTGGCCGGGCAGGATCAGGCCGCCAAGAAAGTTGCCTTGGGTATCGATCGCATCGACCGTGACGGCGGTGCCGACCATCACCACCACCAGCGGCCGCGCCGGGCCCTGGGCCAGCAGGCGGTGCCTGGCGCCTATCATGGCCACCCAGCGGTCGGCGCCTAGCCGTGCCGGATGGTCGTAGCCATTGACCAAGCCGGCCTCGGCCGGGCTGGCCACCACCCAATGCGGTGCCGCGTCCCAAAGCTCCATTTGTTCTTGCACCCGGCGTTTGATGGCGTCGCCGGCGACGATACAACCTAGCATGTGTTGCGGCGGCGGCAGGGTCGACCAAGGCCCTTCGGCCAGTTTGTCAATATGTTCCAGGAATTCGGCGCCCTGCGCCAGCGGCCGCGCCCCGATCCGCGGCTGGGGGTAGAGCGCCCATTTGAGTCGGGTATTGCCGACGTCGATCGCCAGAAAGGTCATGGCACCATTATCGACAAACTTCTACAAAATCAGTGCTGTTGCCAGGGAAGTTTGTGATGACGCCAGCCGCCGCGTTGACCCCGATGGGCGTGGTCGTCCGGATCGCCTTCAAAACCCTCCAGGATGTTGTAGGCCTGCAGCCCGAGTTCGGTGGCGCGTTGGGCGGCCGCAATGGAGCGCACGCCGCTACGGCACAGCAGCACCACTTTTTGGCCGGCGGGCACGGCAGCCAGCAGGCCAGCGTCGAAGGCGGGGTTGAGCGCCATGCCGGGCCATTGCTTCCAGGCCAGGGCGACGGCGCCAGGAACAAAGCCTACCCATTCGCGCTCGGCGTCGGTACGCACATCCACCAGCACCGCTTGGCCGGCGCTCCACCATTGGTAAGCCAATTGGGGCGACACGTCACCGGCGTAGCCGGCAGCCGCCAAGGGCTGCAAGGGTGCGCTATTTTCGGCCTCTTGCAACTGGTCAGAGCTCAGGTTGGCGGGCAGCGCATCGTCAACGCATTTGCTGGAGGCTGGGTCGAACGGTTGCGGGGGTGTCATGGTTCGCAGTCTGTAGCCTTGATGAAAAAGTGCTGTTTCAGGCGGTCTAAGTCGTAACCTAGTAACCGCAATGATAGAGCAGTCCGGCCTGGAACGCGGTAACATTGACGTTTACGTAAACGTCAACTAAGCGGCTGCAGTTTTGACGTGCAGCCCACCGATGGAGACCTGCCATGACCGACCTGTCTGCTGAATTCAAAGCCCTGGCCAACTACCGGCCTACGCACAAGGTGCGTTTCGTCACCGCCGCCAGCCTGTTCGACGGCCATGACGCAGCGATCAACATCATGCGGCGCATTCTGCAGGGCATGGGCGCAGAGGTGATCCACCTCGGGCACAACCGCAGCGTGGACGAGGTGGTGACAGCGGCATTGCAGGAGGATGTGCAGGGCATTGCGATCAGTTCCTACCAAGGCGGCCATGTGGAGTACTTCAAGTACATGGTCGATCTGTTGCGGGCGCGCGGCGGTGCCCATATCCAGGTGTTCGGCGGTGGCGGCGGGGTGATCGTGCCGCCAGAGATTCGCGAGTTGCAGGCCTACGGCGTGGCGCGCATCTTCAGCCCGGAAGACGGGCAGCGCATGGGCTTGGCCGGCATGATTGGCGAGATGGTGATGCACTGCGACCAGGACCTGACGCCGCATGCGCCCACGGAACTCGCGGCGTTGCAGGGCCACGGCGAGATGGCCTGGCGGGCGCTGGCGCAGTGGATCACAGCCGTTGAAAATGAGAAGGCAAATCCGGCTCTAGCCCAAGAGATACGGGCCTTGGCTGCTACAAAAAAGATACCGGTTGTGGGGATTACCGGCACGGGCGGCGCTGGCAAGTCCAGCCTGACCGATGAGCTGATCCGGCGGCTGCGCCTGGATCAGGGAGACCAGTTGCGTGTGGCGGTGATCAGCATTGACCCCAGCCGGCGCAAAAGCGGCGGCGCCCTGCTGGGTGACCGCATTCGCATGAA
>JBAXMQ010000207.1:0-4667 GCA_037134215.1 Betaproteobacteria bacterium
GTTGCACTGGTTACAACGGACTACGTCCCGTGAATTACTTCTGACAAATACCCGCCTTATTGGCTTTGGCCACCGCATGTCTGGCGTCCAAACCCACGCCAAAATCTCATTAAAAATGTTGATAAACCATTGATTTAAATCAGTATTTATCGATTTTTCAGAAAGCGCCATATGCTGAATAGGAATGCAATCCGGTTCTGCTAACTCATCGGCGACGATTTGTCTATCCCTTAAATGGGGGATATCCGCCAAATCAAACGGCAATCACACTGCGACGCATCATCTTGCTATTGGTGCGCCCGCAATGAACTCATCTCCTGTCCTGTCTCTCAGCACCGACCTCAGCTTTACTGCCTTAGCCGAAGGCGCTCCCAACCCAGCCGTCATGGCTGTGGCTGACCTGCTGCCTGATGGCAGCGTGCAAGATGCAGACGGGGCCGTCAAGGCCGTTGCCATCACCGGGCTCAACACCAGCCTGGGCCAGTGGCAGTACAGCTTGGACAGCGGCGTGCACTGGCTCAACGTGGCCAGCGACGCGGTCAACCACGCCACGCACCCGGTCGCCCTGCTGCTCGATTCGTCCGCACAGCTGCGCCTGCTGCCGTTTGCCGAGCTGTCTGGCAGCCTGAGCGACGCCCTCACACTGCGCGCCTGGGACATGAGCAGCGGCACCCCGGGCAGTTATGTGCCCATCGTGCTTGGTGCTGGCAGTGCCTTCAGCAGCACTGACGTTAAGGTCGGCGTCACCGTGGCGGCGGTCAACGACGCTCCGGTTTTTTCCGCCGCCAGCTCAGGCGCCCCGCTCCTGCTGCCGGTGGGGTCTGGCGGTGACACCGCGCAGGCCGTCGCACTCCAGCCCGACGGCAAAATTCTGGTCGCTGGCTACAGTTTCAATGGCATCAACAACGACTTCAGCGTGGTGCGTCTCCATGCCGATGGCAGCCTGGACACCAGCTTCAATGCCACCGGCCGGGTAATGATCTCGGTTGGCAGCGGCGACGACTTTGCCCAGGGCATTGCCCTTCAGGCTGACGGCAAAGTGCTGCTGCTGGGTCACAGCAGCGTCGGCAACCACACCGAACTCAGCCTGGTTCGCCTGAACACAGACGGCAGCATTGACACCACTTTCGGCAACAACGGCCGCCGCATTCTGCCGGGCACCGGCAACGCGTTTGGCCAGGCCGTCAGCGTCGAGGCAGATGGCCGCATCCTCGTGGCCGGCAGCAGTGCCGCCGCCGGTGCCGTGGCAGATGTCGTGCTGCGTCTGAACGCAGACGGCAGTCTTGACACCAGCTTTGACGATGCAGCCCGGGCGCTGGTCAGCCTGCCCGATGGCAACCCCCACTACGCCCGCCAAGCCGACGGCAAAGTGCTGGTCGCCGGCACCCGCTCCAACGGCAGCAACGACGACTTCAGCCTCAGCCGCTTGCAAGCCGACGGCAGCCCGGACACCCGCTTTGGCGCCAGCCCGGCCTCAACCCTGGGCGGCACCATCGCCTACACCGAAGGCGCAGTACCTGTGGCCTTGGACAGCAGCGTGGCCGTCTATGACGCCGAACTGGCGGCGCTCAACGGCGGTCTGGGCAACTACAGCGGTGCCAGCCTCAACCTGTCACGCCGGGGTGGCGCGCAGTCCCAAGACCTGTTCTCAGCACTGGGCAGCCTCAGCTTTGTGGACGGCAAAGCCCTGCTGGCCGGCATCGAGGTCGGCACGGTCAACAACAGCGCCGGCACGCTGCACATCGCCTTCAACGCCAACGCCACACAGGCGCGGGTCGACCAGGTGCTCAGCAGCCTGGCCTACGCCAACAGCAGCACCAACCTGCCACCCAGCGTGGTCATCGACTGGCAGTTTGACGACGGCAACAGCGGCAGCCAGGGCAGCGGCGGCGCGGCCACCGCCGCCGGCAGCACCACCGTCACTTTGACCGACATCAACCACGCCCCCACAGGCAGCGTCACCATCACCGGCAACCTGCAGCAGGGCGCCACCCTGCAGGCCAGCCACCTCGACCTGGCAGACGCCGATGGCTTGGGCACCATCAGCTACCAATGGTTTGCGGGAACCAACAAGATGACAGGTGCCACCGCCGCCAGCTACACCCTGCAACAGGCCGAAGTCGGCAAAACCATCCGCGTCGACATCAGCTACACCGACGGCAGCGGCAATGCCACCACCCTGAGCAGCAGCACCACCGCGGCTATTGCCAATGTGGCCGACCCCGTGGTGCTCGATGCCTCGGCCAGCCCGGTTTTTGACACCATGTCAGAAGACGTCCCCTCTTCCGGCATGACAGTCGCCAAACTCGTGGCCCCCAACAGCATCACTGACCTAGACGGCCCCGTCTCGGCCATCGCGGTCACGGCTGTCAACACCACCCTGGGCAATTGGCAATACAGCCTGGACGCTGGCGCCCATTGGGTAACCATCGATGCTGCCCGCTTGAACGATGTCAGCACCGAGCAAGCCCTGCTGCTCGGGCCCGACGCGCTGCTGCGCCTGCAAGCGCTGGCCGGCCAAAGCGGCAACCTGAGCGACGCCATCACCTTCCGCGCCTGGGATTACAGCATCGGCCATCAAGGCGACTACGTCACCCTCAGCGGCGCCAGCGTGGCCTTTAGCAACGCCTCTGACACCGCCAGCCTGAACGTGCTGGCCGTCAACGACGCGCCAAGCTGGGCCGCCGCACCAGCCGCCACCGGCATCACTTATACCGAAGGCGCCCAGCCTGTGGCCCTGGCGCTGTCGGGCGGCGTGGCCGTGCAAGACATCGAACTGGCCGCCCTCAATGGCGGCCTGGGCAATTACAACGGTGCCAGCATCAGCCTGTCGCGCCGTGGCGGCGCGCAGCCCGAAGACCTGTTCTCGGCGCGGGGCAGCCTGAGCTTTGTGGACGGCAAGGCCCTGCTGGCCGGCACCGAGGTCGGCACGGTCAGCAACAGCGCCGGTTCGCTGCGCATCCTGTTCAATGCCAACGCCACCCAAGCGCGGGTAGACCAGGTGCTGAGCAGCCTGGCCTATGCCAACAGCAGCGATGCCACGCCCGCCAGCCTCACCTTGGACTGGCGTTTTGACGACGGCAACAGCCCCATCCAGGGCAGCCAGGGCAGCCAGGGCACAGGCGGCGCGCAATCCGTCACCGCCAGCAGCACCATCGTGGTCACCAGCGTCAACGATGCCGGCCTGATCAGCTTTGACGCCAGCGCCCCCGCCGAGGGCCTGACCATCAAAGCCCAGGTCAGCGACCCCGATGGCTTGGGCACCGTCAGTTACCAGTGGTACGCCAGCGGCCAACTGATCACTGGCGCCCAGCAGGCCACGTACACGCCGGTCATGGCAGACCTGGGCAAACTGCTCAGCGTCACGGCCCAATACGTCGATGGGCAGGGCACCACCGAGACCCTGCAGCTGCCAGCCACTGCAGTGGTGGTGGACACCCAGCGCCCGCGCACAGTGGCCGACGAACTGGCTGTGCGCACGGGCAAATCTGCCACCGCAGACGTGCTGGCCAATGACACCGACCCGCAAGGCGACACGCTCACGCTGGTGTCAGCCAAACCGGGCGCGCACGGCACTGTGGCCATTGTTGGCAACAAACTGGTCTACACCGCAGCCGCGGCCTACGTGGGCACCGACAGCGTCAGCTACACCGTGTCGGATGGCCATGAACACGAGTCCACCGGCCAAGTGGCTGTGCTGGTGGCGTCGACCAAAGGCTTGGGCACCACCGGGGACGACAACCTCAAAGGCGGCAACGGGGACGACTGTCTGGTCGGCCTTGGCGGCAACGATTACCTTTCGGGCGGCCAGGGCAACGATCAGCTTTACGGCGGCGCTGGCAACGACACCCTGGTGGGCGGCGGCGGAGGCGACCGTCTGGTGGGCGGCGATGGCGATGATGTTTTTGAGGCCGGCTACAGCGACCTTGATGGCGACACCCTGGACGGCGGCAGCGGCCGCGACACCCTGCGCTTGACCGCCACCACCTCGGTCAAAACCGGCTTTACCCACCAGGGCCTGGAAGTGCTGAACATGGGTGGTTTCAAGCTGCTGGTCAGCACAAGTGCCAAGGTCGACTTTTCTGGTTTGGAGCTCATCAACGGCGCTGCCATCGTGGGCAATGACGGCGATAACGCCATCACCGGCCCCGAGGGCAATGACCTGTTGATGGGCGGTGCAGGCGTGGACGTGCTGCGCGGCGGCAATGGCAACGACACCCTGGTGGGCGGCGCCGGCGCCGACACCTTGTTGGGTGGCGATGGCGATGACGTCTTCCAGGCCGGTGGTGGCGACCTGTCCGGCGACAGCATCTCTGGCGACGCCGGAACAGACACCCTTCAGTTCACGGCCGATGTGCGCCTGACTGCGGGCTTCAGCCTGCAGGGCGTGGAGCGGCTGGACATGGGTGGCCGCAAGCTCTTTGTGCAAACCAAAGATGCGGTCGACCTCTCGGCCATGGAGCTGCTCAGGGCCGGTGCCATCGTTGGCAATATTGCAGACAACACCATCACCGGCACCCGCGGTAATGACGACATTGACGGCGGCGCCGGCAATGACCGTCTCAACGGCAGCCTGGGCAATGACGTGCTGACCGGCGGCCGGGGCAATGACGTGTTTGTGTTTGACACGGCCTTGGACGCCAGCCAAAACGTCGATACCCTGCGCG
>JBAXMQ010000208.1:0-4611 GCA_037134215.1 Betaproteobacteria bacterium
AACACCAGGGTGGCGTCTGGCGGCACGTCGTCCAGTTCTTCGATGAAGATGGCGCCCTTGGCCTTGAGATCGTTCACCACATAGGTGTTGTGCACGATTTCATGCCGCACATAGATTGGCGCGCCAAACTTCTGCAGTGCCCGCTCGACGATCTCGATGGCGCGGTCCACGCCGGCGCAAAAGCCGCGCGGCTCGGCCAGCAGGATTTCCTGCGGCAGGATGGGGCCGGTGCCGGCGCTCACAGGATGCCGATCAGTTGCACTTCAAACGTCACGGGCTGGCCGGCCAGTGGGTGGTTGAAGTCGAACAGCACGGCATCGCCGCGCGCGTCGCTGCGCAACTGGCTCACCACCCCGGCAAACTGGCCCTGACCGTCGGGCGTGGGGAACTGCACCACATCGCCCACCTGGTACTGGGCCCCAGCCTCGCCCATCTCCGCCAGCACCTGGCGCGCCAGCCACTGCAGCATGGCCGGGTTGCGCTCGCCAAAGGCGGCGCCAGCGGGCAGCGCAAAGCTGGCGCGGGCCCCCTCGGCCAGGCCCATCAGGCAGGCCTCCACCGCCGGCGACAACTCGCCACTGCCCAGCGTCAGGGTGGCGGGCTTGCCGCCAAAGGTGTTGATCACATCGCCAGCCGGCCCGGCCAGCCTGTAATGCAGGGTGAGAAAGGAGCCGGGTTCCACACAAAGAGGTGTTGCGAGCATAAAAGTCCCACAGAAAAGTCGGGGGCATTGCCGCCCGGCCGGGGTTTGCCGAATAAACTGAAGTCATTGTAAAACCCGGCTTGCAGAAACCTATGACAGCACCTATGCTGTCATCATGATCGCGGTCGTTATCGATACCAATGTGTTTGTCGCGGGCTTGCGCTCTGCGGGCGGCCCGTCGCGGGCTGTTCTGCGCAGGGCCTTAGGCGGCCGCTTGCAGGCCTTGTTTGGCAACGCCCTTTGGATGGAGTGCCAAGACTTGTTGGACCGCCCCGTGTGGGGTGATGCGACGACCGCCCAGGAGCGGCGCGACGTTTTAGCGGCCTTGGCGCGCCAAGGCCGCTGGGTGACGGTGTACTACGGTTGGCGGCCTAATTTGCCCGATGAAGGGGACAACCATTTGATAGAGCTGGCGCTGGCCGGCGGGGCGCAGGCCATCGTTACCCACAATTTGCGAGACCTTCGCGGTGGTGAGTTGCGCTTAGGTCATCTGCGGGTGCTGACACCCGCGCAATGTTTGGAGGAATGGACATGAGCACTTTGACAATACGACTGCCAGACGACACGGCACAGCGCCTCAAGGCGCTTGCGCAAAGCCGTGGCCTGTCCATGAACAAACTGGTGGAGCAGCTCAGCGCCCATGCGCTGTCTGCGTGGGACACCGAAAACCATTTCCGCGCCATGGCCGCAACGGGTGATGTGAAGAAGGCGCTCGCGGTGCTGGACCGGCTGGACGCGGCGGATGCAGCGAATCCAAAGACCTCTGTTCGCCAGGCCAGCTGAGCCTGCAGCGCCCACGCCCATGCTGACACCTGCACCATGCCGCTCCAAGACCTCCCCCCCGACGCCCGCCCGCGCGAAAAGCTGCTGGCCCGCGGCCCTGGCGCCTTGAGCGACGTGGAGTTGCTGGCGCTGCTGCTGCGTACCGGTATCAAGGGCAAGGGCGTGCTGCAAATGGCGCATGAGTTGCTGCAGATCAAAAGCGCCGACAACCCCAACGGGTTTGACGGCTTTGCCGGCCTGCTGCACGCCAGCGCCGACGACCTCAAAAGCGTCAAGGGCCTGGGGCCGGCCAAACGTGCCGAGCTGGTGGGCGTGCTGGAGCTGGCGCGCCGGGCCATGGGCCAGCAACTGCGCGAGCGCGCGGTGTTTGCCACCCCTGAGGCGGTCAAACACTACCTGCAGCTGCACCTGTCGGCCAGGGCACACGAGGTGTTCGCCGTGCTGTTTCTGGATGTGCAAAACCGCCTGCTGGCGATGGAGGAGCTGTTTCGCGGCACCCTGACCCAAACCAGCGTTTACCCCCGCGAGGTGGTGTTGCGCGCCCTGCACCACCAAGCCAGCGCGGTGGTGCTGGCGCACAACCACCCCAGCGGCACGGTGCAACCTTCACGCGCCGATGAGCACCTGACGCAAACCCTGAAAAGCACCCTGGCGCTGATCGACGTGCGGGTACTTGACCATGTCATCGTGGCGCCGGGTCAGGCCCTGTCGATGGCCGAGCGGGGCTTGTTGTGAGCACGCCGCGCCTCAAGGTCAATGGTTTGGCCGGGCTCAAGACCGTCAAACGCGACATGGCAGCCCGCATCGCGCAAGAGACCCAACAGGCGGCGCAGCAGGCGGCCGAGCAGGCGCGCGCCCGGCGCCAGGCCATGAGCGAGCGCGACCTCTTCATTCGAGCTGCTGGCGCCGTCAAACCCATGCCAGATAAGGGTCGGGCGCTCCTGAAAAAGGAGCGTCCGGCGCCGGTGGTGATGCGCTACCAGCACGACGAACAGGCGGTGCTGCACGAGGCCATCAGCGACGAATTTGACGTCAGCACCCTGCTCGATACCGACGACCTGCTGAGCTTTCGCCGCCCCGGCATCGGCACGGATGTGACGCGCAAGCTGCGCCGTGGCGACTGGAGCATCCAGCGCCAGCTTGACCTGCACGGCCTGCGCCGGGACGACGCGCGGGAGGCGCTGAGCAGCTTCATCCGCGAAGCCCACAAGCACGGCATTCGCTGCGTGCGCGTGGTGCACGGCAAGGGGCTGGGCTCGCCGGGCAAGGCCCCGATCCTGAAAAGCCGGGTCCACAGCTGGCTGGTGCAAAAAAAAGAAGTGCTGGCCTTTGTGCAGGCCAAACCGGCCGACGGCGGCGCGGGCGCGCTGGTGGTGCTGTTGATGGCCTCACAATAGCCGCCTGGCCAACCAAAACACCGGGATACCCATGCAAAGACGACTCATTTTGGGCGCTGGCGCCAGCCTGCTGAGCAGCCCAGCCCTGCTGCTGGCCCAGGCCGCTTACCCCAACAAGGCCATCCGCTACATCGTGCCAGTGGCCGCGGGCGGCGGCAGCGACATGGTGGGCCGCACCGTGACCGAACGCTGGGGCAAGCAGCTGAACCAGACCTTTGTGGTGGACAACCAGGCCGGCGGCGGCGGGGTGATTGCCTGCCAGGTCACGGCCAGGGCGCCGGCCGACGGCTACACCCTGCTGCAGGGCTATGTGGCCACCCACGGCACCAGCCCGGCCACACGCAAGCTGCCCTACGACCCGATCAAGGACTTCACCCCCATCGGCATGATCGGCGGCACGCCCAATGTGCTGGTGGTCAACAGCAGCCTGCCGGTGGGCACCCTCAAAGAGTTTGCCGACTACCTGCGCAAAAACCCGGGCCGGGTCAGCTACGGTTCGGCCGGGGCCGGCTCGCTGACGCACCTGACCATGGAGCTGTTCAAGCAGCAGGTCAACAGCTTCATGGTGCACATTCCCTACCGCGGCGTGGCACCGGCCTTTACTGACCTGATCGGCGGCCAGACCCAGGCCATGTTTCCCGGGCTGGCGGCGGCCATGCCGCACATCCGCTCGGGCCGGGTGCGGCCGCTGGCGGTGACGGGCGCTAGCCGGCACCCACTGCTGAAAGACACGCCCACCCTGGTGGAATCGGGCTACCCCGGCTTCGATGCACAGCAGTGGTACGGGGTGGTCGGCCCGGCCAACATGCCGGCGGCCATCGTCAAGCTGCTCAACGAGTCGCTCGAAATTGTCTTGAAAGCGCCCGACCTGCGCGACAAGCTGTCATCCGAGGCCTTGGAGCCAGCGCCTATGCCGCCCGAGAAATTTGCCCAGTTCATGCGGGCCGACATCGCGCGTTGGACCAAACTGGCGCAGGACCGCAAGATCGACCTGGACGCCTGAAGCTGACCGAGCCCGCAGCGCTCAGGCCTCGGGCATGTTGCGCATCCAGTCGGCGGTCTGAAAAAAAGCCGCTCCAAGTCGCTGCCTCAAGTCGTCCGACACACCGGTTTCCTGCATCGCCTGGTCCATGCAGGCCAACCACTGGTCCCGCTCGGTGTTGCCAATGACAAACGGCATGTGGCGCGCGCGCAGTCGGGGGTGACCAAAGCGCTCGGTGTAATGCTGAGGGCCGCCCAGCCAGCCGCACAGAAACCAAAACAATTTCTGCCGCGCCTGCGCCAAGGTGCTGCCATGCGCCGCCCGCAGCGCCGTGTAAGCGGGCTCCAGGTCCATCAGGTCATAAAACCGCTCGGCCAGGGCCAGCACCTGCGCCTCGCCGCCAATCAGGTCATAGGGCGTGGTGGGGTTGCGGGTGTCGTCAGCCATAGGCTGGGCATCATAAGCGGCCCGGGTCAACCCAACAGGCGCCCAGCCACCCAGGTGTACAACGGGATGCCAAACAGGATGTTCAAGGGAAACGTGATGCCCAGGGACAGGCCCAGGTAGAGCGATGGGTTGGCCTCGGGGATGGCATAACGCAGCACCGCTGGCACAACAATGTAGGAGGCGCTGGCCGACAGCACCATCAGCAGCGCGGCGTCGGCCACAGGCAGCGCCAACAGGGCGGCCAGCGCCAGGGCCATGCCGGCGTGGACCAGCGGCCCCAGGCTGGCGTAGGCCAGCAA
>JBAXMQ010000209.1:0-4596 GCA_037134215.1 Betaproteobacteria bacterium
TGCAGGAAGGCCCGTCCATTCTGAAGCAGGCGGCGCAGCACTGCAGCCCGCTCAAGGCCGCGCTCGACACCTGGGGCGACATCAGCTTCAACTACCAGAGCACCGACAGCAGCGACTACGCCAACACCCCCTCGGTGGCCTGAGCAACACGCGCCCCGTCACCCCCCTATTTTCGAAGGAGAATCACACCATGATGACCAACCCGACCGGCCGCCTGACGCAAGGCCAGTTCAGTTTTTTGCCTGATCTGACCGACGCCGAGATCACCCTGCAAATCGAGTACGGCCTGAAAAAAGGCTACGCTTGGAGCGTGGAATACACCGACGACCCGCACCCGCGCAACACCTACTGGAGCATGTACGGCAACCCGATGTTTGACCTGCACGACGCCGCCGGCGTGATGCAGGAACTGAGCGCCTGCCGCGCTGCCTTCCCGCGCCACTACATCCGCCTGATGGCCTTTGACTCAACCCGCAACGTGGAAACCATTGTGATGAGCTTCATCGTGAACCGCCCGGCGGTCGAGCCCGGCTTCACGCTGGAGCGGCAAGAGATGAACGGGCGCTCACAACGCTACACCATCCGTGGCTACGCCAGTGCCTCGCCAGAAGGCGAACGCTACAGATAAGATAGCTATAAACCTATGTACAGCAAGGGCTGGAAGACTATTTGACCATGAACTCACCGCTTTACGCGATCCCCGGCAGCACCCCGGCGTCCAGCGCAGCACCGGCGCCCGCCGCACCTGCGGCGGCCGTCAGTGACCCAACCGCCGGCGCACGCTCGGTGGCCGAGGTGCTGGCCGGCTCGCAGGTGGAGGCGGTGCTGCAGGAACTGGACGCCGACCTGGTCGGACTCAAGCCGGTCAAGGCGCGCATCCGCGACATTGCCGCACTGCTGGTGATCGACAAGCTACGCCTCAACCTGGGGCTGGCAAGCCAGGCGCCCAGCCTGCACATGTGCTTCAGCGGCAACCCCGGCACCGGCAAGACCACGGTGGCCATGCGCATGGCGCAAATCCTGCACCGGCTGGGTTACGTGCGCAAGGGGCACCTGGTGTCGGTCACGCGCGATGACCTGGTGGGCCAGTACATCGGCCACACGGCGCCCAAGACCAAGGAGGTGCTCAAGCGCGCCATGGGCGGGGTGCTGTTCATCGATGAAGCCTACTACCTGTACCGGCCCGAGAACGAGCGCGACTACGGCCAGGAGGCGATCGAGATCCTGCTGCAGGTGATGGAAAACCAGCGCGACGACCTGGTGGTCATCCTGGCCGGCTACAAGGACCGGATGGACACCTTCTTCCAGTCCAACCCAGGCATGAGCTCGCGCATCGCCCACCACTTGGATTTCCCGGACTATGCCGTGCCTGAGCTGCAGCAGATCGCCGGGAAAATGCTGGCGCAGCAGCACTACCGCTTTGGCGATGGTGCCGCCGAGGCCTTTGAGCGTTACCTGCAGCTGCGCCTGCAGCAGCCGCACTTTGCCAACGCCCGCAGCGTTCGCAACGCGCTGGACCGGGCGCGCTTGCGCCAGGCCAGCCGTTTGTTTGCCGACCGCGAGCGCCACCTGACCGCCGATGATCTCAGCACCATCGCTGCCCCCGACATTCTGGCCAGCCGGCTGTTTCAAGCCTGAACCCTACCCGAGACTCACCATGCTCCAAGCCCTGATTTTTGATGTGGACGGCACCCTGGCCGACACCGAAGCCGCACACCGGGCGGCCTTTAACCAGGCCTTTGACCAGGAAGGCCTGGACTGGCACTGGGACGAGGCGCTGTACACCCAGCTGCTTGACGTGTCGGGCGGCAAGGAACGTTTGCTGCACTACTGGACCCAGCGCCACCCCGAAGTGCGTGACGTGGACGGCGCCGGCGTGCGCGACACCATTGATCGGCTGCATGAACTCAAAACCGCCGCCTACGAGGCCATGGTGAACGACGGCGCGGTCAGCCTGCGCCCGGGCGTGTTGCACCTGATCGATGCCGCCAGCCAGGCCAAATTGCAACTGGCGATTGCCACCACCACCTCGCCGGTCAACATCGCGGCACTCCTGCGCAGCGCCATCGGCGCTGACTGGCGGCAGTTTTTTGGCATCGTCGAGGACGCCTCCACCGCTGCGGTTAAGAAGCCGCACCCGCAGGTTTACCTGCAAACGCTGCAGCGGCTGCAGTTGCCCGCCGCCCAGTGCTTGGCCTTTGAAGACTCGGCCAATGGCCTGCGCGCGGCCATCGGCGCCGGCCTGGCCACCATCATCACCCCAACCAGCTTCACCGCCGACCATGAGTTCAGCGGCGCACTCCGGGTGCTGCCCAACCTGCAAGGCGTGACCGTGGCCGACCTGCAGGCCTGGCACGCCCTCACAACACCCTGATCGCCACCGCCTGAACCGGAGAGAACCGCCATGCCCCTGTCCCACCGCTCCACCCTGACCCAGTTTTTGATCGAGGAACGGCGCCGCTTCCCCGACGCCAGCGGCGATTTCAACGCGCTGCTGCTGGATGTGGCGCTGGTCTGCAAGGCGATTGCCCGGGCCGTCGCCTTTGGCGAGCTCGGCGGCGTGACCGGTAACCACGCGCCCGAATCAGGCGGCAGCGTCAACGTACAGGGCGAGACGCAAAAAAAACTGGATGTGCTGTCCAACCAGATCTTCATCCGCCGCACCGAGTGGGCCGGCCACCTGGCGGGCATGGCCTCGGAAGAGATGGACCTGCCCTACCAGATTCCGGCGCAGTTCCCGCGCGGCAAATACCTGCTGGTGTTTGACCCGCTGGATGGCTCGAGCAACATCGACGTCAACGTGTCGGTGGGCAGCATCTTCTCGATCCTGCGCGGCCCCGACACCGGGCGCGATGTGACCGAGGCCGACTTCCTGCAGCCCGGCACCCAGCAGGTGGCGGCCGGCTACGCCCTGTACGGCCCGACCACCATGCTGGTGCTGACCGTGGGCACCGGGGTCTATGGCTTCACGCTCGACCCCAACCTGGGCGAATTCATGTTGACCCACCCCGGCATTCAGGTGCCGGCCGAGACCCAGGAATTCGCCATCAACGCCTCCAACAGCCGCTTCTGGGAAGCCCCGGTGAAACGCTACGTGGACGAATGCCTGGCCGGCAGGACCGGCCCGCGCGGCAAGGACTTCAACATGCGCTGGATCGCCAGCATGGTGGCCGAGGCGCACCGCATCCTGATGCGCGGCGGGGTGTTCATGTACCCGCGCGACACCAAAGACCCTAGCAAGCCTGGACGCCTGCGTCTGCTTTACGAAGCCAACCCCATCGGCATGATCATGGAGCAGGCGGGCGGCCGCGCCAGCACCGGCCACACGCCTATGCTTGCGGTGCAACCGACAGCGCTGCACCAGCGCATCGGGCTGGTGTTTGGCTCCAAGAGTGAGGTCGAGCGCATCGAGCGTTACCACGCCGAGCCTGCTGCCCCGGAGCACAACCCGCTGTTTGCTGAACGCAGCCTGTTCCGGGATTGAGCGACCACCGACTGACCACTGAAAGCGCCCCATGTCTGAACGCCATCCCATCATTGCCATCACCGGCTCCAGCGGCGCTGGCACCACCTCGGTCACGCGCACTTTTGAGAATATTTTTCGCCGCGAACAGGTCAACGCTGCCATCATCGAAGGTGACAGCTTCCACCGCTTCAACCGCCTGGAGATGAAGCACAAAGCGGCCGAAGCCGAGCGGGCTGGCAACAAGAACTTCAGCCACTTCGGCCCCGAAAACAACCTGTTTGCCGAGTTGGAGACCCTGTTTCGAGACTATGCGGGCAGCGGCAGTGGCAAACGCCGCAAATACCTGCACGACCACGACGAAGCGGCCCCCTACCAGCAGGAGCCCGGCACCTTCACGGCCTGGGAAGACGTGCCCGCCGGCACTGACCTGTTGTTTTACGAGGGCCTGCATGGCGCGGTGGTCACACCCGAGGTCAACATCGCCCAGCACCCCGACTTGCTGGTGGGCGTGGTGCCGGTGATCAACCTGGAGTGGATTCAGAAGCTGTGGCGCGACAAGTCCAAGCGCGGCTACAGCACGGAAGCCGTGACCGACACCATCCTGCGCCGCATGCCCGACTATGTGAACTACATCTGCCCGCAGTTCGTGCACACCCATGTCAATTTTCAGCGCGTGCCCATGGTGGACACCTCCAACCCATTCACCTCGCGCGACATCCCCTCGCCCGACGAGAGCATGGTGGTGATCCGCTTTGCCAAACCCAAAGGCATCGACTTCCAGTACCTGCGCAGCATGATCGATGGCTCGTGGATGAGCCGCGCCAACACCATCGTGGTACCCGGCGGCAAGATGGAACTGGCCATGCAGCTGATCTTCACCCCCTTTATTTGGCGCATGATGGAACGCAAAAAGCGCGCCGCCTGACCAGGAGCCACGCCATGACCGCCATGCCCGCCGATAAGCCCTTTGACCTGGTGATGTTCGACCTGGACGGCACGCTGATCGAAACCGCGCCCGAGATCTGCGACGCCGTCAACGACACCCTGCAGGCCCTGGCCCTGCCGCTGGTGTCGCAAACCCAGGTGAATGACTGGATCGGCCACGGCACCCGCACCCTGCTGGTGCAGGC
>JBAXMQ010000210.1:0-4494 GCA_037134215.1 Betaproteobacteria bacterium
TGGTAAATCAGGCCGGTGTAGATTTGCACCACATCGGCGCCCGCCCGTATTTTGCTCACCGCATCGGCGCCGCTCATGATGCCGCCCACCCCGATGATCGGAAAATCCGGCCCGAGCGCGGCGCGCAGCTGGGTGATCACCCGGTTGCTGGCCTGCAGCACCGGCGCCCCTGACAGGCCGCCGGTCTCAGCAGCGTGTGGCAGGCCCTGCACCGCATCGCGCGCCAGCGTGGTGTTGGTGGCGATCACGCCATCCATGCCGTGCCGCTGCAGCGCGGCGGCGATGGCCTGCACCTGATCGGCCTCCAGATCGGGTGCAATCTTGACAAACAGTGGTCGACGCTTGCCATGTTGCTGCGTCAGTGCTTCGCGCCGTTCGGCCAGCGCGCCGAGCAGACCGTCCAGCGCCTCGTCGCTCTGTAGAGCGCGCAGGTTTTTCGTGTTGGGGCTGGAGATGTTGACCGTGACGTAGTCGGCATAGGGGTAGACGCCGCTCAGCCCTAGCAGGTAGTCGTCGGTGGCGCGCTCGATCGGGGTGGCAGCATTCTTGCCGATGTTGAGCCCCAGCAGCATGGCCGGCGGCTGGCCCGCCGCTTTGGCGGTCTGCCGGTGGTGGGCCGAGCGAGACACATTGGCCACAAAGGCGGACAACCCCTCGTTGTTGAAGCCCAGCCGGTTGATCAAGGCCTGCGCCTGCGGCAAGCGAAACATACGCGGCTTGGGATTGCCTGGCTGCGCCAGCGGTGTCACGGTGCCGACCTCAACAAAGCCAAAGCCCATGGCGCCCAATGCATCGATGCAACGGGCGTTTTTGTCCAGACCGGCGGCCAGGCCGACCCGGTTCGGGAAGCGCAGCCCGGCCAGCTCAATGGGGTCTTCCACCCGGCTGGCGCTGTAGGCCCATTGCAAAGGCGTGCCCTGGCTGCGCGCCAGTGCGTCCAGCGTCAGGTCATGGGCGGCTTCCGGGTCCAGCCCGAACAAAAAGGGGCGCGCCAGGGCGTAGGGCAGGAGAGGCATTGGATAATTCCGGGGCTGAGCTCAGATCAAAAAAATTGTCACCTTACCGATTGTCCCCGATGCAAAATTCTTCCCCTGCTGCCACCATCCTGTCCCAGGACCAACTCAAGACCCAGGTCGGCGTGGCTGCCCTGGCCTACGTGGTGCCGGATGAAATCATTGGCGTCGGTACGGGCTCGACCGTCAACAAGTTCATTGAGGCCTTGGCCACCATGCGCGGCCGCATCAAGGGCGCTGTGTCCAGCTCCCTGGCCAGCACCGAGCGCCTGCAGGCCCTGGGCATTCCGGTGTTCGAGGCCAATGACGTGGATGAGTTGGCGGTGTACATCGACGGTGCCGATGAGATCGACGCCCGCGGCTACATGATCAAGGGTGGCGGCGCGGCACTGACCCGGGAAAAAATTGTGGCGGCACAGTCGCGCCGCTTTGTCTGCATCGCCGATGAATCCAAGCTGGTGGCCAACCTGGGGCGCTACCCCTTGCCGGTCGAAGTGATCCCGATGGCGGTGCGCCGGATTCAGCAGCAGTTCGCCGGTTTGGGCGGCCAGGCCCGATTGCGCCTGGTTGATGGACAGCCTCTGCTCACTGACAACGGCCAGGTCATCCTGGACGTGACAGGCCTGGACATCTTGGATCCGCCAGCCTTTGAAACGCTGGTCAGCCAGTGGCCGGGCGTGGTCACCGTGGGCGTGTTTGCCTTCCAAAAAGCCCAGGTGTGTCTTCTGGGCACGCCCAGCGGCGTGCGGACCTTGACCTTTTGAGACGCCCTCTACTGAGGATCCATTCGCCCTTCAGAACTTGATGCCGGTCGGGTTGGACGGGTCCGTTGTGGCAGGGCTGGGGCGTGGGGTGGGGGCAGGGACGGGCGCTGGCAGCGCACTTTGGCTCGGCGTGGCGGGGGCGCTTATCTGACCATCAGGCCGGACGGCCAGGGGCGTGCCTGGCGGCCAACGGTAAGTCGGCGGCAGCTGAGAGCGCTCGGGGTAGCCGGCTGCGTCCAATGCCGATTGCCACTGCAACTGTGACCAGCCCTTGACTTTTTGGTCGCCGACGGTCAGCAGAGGCAGGGCGGTTTCACCACTGAGGGCCAGCAGCGCCTCACTGTCCTCTGCGCTGGTGATGGTTTTTTCTTTGAAAGGGACGCCCCGGCTGACCAGCAACGACCTGCCTGCTGCACAGGGCGCGCAACTGCTCGTGGTGAAGAGCGTCACCGGGTGTCGCTCCGCCGGTTGCCGAAGGCTGGTCGGCAGGGGCTGCGAGGCTTCCGTGGCCGTGGGCCGGCCGCCTTCGGTGACCGTGGTTTTGCCCACAGCAGCCGCAGGCGAATCCGAGTAGGTGATTCGCCCGTCAGCCCCCTCGATGCGGTAGATGGTTTGCGCCGCCGTGGTCCCGACCGCCAGCGCCCCGGCCAGCGGTAACAACAACGCCCGTGCGAGTTGGCCAAGTCGCCACACTGCCGGGCCTTGCATCGCGGCTTCGCTCAGGTCGGAGCCGACATGCCCTGATGTCGCAGCAGGGCGTCCAGCTGTGGCTCACGGCCGCGAAAGGCTTTGAAGGACGCCATGGCTGGGCGGCTGCCACCCATTTGCAGGATGGTCTCCAGGTAGCGCCGGCCCGTCTCGCGGTTGGGCAGTCCATCGGGCCCGGCCGTTTCTTCAAAAGCCGCATAGGCGTCCGCGCTCAGCACCTCGGCCCACTTGTAGCTGTAGTAGCCCGCCGCATAACCGCCCGCAAAAATGTGGCTGAAGGTGTTGGCGGTGCGGCTCCAGGCTGGCGGCTGCAGCACCGCCACTTCGGCCCGGACTTGGCTCTGCAGGGGCAGCAGGTCTTGGGCCGGATCGTGTTCGGCATGCAGCAGCATATCGAACAGGGAGAACTCAATCTGCCGCAGGGTCTGCATACCGCTTTGGAAATTTTTGGCGGCCAGCATCTTGTCGAACAGGGCTCGCGGCAGGGATTCGCCGGTATCGACATGCGCCGTCATGTGGCGCAGCACGTCCCATTCCCAGCAAAAGTTTTCCATGAACTGGCTCGGCAGTTCCACGGCGTCCCACTCCACGCCGCTGATGCCTGACACATCACGTTCGTTCACCTGAGTCAGCAGATGATGCAGGCCATGGCCGAACTCATGGAACAGGGTCGTCACATCGTCATGGGTCAGCAGCGGTGGCTTGGTCCCGACGGCGTCAGCAAAATTGCAGACCAGATGCGCCACTGGCGTTTGCAGCGCGCCGCCATCCGGGCGCAGCCAGCGGGACCGCACATCGTCCATCCAGGCCCCGCCCCGCTTGCCCGCACGGGCCGCCGGGTCCAGGTAGAACTGGCCCAGCAGCTGGCCAGCACGCTCGATGCGGTAAAAACTCACTCCCGGGTGCCAGACCGGCGCCACATCGGGCCCAATGCTGACATCAAACAGGGTTTCTATGATCTTGAACAGCCCGGCCAGCACCTTGGGCGCAGTGAAGTAGGGCTTGACCTCTTGTTCGCTGAAAGCGTAGCGGGCCTCCTTGAGTTTCTCGCTGACAAAGGGCCAGTCCCAGGCCTGCGGGTCGCTCAGGCCAAGTTCAAGGCGGGCAAACGCGCGCAAGTCGGCCAGATCCTTTTCGGCAAAGGGCCGCGCGCGTTGCGCCAGGTCGCGCAAAAAGGCAATGACCTGCTCCGGCGAATCGGCCATTTTTGGCGCAACCGAAAGTTGGGCGAAGTTGGCGTAGCCCAGCAGGCGGGCCTCTTCCTGCCGAAGGGCCAGGATTTCCTGCATGAGGGCGCTGTTGTCATAGGCGCGGCCGGCTTCGTCGGCCTGGTCTGAGGCCCGGGTGACATAGGCGCGGTACAGCCGCTCACGCAGGGCGCTGCTATGGGCAAACTGCATCACCGGCAGGTAGCAGGGCATCTTCAAGGTCAGCTTGTAGCCGTCGCGGCCCTCGGCCCGGGCGGCAGCCCCGGCGGCTTCAAGCACATCGCCAGGCACGCCGGCGAGTTCTTCCTCGGTGGCATAGTAGGCAAAAGCATCGGTGGCGTCTAGCGCGTTCTCGCTGAACTGCTGGCTGACGGCGGCCTGTCGCTCCTGGATGGCGGCAAAACGCTCCCGTGCCGCCCCGGTCAACTCGGCGCCTCCGAGCACAAAATTGCGGATCGCATTGCGATGGGCCTGCGCCTGCTCGGTGTTGAGGCTGGCAGAGTCTATGGCCTTGTATTTGGCGAACAGGCGCTCATCGGCGCCCAGCCGGGTGAAGAACTCGGTAACACGAGGCAGCGCTGCGTTGTACGCGGCGCGCAGCTCCGGGGTGTCGGCCACGGCATTGAGGTGGCTGACAGCGCCCCAGGCGCGCCCCAATCTCTCCGTGGCCACATCGAGCACGCTGGCAATGGCCTCCCAACGGGGCGCAAAATCTGCCTTGGTAACGGTCTCCAGCGCCAGATTGGCCTGTGCCAGCAAGTCGTCGACGGCTGAGGCGACGTGCTCGGGCCGCACCTGGTC
>JBAXMQ010000211.1:0-4390 GCA_037134215.1 Betaproteobacteria bacterium
CTCCCATGCTGGAACCGTGGCGCCGTGCATCAGCAGGATCGCAGCTTGATCGTCCCGACCCTCTTCAATGACGTGGGTCAGCCCCGCTTTGAGCGGCAGGTAGCGGCCGCGACCGTTAGCCCTGAGCTCATCGAGTGAATATTGCCGCATTTTTGCCTGGAAAATCCACCTCTAAGACATCCATGTCGGTATCGACCATGGTGCTGTTTTGAATCGCCCCGGTTCCACTTTAACTAACCAGCCTCCATGAAAACCGGGGCGATTCAGCATTGCCCTCGAGATCCCAGTGGGGTTTGATTCGCGCGTAGTAACGCTTCATGATGGACCTTGCGATTTGTGCTGCTCACAGCGGCCCGACGACCGCCAAGCGGGAAATGACTTGGACGATCGTCCTTACAAAATTGTAGAGTGCTGGCGCCTCATGCTGACGGCGCGCAAGCTTGGTAGCGGGGCTTCCAACCGGGCGGCCCACACACATAGCAAATCACTTCCTGCAAGGAGCCCGCCGTCTTGAGGTCTTTCCAAATATTGCGCCACTCCATAATAGTCAAGCTTATCGGATTGTTCGTATTCGCCTAGGTGATGAGCCCGTACCTCACTGACTCCACCTCAGGCTCGTAAGTGCCCAACAGGCGGTCAATGAAAATGAACATGTTGGCATAGTTTTTGTCTACATACTGCCGATTGGTGCCATGGTGCACCCGGTGGGCGGATGGTGTGTTCAGGAACCACTCGGCAATCCCAAGCTTGGGCACAATTTGGGTATGCCCAACCACACCCCAAAGGGTGGATATCGTGCCAACGACCACAATGATCGTTGGATCGAGGCCAAGGATGGGCAAGAAGGAAAAAAACGGTATTTTGAACAGTGGCGCAAGCACCGGTTGGCGGAATGCCACAGCGAAGTTCATCTCTTGGCTGGCATGATGGCTCAAGTGGACGGCCCACAGAAAACGCACGCGGTGGCTCGCGCGGTGCCATATGTAAAACATCACATCAATGAGAAACAGCGCCACCAAGCACAGAAGCCACGGCGGCAAAGCCGCTTGCAGATCGATGAGTCGGTACTGGTAGGTGAATACCATGCAGCCAAAGAACAGCGACTTGGTCACCGCGCCCATGGCGACATTCCCAGCTAGCATTCCCAAAGTCCCCAGCATATCGTCCCACTTGTAGTACCGGACGCCCTTGAGCGCCATGACGAGCACTTCTATGGCGATCAATGCAAAGACAATGGGCAGGCCGACAAGGTAAACCATCTCGTTCGTCATGCCGAGAAAACTGCGAATTTCCATCAATACCTCCGTCGCCGCCGATTCTTACGCGTGCTCGCGCTCACATTTAATTCTATTCGGCAGACCCGAAAGAGGGAAAAACTTGAGCCCAGAAAACTCCAGTTTCATAGGGCTTGATACAGACTGCCACATGCGCCTCTTTCACGCGCAATACGCTGGACCTGGGTGAGCCCCGGGGACGTGATAGGCGCCGTGGACGCACTTCGCCAAAGGGGCGTCATCACCCTGGCCCAGGCCATGGAGACGCCGCCAACCCGATGAAGCTCACCCCGCCAATGATTTGAATGAAATCGGCCTCTAGCCCACGTCAATACTGGGTTTATTGCTATTAATTAAATAGCATTTGTGGCGGGGCCGCTCAGGACATTGATCACTCGTTCGTGCCACGGATGAATAGACCGCCTCAAGGCATCAATGGATAGTCGCAGCCGCTCACTCGACGCAAAATTTCCGCAGCCTCCCGCTCCGACACCGATTCGCCGGTCCACGCTGCGAACTGGTCCGGACGCACCAACACCAGGCCCGCACGGTAACGTTCGCGCTCACCCTCACGCGTATCCTGCACCACGGTGAGTGGCAAGCCCATGGCGGCAGCCGCAGCAACAAACGGTTGCCAGTGCGAAGGGCTCGCGCCGAGAGCGAGCAGGCTGAACCCATCCCCCAATGCCTCGAACACATTGCGTCCCGTGGACAGCATCGCAGGCGCCAGGTGGTGGCCAGCACGGGCCGTGAACTGGTGGCTGCCCACGGCGCTGCCGCCATGGCCCGTGGTGCCTGCCGGGCTGCAGACCACCGGTGAGCCCTCGTAATGGGGTTCAAAAGCGCGTACCTCACCCACCGCGCCGGACGCGCGTCGTTGCCACTGCGCCTCGAACGCCGGCAGATCGCGCTGCGGGTCGTAGCGGGCCAGAAACTCGCTGTCGGTCTCGATCGATTTGGCGATGAAGTCCCGGATCGTGGACGCGAACACTGGCCGTCTTTCGGCGTCATAAGAATCGAGCAGGGCCGCTCCACCCCACCCTCGCAAGGTGGCGGCCAGCTTCCAGCCCAGATTGCGCGCGTCTTCGAGCCCCGAGTTCACGCCATACCCGCCATAGGGCGGGTGGCTGTGTGCTGCATCACCAGCGATAAAGAGGCGGCCGGCTCGGTAGGTATCAGCCAGTGCAAAACGCAGATCCCAAAAGCCGATGTGCTCGAACTCGACATCGAATGCGGCGCCCACGGCCTCGTGCAGGTACTGCCGGAAGTCGAAGTTGTGCTTTGTCGTTCCGGGCGGTACAGGCGCATGGAAGAACCAGGTGTTGCCCAAGTCAACCCGGCCGAAAAACTTCCAGTAGCCATTCAATTCAGGGTGCAGCACGTTGTAGAACGACTTGCCAGGGTAGCGCTGCAACAGCGTGTGCAACTGGGGCGCGCGGAACACCAGCAAGACCATCTGGCGGTCATGGTCCGACAGGGTCTGGGAGATGCCCGCCTGCTGGCGAACCACCGAGCGGCCACCGTCGCAACCCACCACATAGTCCGCACGCAGCGTCTGGCGCAGCGGCCCCTGGCGCTGAGAGATTTCCACGCGCACGCCCGAGGCGTCCTGCGCCACGATGTCCACCTTCCACCCGAACATGGTATGAACCTGGGGCAACGCCGCAATGCGCTGGCGCAGTACCCGCTCGGTAGCGTACTGCGGCAGGCGTTCGTTAGCCTGAAAATAGTAGGGCTTGACCAGATCGCGCTGAAGCCAGTCGTAGGTGTAGGTGCCCAGCAAGGTGCCATAGGCCGTTAGCCCGCCGATGCCGTACTCCGGCGGAATGACCCTGGCGGCACGCAAGGCCGGTTCGGCGCCCCAGAAATGGAAGTGCTCCATGGTGCGCTGCGTGAGGTTTTGGCCCTTTGGAATTGGTTGCGGCTGTTCATGCGCCTCGACAAGCACGCAGGGGATGCCGCGCTGTCCGAGCTCGACAGCCAGGCCCAGGCCGACCGGCCCTCCCCCCACGATGACGACAGCGCTTGGTTGCGCCGCGGCGGTTGCATTGGCTTCAGAGTTTTCCACTCATTCCTCTCAATCTATACGGCGCCCGCCAAGCGATGAGTTCATTGCACCTTTTTTCTGCACCCTGTCGTGCTCACTCGGGCTCAAGTTTGGCTTTTTTGACCAAGCCGGCATATTTGGCCATTTCGGACCGGAACATGACTTGCGCCTGCTCGGTGCTGCTGATCTGGATGGTGTTGCCCTGCTTGGCCATGGTGTCTTTCAGCGCCGGGTCATTGAAGGTGGCCACCACAGCCTCGTGGATGCGCTTGACGCTGGTCGGGCTCAAGCCCTTGGGACCGATCAGGGCAAACCAGGCCTCCACCACATAGCCCGGCAGGCCCTGTTCGACAAAGGTGGGGATATCTAGCGCGGCTGCGGTGCGCTGGGCCCCGCACATGCCGATGGCGCGAAGGGCGCCGCTCTTGATGTGCTGCTGCACGCTGGGGAGGGCCACAGTGCCAAACTCCACCTGGCCGCCGATCAGATCCGTCACCATAGGCCCCACACCTTTGTAGGGGATGTGGCGGGCCGACACCTTGGCTTCGTCCAGAAACATTTCTGCCGCCAGATGCAGGATGGTGCCCGTGCCGCCCGAGGCAAAGTTCAGCTCGCCGGGGCGGCTTTTGAGCAGCGCCACAAACTCGCGACTGTTGGCGGCCGCCACTTTCTGCGGGTTGACCACCAGCACCACCGGCGTGCTGCCCAGCATGGCAATGGGGGTGAAATCACCCGGCATGTCAAACGGCAACACCTTGAGCACGCTCGGAAAGATCACCACGTTGTTGGACACGACAGACAGCGTGTAGCCATCCGGCGCAGCCCTGGCCAGCGTTTGCAGACCAACAACGCCGCCGGCGCCCGGCTGGTTCTCGACGACCACATTGGCACCGAGGGCCTTGGCCAGCGCCGGTTGTGCGGCCCGGCTGATGGCGTCGACGCCGGACCCGGTGGCGTTTGGCAGGATCAGTCGCACAGGCCGGACAGATTGGGCCTGGGCCAGGCCCGCTTGGGTGGCCCAGGCTGTTGTTGCAAGCAGTGCACCCAATGAACTGAGCGCCTGGCGCCG
>JBAXMQ010000212.1:0-4382 GCA_037134215.1 Betaproteobacteria bacterium
TCTTCCCGGTTGACCGTGGGCACCTGCACCACCTGGGCCGAGCCGGCAAAGGCCACGATGCCCACCTTGACCTGGCGCGGCAGCTGCGCCAAAAATGCCTTGGCCGCGTTTTGCGCCGCCACCAGCCGGTTGGGCTGCACATCGGTGGCGCGCATGCTACCTGACACGTCCATGGCCAGCATGATGGTTTCTTGCGTCATCGGCAGGCTGACCACAGCAAAGGGCCGGGCTGCTGCCACCAGCATCAGGCTGAGTGCCAGCAGAAGCAGCAGCGGCGGGATATGCCGGCGCAGGTTGCGCCCCGGCCCCAGTGCCTCCTTGATGATGGACAGGCTGGCAAAGCGCAGCGCCAGCTTCTTGCGGCGACGCAGCAGCCAGATGTACAGGGCCACCAGCAGCGGCAAGGTCAGCAGCAGCCACAGCATCTGGGGCCACATGAAATTGAGGGGGAGCTGGTTGGGCAGGTTCATGCGGGCGCGGCTTTCAGATGGACGGGCAGACGCTGGCTGCGCCGTTTGCGTAGCTCGGTGAAGCGCAGCAGGGCCTGCGCCAGGTCGTCTGCGGTAGACAGTTCGAGCGTGTCCACCCCAGCCCGTCCCAGCGCCTGGCGCAGCTGGGTTTCGCGGGCGGCAGCGATGGCGGCATAGCGCCGGAGCAAGCCTGCGTCCGCTGTATCGATCATCAATTGCTCGCCGGTCTCGGCGTCACGCATCGGGATCAGCCCCAGGTCCGGCAGCGCCAGCTCCATGGGGTCAAACAGCCGCACCGCCACCACCTCATGCCGCTGTGCCAACTGGGCCAGCGCCTGCTCCCAGCCGGGTTCGCTGATGAAGTCAGACACCACAAACAGCGTGGACCGGCGCCGGACCAGGGTACCTGCTGCCTGCAACAAATCTTGCAAACGGGTGGCGCCGGTTTGGGCCGGTGGCCGGTGTTCGATGGCGTGCAGCAACTGCAACACGTGCTGCCGGCTGGCGCGGGCCGGCAACACGGTGTCCACCCCAAACCCGTAGAGCAGGGCACCCACCCGGTTGCCGTGACGCGTCAGCAGCCGCGCCAGCACCGCCACAAAGGCGGCGGCGGTCTCACGCTTGGGCGCCGCGCCGGAGCCAAAGTCGACCGAGGGACTGAGGTCCAGCAAAAACCAGGCTGCCATTTCGCGGTCTTCGGTGAACACGCGCACATGGGGAATGTCGTGGCGTGCCGTGACGTTCCAGTCGATGTGGCGCACATCATCATGGTGCTGGTACTCGCGCAGGTCGGCCAAGTCCATGCCGGCACCGCGCAGCAGGCTGCGGTAGTCGCCCTGCAGCAGGCCATCGAGCCGTCGCAGCACCGTCCACTCCAGCCGGCGCAGCAGTTGCTCGGCCCGGCCCCGCTCATTCAGGCTCGCCATCGGTGCCGCCACCGGCACGGGTGCTGCTTTAGCTGTTTTGGTGAAGGGCCACATGGCAGGTGGTCCGGGGTTTAGACGGCGGGCGCGGCGTGCTCCAGCGGCCGTGGCGGCGGACTGACCTTGGCCATGATGCGCTGGATCAGCCCATCAGCATTCAGGCCTTCGGCCAGCGCCTCGTAGGACAGCACCAGCCGGTGCCGTAGCACGTCAGGCACCAGGTCGCTCATGTCTTCGGGCAGGGCGTAACTGCGACCGCGCAGCATGGCCAGGGCGCGCGCGCCCTCCACCAGGTTGATGGTGGCCCGCGGGCTGGCGCCGTAGCTGAGCAGTCGGCCCAGCTCCGGCAGGCCGTGCTGCGCGGGTTTGCGCGTGGCCGAGACCAGCCGCACGGCATACTGAATCATCGCCGGGTCCACATAGACCCGGCGGCAGGTCTGTTGCAGCGCGGCCAGTTGCTCGGTGGTGGCCACCGCCGTCACGGCCACTGGCGCGCCGGTGACACGCTGGACAATCACAAACTCTTCCTCGTCGCTGGGGTAGTCCACCAGCACTTTCATCATGAAGCGGTCCACCTGGGCCTCAGGCAGCGGGTAGGTGCCCTCGGTTTCGATCGGGTTCTGCGTGGCCATGACCAAAAAGGGCTCGGGAACGCGGTGGCTGACACCGGCTATCGTCACCTGCCGTTCCTGCATCACCTCCAGCAGCGCGCTCTGCACCTTGGCCGGGGCGCGGTTGATCTCGTCGGCCAGCAGCAGGTTGGTGAACACCGGGCCTAAGGATGTGCTGAATTCGCCGGTGCGCTGGTTGTAGATGCGCGTACCGACCAGGTCGGCGGGCACCAGGTCGGGCGTGAACTGGATGCGCTTGAAGTGGCCCTGCACCGTGTTGGCCAGGGTTTTGACGGTCAGCGTCTTGGCCAGACCCGGCACCCCTTCCACCAGCAGGTGGCCCTGAGCCAGCATGGCCACCATCACCCGCTCCAAAAACCGGTCCTGGCCCACGACCACGCGCTTGACCTCGTACAAGATCTGTTCCATCAAGGCGGCGGTGTCGGGGTTGTCTGTGCTCATGTCGGGGTTCCTGTGATACTGAAAAAAAGTTGACGTTGTGTTGATGGGGCAGCCGTTTCAGAAGGGCGGCATGCCGAAGGCGGCGGCTGCGTTCTCGATGGGCACGGCAAAACCAATGCCGATGAAGGTGCGCAGGCGGGTCGGGTTGAGGATGGCGGTCACGATGCCCACCACCTCGCCGTCCATGGTGACCAGCGGCCCGCCCGAATTGCCGGGGTTGGCCGCGGCGTCGAACTGGATCAGGTTGCCGATGTCCTGGCCGCCGTCGGGCGAGCGAAACGTGCGCTTCAGGCCTGAAACCACACCCGCTGACGCAGAAGGGCCGATGCCAAACGGGAACCCGACGGCCAGCACTTGGTCACCCGGCTGCAGGTCTGCGGTGGAGCGCATGGTGGCGGCAAACAGGTCGTCCGGAATCTTGTCGGCCTGCAGCACCGCCAGGTCGTTTTCGGGCTGGGTGCCGATCACCCGGGCCGTCGATTCCAGCCCGTCGGCAAACACCACCTTGATGGTGTGGGCGCCCTGGACCACGTGCAGATTGGTCAGGATCACCCCCTTGTTGACGATCACCACGCCGGTGCCCACGCCCATGCCCTGGTCGTCGTCATCGTCCTTGCCATGCACGTAAGCCGATACCCTGACCACCGAGGGCAGAATGGCTTCATAGGCTTTGGCGGCTGCCGACGGCAGCGTGGTGGTCTCCAGCGTCTTGAGCACCGCCGCATTGATGTCTTTTTGCGTCAGCACGCGCGGCGCACGGGCCAGCAGCAGGGTGATGCACACCGCCAGGGCCAGGGCCAGCACCGCCATGGCGGACCACAGCAGGCGCGGATCGGACGGGGACATTCGGCGCAGCCCGGCCAGAGAAAATCGCCGCCAGGCGCTTTGCGGCTTGGCGGCGCCTTCTGGCGGTTTTGCGGCGCCGCCCCTTGCGGTCACGGCTGTGTCAGTTGGGCGGGACTGGCTGTAAAGGGCGGGCCTGCGCATCGCGATGCCTTGGTGTTTTTGCCATTGCACCGGTTGCATGGCCGTAGCCAAACAGTATCACTAATTTCGCGATATGGCTACGGGTGGGGCGCCTGGGCACCGTCCTGGTTAGTTCTGCCCTTGGCGGGCTGGCGCAGCAAGGTGAGCGCCAGCAGGGCTGAGGCCAGCATCAGAAACAGGCTAACGGCGTTGAGTACCGGCGTAGCGCCTTCGCGCATGCGGCCGTACATCATGACGGTGAGGGGCGCATCCGAGCCGACCAGCATCAGCGTGGTGTTGAAGTTCTCGAACGACATCAGGAAAGAAATGGCCGCTGCCCCCAGCAGCGCCGGGCGCAGATAGGGCAGGGTGATGGTCATGAACACGGCGGCGCGTGTGGCGCCCAGGTTGTAGGCGGCGTCTTCCAGGGTCAGGTCAAAGCGCTTGAGTCGGGCCATGATGGTCAACGTGGCCACGGAGATGACGAAGGACAGTTGCCCCATCACCACCAAAGGCAGGCCAGGCCGCAAAAATTCAATTTCCAGCCCCAGCAGGTCGTCGGCCAGGTTGGCAATGCGGCTGGCAAAGGCCAGGATCGAGATGCCCAGGATCACGCCTGGGATGACCAGGGGCGCCAGCATCAAGAGCGACAGCGCCGACTTACCCCGAAACTGGGTGCGCTCAATCAAAAAAGCATTGGCGGTGCCGATCAGCACAGCCAGTCCCGTGACCCACATCGCCACCACCGCGCTGGTCCACACGCTGCCCAGCAGCGCGCGGTCGGCAAACAGGCCGCGCCTGCCGGCGCTGGCATTGCCCAGAAACCAGTCCAGTGTGAAGCCGCGCCAAGGGGGGGCCGGATAGGGCGCGTTGTTGAAGGCAAACAACGCCACGATCACCAGCGGCAAAAACAAAAAGGTGAAAAACGCCAGGGCGTAGGCGACTGTGCT
>JBAXMQ010000213.1:0-4331 GCA_037134215.1 Betaproteobacteria bacterium
CGGGTTGGGCACCAGCCACAGGTGGGCCAGCTTGTCGCCCGCCGCAAAGCGGGCCAGTGCGTCTGGGCTGAAGGCAAAATCCGGCGCAAACACGTCGCCGGCCAACACCCAAAACACCTCGGCCAGATGTGGCAGGGCCCGCGCAATGCCACCGGCGGTTTCCAGTGCACCGCCAAAGTCCCGGCCCTCGTGCGAGTACCGCAGGCGCAAGCTTCGGGACTGCTCCGATTTATGTAGCGAACTTGTCAATAACGACAAAGGCTGAGGCCGAATTTCATCACCAAAAGCGGCCACGATCTGGTCGGCCAGCCAGTCGGTGTTGACCACCACGGCTGCCACACCGGCACGCGCCAGCGCCTCCAGTGGCCACTGCATCAGCGGCTTGCCGCGCACGGGCAGCAATGGCTTGGGGCAGGTGTCGGTCAGCGGCCGCATGCGCTCGCCACGGCCGGCGGCCAGCAGCATGGCGGATGCACTTGGCATCGGGGGCGTGGGGTGCGGCATGGGTAATGACTGAAACAATTGAGTTTAGCCCTGCTGGCGACGACGCGGCCTGCTGCGCCTGGCCCGTCAGGCCACTGGCGGTCAGCCCCGCTAAACTGGAACTTTAAGGTCCGGTGAGGGCCAAGGCCAACCAGGAAACCCCGATGCAGCATGTCGTATTCAATCAAAAAGGTGGGGTGGGCAAGTCCACCATCACCTGCAACCTGGCAGCCATCAGTGCCTGGCAGGGCCAGCGCACATTGGTGATCGACCTGGATTCGCAGGGCAACTCCACGCGGTACCTGCTGGGCGCCAATTCGCCGACCGACCTGCCGAATGTGGCCGAGTTTTTTGAGCAAAGCCTGAAGTTCACGGTGCGTGACAAACCGGCGGGGGATTACATCGTCAACACCCGCTGGGAGGGCCTGGACCTGATGCCGTCAAGCCCCTTGCTGGATGAGTTGCACGGCAAGCTGGAGTCGCGCCACAAAATCTACAAGTTACGCGATGCCTTGGCGCAATTGGCTGACGATTACGACCAGATTTACATCGACACGCCGCCGGCGCTCAACTTTTACACCCGCTGTGCCCTGATTGCCGCGCAGGGCTGTCTGATCCCGTTCGATTGCGACGATTTTTCACGCAGGGCGCTGTACACGCTGATGGAGAACGTGGCCGAAATCAAGGCCGACCACAACCCGAACCTGGTGGTGGAAGGCATCATCGTCAACCAGTTCCAAGCGCGCGCCAACCTGCCGCAGCGCATGGTTCAAGAGCTGATTGACGAGGGCCTGCCGGTGCTGCAACCCTATTTGCGCGCCTCGGTGAAGATCCGTGAATCGCATGAACAGGCGCTGCCCATGATCTTTCTGGACCCGCGCCACCCCCTGACGCAGGAGTTGGTGGCGCTGCACGACGCGCTGATGTAGAACAGGCCGCCCGGTAAAATTAAGCGGTTTCCTCTTTGCCCACACCAAACCACCTCACCGGAGACCGTACCCCATGGCAGACACAGAACAGACCAGCGTTGCGAACCAGGCCGACATGGCGAACGCGATTCGCGCCCTGGCGATGGACGCGGTCCAGCAGGCCAACTCGGGCCACCCAGGCGCGCCGATGGGCATGGCCGACATGGCCGTGGCGCTGTGGGGCCGGCACCTGAAGCACAACCCGGCCAACCCGCACTGGTTTGACCGCGACCGCTTCGTGCTGTCCAACGGTCACGGCTCGATGCTGATCTATGCGCTGCTGCACTTGACCGGCTACAAGCTGCCGATGAAGGAGCTGAAGAACTTCCGCCAGCTGCACAGCAAGACCGCCGGCCACCCCGAAGTGGGCGTGACCCCCGGGGTGGAAACCACCACCGGCCCGCTTGGCCAGGGCATCACCAACGCCGTGGGCATGGCGCTGGCTGAAAAGCTTTTGGCCGAAGAGTTCAATCGGGACGGCCACACGGTGGTCGACCACCACAGCTATGTGTTTCTGGGTGATGGCTGCCTGATGGAAGGCATCAGCCACGAAGCGGCTGCTCTGGCCGGTGCCTGGAAGCTCAACAAGCTGATTGCGCTGTACGACAGCAACGGCATCTCCATCGACGGCCAGGTGGCGCCCTGGTTTGTGGACAACACGGCGCTGCGCTTTGTGGCCTACGGCTGGAACGTGCTGGGCCCCATTGACGGGCACGACGCCGAGCTGGTGGCCCACACAATTGTGGAGGCCAAGAAATCCACCGAACGCCCCACACTGATCATCTGCAAGACGGCCATTGGCCAAGGCAGCCCAAACCGCGCCAACACCGCCAAGGCCCATGGCGAGCCGCTGGGTGCAGAAGAGATCAAGCTCACGCGTGAAGCCCTGAACTGGCCGCACGCCCCGTTTGTCATCCCCAAGCCTGTCTATGCCGCCTGGGACGCCAAGGCCAGCGGCGCTGCCGCCGAGCAGGGCTGGAACGAACGTTTCAAGGCCTACCAGGCCGCCCACCCCGAGTTGGCGCGCGAACTGGTGCGCCGCATGAAGGGCGAGCTGCCGAAAAAATTCAACCAGCTGGCGGTGGACACGGTGGTGGCGGCCCACACCAAGGCCGAGACCGTGGCCTCGCGCAAAGCCTCTCAGCTGGCGCTGGAAGCCTTCACGGCCGCCCTGCCCGAGATGCTGGGCGGCTCGGCCGACCTGACCGGCTCCAACCTAACCAACACCAAGAGCACCCCCAACCTGCGCTTTGATTTTGAAGGCAAAGGCAATGGCGGGCGCCACATTAACTACGGCGTGCGCGAGTTCGGTATGGCCGCCATCATGAACGGCCTTGCCTTGCACGGCGGCTACATCCCTTACGGCGGCACCTTTCTCACCTTCAGCGACTACAGCCGCAATGCGATCCGAATGGCGGCGCTGATGAAGCTGCGCGTGGTGCATGTGTTCACGCACGACTCCATCGGCCTGGGGGAAGATGGCCCCACCCACCAGTCGATCGAGCACGCGGCCAGCCTGCGTCTGATTCCCAACCTGGACGTCTGGCGCCCGGGCGATACCGCCGAGACCGCCGTGGCCTGGACGGTGGCGCTGCAAAACAGAAACAAGCCCACTGCCTTGCTGCTGTCGCGCCAGAACATCAGCTATGCGCCCAAGGCCGGCCTGGGCGACATCAGCCGCGGCGCCTATGTGCTGGCCGAGCCGAGCGAAGTCGGCCTCAAGAAAAAAGCCCAGGCGGTCATCATCGCCACCGGCTCCGAAGTGCAATTGGCGCTCAAGGCGCAAGAGCTGCTGGCGGCCCGCAAGATTGCGGTGCGCGTGGTCTCCATGCCCAGCACCACCACCTTTGACCGGCAGGATGCGGCCTACAAAAGCGCCGTGCTGCCCAAGGGGCTGCCGCGTGTGGCGGTGGAGATGGGTGCCACCGACGGCTGGTGGAAATACGGCTGTGCGGCGGTGGTCGGCATTGACACCTATGGTGAATCAGCGCCGGCACCGGTGCTGTTCAAACACTTCGGCTTCACGCCCGAGAACGTGGCCGATACCGTGCAGGCGGCACTGGCCAAAAGATAAGAAGCCCGACCCCATTCACATCATCAGGAGTTCTTCATGAGCATCAAGCTGGGTATCAACGGCTTTGGCCGCATTGGCCGCAATGTGCTGCGCGCGGCGCTGCAAAACTTTTCCGACATCGAGGTGGTGGCCATCAACGACCTGCTCGAACCCGACTACCTGGCCTACATGCTGCAGTACGACAGCGTGCACGGCCGCTTCAAGGGCGAGGTCAGTGTCGACGGCGGCACGCTGGTCGTCAACGGCCGGCGCATTCGCCTGACGCAGGAGCGCGACCCCGCGAACCTCAAATGGTCCGAAATCGGCGCCGACATCGTGATCGAGTCCACCGGCCTGTTTCTGGACAAGGCCACCGCCGAGAAGCACCTGGCCGCCGGCGCCAAAAAGGTCATTCTGTCGGCGCCGAGCAAGGACGACACCCCGATGTTCGTGTTCGGTGTCAACCACGCCACCTACGCCGGCCAGGCCATCATCAGCAATGCCTCCTGCACCACCAACTGCCTAGCCCCGGTGGCCAAGGTGCTCAATGACAAGTGGGGCATCAAGCGCGGCCTGATGACCACCGTGCACGCGGCCACCGCCACACAAAAAACGGTGGACGGCCCGAGCAACAAAGACTGGCGCGGCGGCCGCGGCATTCTGGAAAACATCATCCCCAGCAGCACCGGCGCGGCCAAGGCGGTGGGCGTGGTGATTCCGGCACTCAACAAGAAGCTCACCGGCATGTCCTTCCGCGTGCCAACCAGCGATGTGTCGGTGGTTGACCTGACGGTTGAGCTCAACACCGAGGCCAGCTACAAAGAGAT
>JBAXMQ010000214.1:0-4325 GCA_037134215.1 Betaproteobacteria bacterium
GTAAGAACCCGACCGCAACACGCACCCCGGCGGTGTGCGTTAACCGCTCAGGATAATTGTCGCTCAGCGCTCAGGATAATTGTCGTCCGCCAGAGGTTGATGGCGGCATCACGCACGATATCATTCTGTATATGTGATAGATATACGAATTATCTGCTCCATGTGCAGCTGATGTCTACAGCACCCTCAGCTCAGACACCGTCATTCCCGCCCGGAACCCGTCATTCCCGGCCCCGACCGGGAATCCATGCGTTCTTTGATCTACCTGAACATCACCCATTGACAATCCAGGTCGCCCGCCAGATAATTCTGACCAGTCTGACTAGTTATGGAGAACTCAATGCACACTTGGCAGCTGCAGGAAGCGAAAAGCAGATTCAGTGAGGTGGTTGATCTAACGCTTAAAGAAGGCCCCCAACTGGTCACCCGGCATGGGGAAGAGGCCGTTGTCATTCTGGCAGCCCACGATTTTCGCCGTATGAGTGGCCAGACACCGCGTTTGATGGATTGCCTGCTCAATGCCCCACGGGGCGAACCATTGGCACTGGAGCGGTCCCCAGAAGCCATTCGGGATCTTGCTCTGTGAGGTATTTGCTGGACACTTGTGTGCTCTCTGAGTTGGTCAAGAGCGCGCCTGACAGCCACGTTCTCCATTGGCTAGAGGCGCGCAAAGCCCATGAGCTTTGCACCAGCACCATGACCTGGGGCGAACTGCAGCGTGGCGTGGCCAGGCTGCCTGAATCCAAACGGCGCTCTGAGTTGTCACAATGGCTCCAGCAACTGCAAATCGGTTTCGAAGATCGAATTCTGGCGTTTGACCAGAATGCCTCGGAGGTCTGGTCACAGATGACAGTGCAGGCCGAAGCTCAAGGTAAATCCATGGCCGCCTTCGATTCGATCATTGCTGCCACGGCCCATGCGCACGAATGTCAATTGGTCACTCGCAATGTCCGCGATTTCGCCCACGCAGGCATTGTCGTTTTCAACCCTTGGCAAGACCAGTGATTGAACCCGATCATCGTCGTTCCTGCCAGGTCCCGTCATTCCCGCGCGGAACCCGTCATTCCAGCCCACAACCCGTCATTCCCGCGCACGCGGGAATCCATGACTGCTTGAACCTCGATCACGTCGGTGATGATGGTGAGTGGGTGCTTATCGTAGGCAACTGGCTGTTGATCAAATTTTCAGCACGTCCCAACTCTCGAAGCAACATGTCAAAACCGGGTGCCTCCGTCATGAACATGGGTCGCATGATCGCGTAATCCCGAGCCAAAGCTGGTTGTCGAGCCTCGGGTGGCACCAGCCGGAATGTGCCATGGCCGGCCAGGTCGTACCGCGCCCAGCTTCGGGCAAAAACGCGGCTTTTCCAGTCTACAACGCGCTCGCATTGCGCCTTGTCCGCTAAAAATAGCGGTGCATCGGCGTGCGCCAACAATCTGACCATGTCGAAATAGTGCCGTGCATACCGGTCTGGTGTGGGTGAATCATGTGGCCGGTGGTACTCCGCATGCAGTATGGTCGCTTTCTCCCAAAAAGTGCGTTGCAACTCCAACGCCACCACTTCACATTGCCAGTCGCTAAACAGGGGCAAAAACACACTGGCCACCATTGGCGCAATGGGGTAAGGGCTGCGTTGTCAAACGCCAGCTTGCGGTCCTGGGTCGACAGGGCCAGGAATCGGTTGCTCATGGCCGAGCTACCTCACGCAAATAGGCGCGCATCCACTCAGGTGCCAACGCAATGTCTTGCAACAATTTGGCGCGTTCCACCGCCGGCAATGACTCACGCAAGCGCGCAATGCGATGTGGCGTGATATTGACCGCTCCAAGACTTCGAAATGCCTGAATCAGCATGGCGCTCAACTGGCCCGCCGCCATATTGCGTGGTGTCGTCCGCTTGAGACTGATCTGGGTAGGCCCGACCTTCACGCTACGCGTAGCGCCGTCTGTCAAAAACACCACCTTGGCGGGAACCTGCTCAGACAAACCCAACAGATTCGCCGCGTACACACCCGATGGTTGTAGCCGGATGCCCTCTTTACGCTCAAGCGCCTTCGCCACCGATTCAATAGCCGGCCAAAGCAAACCCAAAACCGGGTGGACTACTGGCACGTCGTATAGGCCACGCCCCAGGAGTCGAATCGCACCAACCGCCTTGCTGCGAGTGAGTGCGGTGGCCACGGCAGTGCGGTTGCCAAGATCGGCAAAGTCGGCGGGTGTGAACACCCAACCTGGCCCCTGCGACTGGATCCGCTGCATCACTTTGGCGTCAATTGAATCGGCGTGCTTACTCATTTTGCAACAAATAGTACTATATTTTCGTGGCAAAAATACCCTTGCAAGGGTGAGTCCCCAATCGTCATTCCCGCCCCCGATCAGGTCGAGGGCAGGCTGCAGGCGGGAATCCATGCCTTCTCACCCCCGCCGTTTATGGCTCACCAGCCGCATCACCCCCCACCCCACCGCCAACCCCAAGGCATCAGCCAGCAGATCAGCCCACTCCGCCATGCGATCAGGCTTGAAAGACTGCAGCACCTCGATCATGCTGCCATACGCCAGCGTGCCCTGGCCCATATTCAATAGCTGGCTATTCAAAACAGAGTTTCAGCGCCAGTTCTTCGATTCAATCAGAACGACGCTAATTTGACATCCCTGGCATGGTGTAAAACGCGAAGTACGGTCAGCTCTGCATCATCAACTTCATAGAACAAAAGGTACGGTGTGGCACTTGGCCAACTACGCACCTGAGTGCCCAGTTCAGGTCTGGCCCGCCCCATCAATGGCTGCATCAGCAATACCTTTGACTCCTGCTCCAAGGTATCCAAAACCCGGTCGGCGGCTGCCAGGTTGTCTTCCGCTATATAAAGCCAAGCCTCTAAAAGGTCCGCTTGTGCCCGTTCGGTAAACACCAGTCGCATCAGGCCTCGGCCCTTGCTGAACGCTGCTTTCTGCCGGCAGCTTTGATTGCGTCGATGTTCAAAGGTGCCACGAGTCCGGCACATTTGTCGGCTTGGCCCTGTTCGATGTCCGACTTCAGGGTGGCAAAGGCTGCATTTTGCACTGACTGATACGACTCAAAGAGGCGTAGCGCCTCTCGAACGACCTCACTGGCCGAGCCAAACATGCCAGAGGCAACATGAGCCCGCACCCGACTTTCAAGTTCTGGCGGCAATGAAACGTTCAATGACATGGCGAACCTCCTGATAGGAATGGCAGAGTTTGCCATTCTAGGCCTACGGGTTGTTCAACTGTTTGCACATGAGGTGGTCCACGTGTTTCGCATACCCGTCATTCCCACACGGAACCCGTCATTGCCGCCCCCGACCGCGAATCCACGCCTTTCCATCCTCAGCCAGATTAAAAACAGAGCATCGGCCTTGTAACGCGCACGACTACGCCGCCTCAAGCATGAACCCAACCTTGACGGCTTCAAAGGGGAACACAATGCCCCCCTGTGCCGAACGACTAAGGATGCCAGCATCCAACAAGGCCACTACGTCCCCGTGCACACCCTTGACGTCACGCCCGACTCGCCGGGCCGCTTCACGGATAGACATGGCGCCCGCACCGCACATTGCTTTGAGCAACTCCCATCGTTTGGCCGTAAGCACCTGCCACAGCAATTCGGGCGTAGCAAAGCCAATGCGAGCCTCGCGCTCAGCGCGACCGGATTTCATGGCGTGGGCTGCATCCGCAAGCGTGTCCGCCAGGGAACGAACCTCAAAAATGACTGTTTTCATGATTCCACCTCGTAATATCAGCATTGAAGTCGAGCATCAACTGTTCCGGCGTTGAGAATAAATTATCACGTCGGGGATGACAACCGTTCGTTAGTCCCGCCCGGCACAGTCATTCCCGCGCACGCGGGAATCCATGCCTTTTAGCACCTCAGCCCACACCCGCATTCAATAGTCCGCTACAGAAAACAGAGCAAAACCACCAAAAACCACCTCATCCATAGCCATCCGGGTTTGCGCTTTGCCATGGCAGTTACCAGACCCTGATCAATGACGCGCTGGTTGCGTTTATCCAGCAGCGTTCGATGATCGATGCCGTGCGGCAAGTGGTGCGCGAGGAACTGGCCTCGCCTCAGAAAAAACTTCCACGTCTTAGCAAGCGACTGGCGTCGGCTTGAGTGGCTGACTGCTGCATTGATACGCTTGTGGTGCACCAGTCAGGCTGAATCGCCCCGGCTTTCATGGAGGCTGGTTAGTTAAAGTGAAACCGAGGTTTCGGTCTTCTCGGCAAGTTGCCGAAAGTAGTTTGCCTCTGCCTCGGCCGGTGGAATATACCCAATCGGCTCCAGCAGTCGGTGGTGGTTGAACC
>JBAXMQ010000215.1:0-4310 GCA_037134215.1 Betaproteobacteria bacterium
GTTAGCACCCCATACTCCGCCGGCCGGTGCAGCAGTCAGTCGTTGGAGCACCTGGTTATAACGGGTGCGGATGACGGTGAAGCAAATTCTAATAGTTGAAGATGAGCCGGCCATTCAGGAGTTGCTGAGCCTGAACCTGACGATGGCAGGCTACGGCATTCTGCAGGCTTTGAATGTCGACCAAGCGCTCACGCATTTGCAGGTGCGCGATGTGGACCTGATGTTGATTGACTGGTCCATGCCGGGGCAAAGCGGCCTGACCTTGGTTCGTCAGCTGCGCGAGACGCAGCGCGATGACTGGCTGCCCGTCATCATGTTGACGGGGCGTACCGACGAATTTGACAAGGTCACTGCCTTTGAGGCTGGTGTTGATGACTACGTGACCAAACCCTTCAGAGTGCGCGAGTTGCTGGCCCGGGTACAGGCCATCTTGCGCAGGACGCGCTCTCCAGAGACGGAAGGCTTGATCGAGATTGACGGTTTGGTCATCAACCATGCGCAGCGTCGGGTCAGTGTCAACGGTCAGCCTATTGTGTTGGGCCCGACAGAGTATCGGCTGCTTCACCATCTCCTGAAATACCCCGACCGGGTGCACAACCGACAGCAGTTGCTGCAGCATGTCTGGCAAAACAACCTGAACCTGCAAGACCGTACGGTCGACGTGTATGTGGCGCGGGTTCGTACACTGCTGGACGCCGCAGGCTTCAGTGGATCCATTGAAACCGTGCGCTCCGTGGGTTACCGCTTCGTCAGGGCGGCGCCTGCTGGCCAAGCTGCTGGCGGTATGACGCATGAAGCATGACGCATAACACATGACCCCTACGGCAATGGATGACTTTGCCCAACTGCCGGTCAATCAACAGCACCAATTGCTCAGGGCTTTGGACGAGGTGCCTGACATTGCCAGCCGCGCCGACTTTTTTTTGTGGAGCCAGGGCTCTCTGAAACTGTTGCTGCCGCACGGCTTGCTGGTGGGCCTGTTGCTTGACGAGCGCCAACAGGCCTTGCAACTTGAATGTTTGCAGTCGGTCCCCTACCCGGCTGACTTGTTGAACAGGCTGCGGCACCCGGAGCATGGCTACCTGGCGCGTCTGGCGCGTAGTTGCGATGGGCCTGGCGTCTTCAGGCTTGGCGATGGCGCGGTTACGCCGGTTTTCAAGCAAGCTGCGCCGGCTCTGGCCGCAGAATGGCAGGCCATGGGCTTTGGTTACGGTTTGCTGCTGGCCAGCGGTCCGTTGATCGACGGGGTATCGTCCTTTATTGGCCTATTCGGCCTTCAGGAGGCGCCCTCGCTGACTCAGGGTTGGCTGTTGCGTGTGCTCGCCCCTCAGCTGCACTTCACGCTCATGCGTGTCAAAAACCAGCCGGCAGGGGCGCCCGACCCCACCCCCAACCTCATTGAGGACCTGACCGACCGGCAGTTGCAAATTCTCGAATGGGTCAAGATGGGCAAGACCAACTATGAGATCTCGCTCATCCTGGACATCAGCGCCTTGACGGTCAAAAATCACCTGCAAAAACTGTTCAAGCGGCTCAATGTCCACAACCGCGCCCAGGCAGTCGCCCGGCTGATGGAGCTACCTGCAGCCCGGGGCGCCATCAATGGCCAAGCTGCCCCGGGCATGGTCCGAGCAGACCAAATCTGACGTCATGCCACCCGTAGGTGCAAGTCCAACCGGCGCCCCACCAAAACCCGTTCACATTCGTTCGCATCCAGGGATCACCATGAAACGCAAACTCATCGCTCTCGCCTGCATCACCGCCTGCGCTGGCAGCGCTCTTGCTGCTACCTCCAAGCCGAACGCGTGCACCATCACGGCGGCGTCTGCCAACGACGTCACCAGCCAATCGCAACTGGTCAACAAATGCGCCCCTGAAATCACTTTTTTCATCGGTGGTGCATCGGCCCAAGCCAACGCGCTCAAGACGGTGCTGACCACCAACGGCGCCATCTTCAACACCGCCCTGCCTTTCGTCAAGGTCCGTAATGTGGCCCAATCGGTCTCGGGTACGGGTTCTGAATCGACTGCGGCCGTCGCCGGGACCGACTACAACACCATCGCCTACATCGGCTACGGCGCATTCACCATTCCCAGCATCGCCGGCAAGCGCGTGATGGTGGTGTACAACAAGGCCAACGGCTCCTTTGCTGGCGTCAACACCCTGCTGACCGGCGCCGGCGGCGCGGGCGAAGAGACAACCTTGATCACGACCACGGTCAAAGAGCAGGCCACTGCAGTTGGCAAGGCGGCTGCTTGCGGATCGGGCAAAACGGCTGGTACCGCCAGCTACGACGCCATCCCCACCTATGACTGCACCACCGAAGCTGCGATCAAAACGGGCTGGGGCGTTGACAAACAAAAAGTGTTGCACCTGGCTCTGTCCGATGTGCGTCCTTCCGAGGCTGTGCCTGGCGTCGTGAAGGCCTGGAAGCCGGCTAATTTCCCGGCTACAGCCACCGGTATGCAAGGTTTTGGCGTGGTGGTCAACGTGCCGCTTTACAAGGCCCTGATCGAGCGTGAAGTGGCGGCCAAAAGCATGCTCGACAGCTGCAGAAGCAGCGAAACCTTTGGCGACACCTATTCGCTGAGCGCCGACTGCCAGCCCTCCATCAGCAGTGCCGAGTACGCGGCTCTGATGACCGGCAAAATCAACAGCGCCGACGCCCTGCTCGGCACCGCCGGCGACACCCACACCATCACCTTGAACCGGCGCGTCAACTCCTCTGGCACGCAGGCCGCAGCCGAGATATTTTTTGCGGGTCGCGCCCTGTACAACCCCAAAACACCCGCGGCTGACGGCTACCTGAGCGTGCTCGGCGGCGTTGAGGGCAGTCCGGTGGTGTCTGGCCGCCTGACGGTCACCACACGATCCACCACCGACAACGTGTTGGACGCCATCCGGAACGAGCCGACCCACTACGCGCTGGGCGTGATCTCGCTGGACAAGGGCTTTAGCCTGAGCAAATCCAGTGCGCTCAAGGGTGCCCTGTGGGTCAAGCTTGACGGCATCAGTCCCAACATGTCCAAAGACCCCGCCACGGGTGCCACCGTGTTCGACTCAAAAACCAAGGTTGGTTTTGCCCGCGCCTACCCGTTTGTGTACGAAGCGCAGGCCATCAGGTCGGCCAAGTTGTCGGGCGCCTACCTCGACATCTTCACCAGGATCATTGGCGACAGCACCCTCGGCACCGGGCTGGTCGGTCAAGTCGGCCTGAATGGCTTTGTTCCGAATGCTTCCGCCCGGTTCACGCGTGGCGACAGCAACTTCTACCCCCTGACCAAGTACTGAGCGTCAGAGCCAGCCTGGCCGGAAAAGCGCGACCATGAACAGGTCAAACACCCCCGGCATAGTCCGAACAGGCCATGCCACCCAGCCTTTGGCGAGTGAGGCTGTCACACAAGGCCATAACAATACCGGCACGTGAGCGGAGGAGCATCCACCGGCACCCAACAGGGGATCAGCGCAGGCCAAATCTGACTGAATTCTGCCCGTAGGTGCAAAGGAAGCCAGCGTTCACGGGGTGGGCTCAAGGTGTCAAGACGACGCTGGCAGCTCCCCAAAACCCGTTCAAATTTGTTCACCTATCAGGATCATCATGAAACTCAAACTCGTCGCTCTCGCCTGCATCACGGCCTGCGCCGGCAGCGCTTTCGCTGCTACTGCCAAGCCAAATTCGTGCACCATCACGGCATCTTCTGCCAACGATGCCACCAGCCAAGCCCAGTTGGTCAACAAGTGCGCTCCAGAAATCACCTTCTTCGTCGGCGGCGCATCGGCTCAGGCCAACGCGCTCAAGACCGTGCTGACCACCAACGGCGCCATCTTCAACACCGGCCTGCCTTTCGTCAAGGTCCGTGACGTGGCATCGACCATCTCGGGTACAGGTTCCACGGCGACTGCCGCAGCCGGCACCGACTACAACACCATCGCCTACATCGGCTACGGTGCGTCCAGCATTGCCAGCATCGCCGGCAAGCGCGTGATGGTGATTTACAACAAGGCCAATGGTTCGTTCGCTGGCGTCAACACCCTGCTGACCGGCGCCGGCGGCGCGGGCGAACAAATCACTCTGGTGACCACTACCGCTACTGAGCAAGCCACCACAGGCGGCAAGGCCACGGCCTGCGCCTTGGGCACGACGGCTTCCACTTCCAGCTACGACGCCATCCCCACCTATGACTGCACCACCGAAGCTGCCATCAGCACCGGCTGGGGCGCTGACAAGCAGAAGGCCTTGCACATGGCCCTGTCGGACGTGCGTCCTTCCGAGGCTGTGCCTGGCGTTGTGGCCTCCTGGAAGCCAGCGT
>JBAXMQ010000216.1:0-4288 GCA_037134215.1 Betaproteobacteria bacterium
CAGCCAAGCGGCTGACAGACGGATCAAACCCGATGGCTTATCGGAGCGTCGTGATCAACTGATTGGATCGCGCAAGTGAATCGGACACCTTTCGGATGACCATGTGTTCAAAGCGTGTGACGAGCCCGGGATGTTCGCCACGCATACGTGCCAGTGCCAATTTGCTCAGAATGTAGGCGGACGACGAAACGGTGGCCTGTATCGAAGCTGTCCTCGCCTTACCCGTGTAAAGCGCCATCTCACCCACCATGGCGCCGACGCTGATTTTTGCGAGCCGGCGCCCTGGTTTGCTGTTGGAGGGCTTGATTACATCAAACGAGCCACTGTCCACAAAATAGACTGCGTCGGACAGTTCGCCCTCATGGCACAGCATGTCGCCGCTCTCAAACCGCCTGAGGTCGCAGTAGCTGCGAAATACCTCTCGGTCATCCAAATTGTCGAGAAAATCAAAGCAGCCGGGCGAATAGCCTGCCAACAGATTGCTACCGAGCACGCGTTCCTCTGCCGCTTCAAGCGCATGGTCCAGCACCTGGAAGAAGCTCAGTTGACCGTGATGTGCGCCATCCTCAAGGAGTGAGCGCTGCAAATCCCAGTCTGCTACGGGGTGGACGACAAAAAAGTGCAGGGGCAAGTCCGCATAACGCCGCAAAATACGCTGAAATGCAGAAATCGCCGAACGGTCGATGCCATTGACAAGGGAGAAATCCATGACGATCGCTTCCAACTCCTCCATGTTCATGGTCTGAAAAACAGCATCAATTTTTTTGGCTGAGCCGAAGAAAATATAGCCTTCAAACCGATACACGACGGTTCTGCTCGCGCGCGCTGACAGTATCTCTACCTCTTGACGAGGACGGACAACAGAACTCGGAAGGGCAGACAGGTCCGTCGTGAGGTTGGCCAAAGGGATGTGGCTGTAGGCCACAGCAAAGACGATGCAAGAGATGACGGTCCCTGCAGCAAATCCGACCAGGTAGCCATAGTTGGCGACCAAGACGACGATCAAGACAATTTGCGCCAATTCATGCAAATTCACTGCGAAGATTTGGTCCCACAGCCACTTCTTGAGCATATTCAGGCCCAAGAACAAGATAAGTGCGCCCAATACGGCCCTAGGTATATAGGCAATCAGCCCGCTCGCGCCCACCAGCATCGCCAGGCAGATGGCCGACGCAATCACGCCAGACGTCGCGCCGCCACCCACCGTCCGATTCAAGGAGGTTCGCCCGATCGAGACAATGCCGACGAATCCACCCAACAGCGCTGAAACGCCGGTCGATGCCGCGTGGGCTTTGAGTAAGCGGTTCAGATCGAATTCTTTTTTGAAATCACGCTCCAAACTCGCCAAAGACACCAATATCGCTAAAGTGCCGACAAAACTGATGACCAACATGGCTGGAAGTTCAGCGATAAGCGTTCGCGCGTCAAGCCACTCCAAAGACAAGTCCCACGGTGGCCGCCATACCAGGTTATCCAGCCCATGGAACATCCAGCTGTCGCGGCTACACGCTGAGGCGGGGCAGATGCCGTTTGACAGCGCCACATTCACGAGGAGTGACGCTGTCAGCATGACCATCGGTATCAAAAGTGCAGCAGAAACTCGGCTCGCCAATCCGTAAAGTGCGACCACAACGACCAATGCCAAGATCAATTCGGGTCGGTACGGATGCTCCAGCAGGGCGGCCAGGCCGCTTCGACTCAGCGGCGTAGCTGAAATGATGTCGAGCCCGCTGCTGCAGATCAGCCATCCATTGGAGGCTAGGAATCCTGCTGTCACCGAGAACGGCATAAATCGGATCAGACCAGCCAACTTAAAACGCCCCAGCGCGTAGAACGACACCGCGCAGACCACCGACGAGAGGAACAAGGTGGCCAGAGCGAGATTGACGGTGCGAAACTCGGCAAACTGCATGGCGCTGATGGTCGCGAGCAGTCCCGCCAGGACGGAAGTGGTGCTGGAATCTGGTCCACTGATGAATCTGCGTTCTTCAGAGAGCAGGCCGAACGGCGCGCCCACCACCGCTGTGACGATGGCCGCGGCAATCCCGATGCCAACGACCGGCGCAAGCGGCCCTGAAAACAGCATGGCACCGTAGGAGACGGCGTAAATGACAGCGCTCAAACCGACGGTGATGCCCGCAGCAGATTGGCGTGCCAGCCCTGCCAGCCAAGGCATTGTTAAGCCTGACGCACCAAGTAGTTTGCTCATGACCCGTGATTTTCTTGCGAATTTATGACAGTCCTGCCACCTCCACCAAACAGTCGTAAAACGTAGGCGCCCGGCCCAGGTCGGTCAGCTGTTGGCTGGTGAGCTGGTTCACGTTGGTGCCGTCCAGCCCGAACTTGCGCCACCAAACGCCCAGGCCGTGCACCACGCCGTGCCGGGTCCGAGCTGACACCACCAGTCGGCAGTGGTGCGCCCCGCGCTGGTTGAAGACGCGCACCGTGGCGCCGTCGGCCAGGCCTCGGGCCGCCGCGTCCGTGGCGTGCATTTCCAGCAGCGGCTCGCCCTCGATGTCGCGCAGGCTTTGCACATTGACAAAGCTGGAGTTGAGAAAATTGCGCGCCGGTGGCGAGATCATCGCCAGCGGGTACTGGCTGGATGTACCCGGTGTCTCGTAATTGGACAGGTAGTCTGGCAGGCCATCCAGCCCCTGCGCCGCCAGCCGCGCGCTGAAAAACTCGCACTTGCCAGACGGCGTGGGGAACTGCCCCTGGGCAAACGGTGCCTCCACCTGCGTCACCGGGGCAAAGCCCTGGGCCAGCAGCGCCTCAAAGTCCACCGCGTCGCCATAGGCCAGTCGGCACAGCGACTGGTCGTCATCGGTAAATTCGGGCTCGGTGAAGCCCATGCGCTGCGCCAAATCCCGAAAAATCTGGGTGTTGGTGCGGGCTTGACCCAGTGGCGCAATGGCGGGCCGGTTCAGCAGCGCGTCGGTGTGGCCGTAGCCGGCATGCACGTCCCAGTGTTCCAGCTGGGTGGTGGCGGGCAGCAGGTAGTCGGCGTAGTCGGCGGTGTCGGTCTTGAAGTGTTCCAGCACCACGGTAAACAGGTCCTCGCGGGCAAAGCCCTGCACCACCCGGCCTGAGTCGGGCGCCACCGCCACGGGGTTGCTGTTGTACACCACCAGCGCCTCGATGGCCGGGCCAAATTCAGCGCTTGGTGGGCGCAGCAGGTCATCACCAATGGTGCTCATGTTGATGGTGCGCGGCCGCCGGCCCGCAAGCAGGTCAGGCCGCTGCAGCGCAGTCCGATTCACCGGAAAGCTGCCCGAGCTTGACAGCAGCATGCCCCCGGCCCGGTGCCGCCAGGCGCCAATCAGCGCCGGCAGCGCGGCAATCAGCCGTACCGCATTGCCGCCGCCGCGCACCCGCTGCATGCCGTAGTTGAGCCGTATCGCCGCTGGCCCGGCATCTCCCCTGCAGGCGCCGTAGGCCTGTGCCAGCGCCCCGATTTGCTCCGGCGTGATGCCGCACACCGCTGCCGCCCGCTCAGGCGGCCATTGCAGCGCCCTTGCCTGCATCAGGTCCCAGCCCAGCGTGTGCTGCGCCAGGTAATCGTGGTCCAGCCAGTCGTGCTGAATCAGTTCGTGCATCAGCGCCAGCGCCAGCGCGGCGTCGGTGCCGGGCATCAGAGCGATGTGCTCGTGGCACTTTTCGGCCGTCTCGCTGCGGCGCGGGTCGATGCAGATCAGCCGGGCGCCGCGCCGCTTGGCCTCTTGCGCATGGCGCCAGAAGTGCAGGTTGCTGGCAATCGGGTTGCTGCCCCAAATCAAAATCAACCTGGATTCTGCAAAAAACTCCACCCGCATGCCCAGCTTGCCGCCCAGCGTCTGCGTCAGGGCCTCGGCCCCAGCCGAGGCGCAAATGGTGCGGTCCAGCAAAGAGGCGCCCAGTTTGTGGAAAAACCGGGCCGACATGCTATCGCCCTGCACCAGCCCCATGGTGCCGGCGTAGCTGTAGGGCAGGATGGCCTGCGCGGCATCCGGACCCCGTGTCGCAATAGCTCGCAGCCGGCTGGCGATATCCTCCAGCGCCGCATCCCAGGCAACCGGCTCAAACTGGCCGCTGCCCTTGGGGCCCACCCGCTTCATCGGCTGCAGCAGCCGATCCGGGTGGTAGGTGCGCTCGGTGTAACGGGACACCTTGGTGCATAGCGTGCCGGCCGTGGCCGGATGTGCCGGGTTCCCCTGTACTTTGATCGCTACCCCGCCAGACACCGTGGTCAGCAGCGCGCAGGTGTCCGGGCAGTCGTGAGGGCAGGCGCCGCGCACCTGGTGGGTGCTGG
>JBAXMQ010000217.1:0-4288 GCA_037134215.1 Betaproteobacteria bacterium
GTGACGATGGGTGTGCCACCTGCGCTGGCGGCCTCAGCCGCGCTGACGCCGTTGGCCGCTTCGGGCAAGGCTACGGTGGGTGCCGAAGGAGCGCTGGCGTCCACCGTGAACGGGACTGCGTTGGCGGTGCTGCTGTTGCCTGCTGCGTCTGTGACGGTGATGACAGGGGTGTAGGTGCCATCTGGCAAGGTGGCGGTAGCGGGCAGACTCCATGCCCCTTGGGCGTTGGCCATGGTGGTGTAGGTCTGTCCATTGACCATAATGCTGACCGTGGCGTTGGCCTCGGCCGTGCCGCTCAAAGCAGGCGTGTTGTCGTTGGTTTTGTTGTCGCCCAGGGCGCCGGTGTCGCTGGCAGTGGCCAGCGCGCCAGTGCCTGCAGCCGGCGCCTTGGTGTCCAACGTGAAACTGTTGACGGTAGCCGGACTGGTCAGCCCGGTCACACCGGAGGTTAGCGTGGTTGAGGCGCTGTAGGCGCCGTCGGTCGTTAATGCGCTGGCCGGGAGCAGTTGGCTGATTCGGCCCGCGCTGATATCGTATTGAGTCAGTACGTTGCTAAGCGTACGGGTGCCCCCGCCGGGCAGCAAGACCAAGGTGTTGACGATGTCGCCCACGCGGGCGCCTGCCGAAAGTGTCGTGACCACGGGGACGCCGCCGTCGGTGATGCGCTCTGCCGCATTGACGTATGCGTCACTGGCTTCGGGCAAAACCGTTGCGGGCGCGCCTGGCGCCTTGGTGAGGATGGTCAGGTCAAACTCGCCTGACGGCTGAAGTCCGGCGACCGGGCCAGTGGCCGATTGGATCTTGACCACATAGGTGTAATTTCCATCGACCAACGCTGCCGTGGGACTGCCAGCAGCACCTTGCCCGTCTTGAAAAGTCCAGGCATTACCTTGAACGTCGGCGACGCCGAGCTCGATCATGCTGCCGTTGCCCGCCCGGCGGTAAACCACCGCGCTTTGTCCGGGTTGCAACGCGGAACCGATGGTGCCAGACAGGAGCGGGCTGGTGTCATTGGTGACGGCGCCGTCGGCGACCAGGCCGAGTCCCGGCCCGACGTTGTCAACCGCACCGGTGATCAGCAACGCACCGACTTGCACGAGGCCAAAGCCGGGGCCACTGACATTACCAGCCGGGTCGGTGGCAGTGGCAGTCAGCGTCACGCCATCAGTCAGCGGCTGCGCGGGGAGAAGTGTCCAGTTGCCGTCTGCTCCGGCCGGCGCGCTGCCAAGGACCTTGCCAGTGTTGTCCCGCACTGTGACGGTGGTGCCAGGCTCGGCGGTACCGTTAATGATCTGCCCGTTGCTGGGGGTCAGCGCAGGCGCTGCCGGTAGAAGGGTATCGACAATGAAGCTCTGTTGCGTCGGAGCGCTGGTGCCAACGGTGGTGGTCATCGTCACCGCAGCTTTGTTCTGCCCTTCCTGCGCCAGCGCTGCGGCCGGGATGATCTGTGTGAAGGTTTGGCCAATGTCGGCGGCGGTCACTGTTCTGGTTAATGTCTCGGTGCTGCCACTGGGCAGGGTCAGCACGGTGGTGATGACGTCGCCCACCTGCGCCGTAGTCGGCACGGTGATTTGCAATGCCAAGCCGCCATCGGAAGCTTTTTCTGCGGCATTGATGTAGCCGTCTGCCGCCTCTGGCATGCTTAGACCAGGCACGTCGATATCCACCACGCCTTTTCCGGGAGCCGAGACATTGCCGGTAGCATCAATAGTGCGCGCTTGCAGTTTGGTGTTGTCAGCCAGCGCTACGGCAGGCGTGAGGCTCCAATGTCCCGCAGCGTCGACGTCGGTCTGACCTAGGGAAATACGCTTCCCGCTGGCGTCCAGCAAGGGTTCGCCGTTGGCGTCGAGGACGAAGACCTCGACGCGCGTGCCAGGCTGGCCGGTACCGGCAACGACTTTGCCATTGCCGGTATCAATCACTGGCGCAGACGGCGCGGCGTGGGTTGCGGGAAGGCTCAGGCCATCCTGACCTTGCAGCTTAAGCACGGTGTCAAGCGGGGGCTGGGCATTGGTGCTGGTGAGCGCAAAATTGCCACCTGCGTCTGCCACCGTGGTCTGGACGGTTCCGTCGGGCATGGTGACGATGACGGTACTGCCCGGCAGCGCCGTGCCCGTGATGGCGAGCTGGTTACCGGCTGTGACGCTTTGGTCAGTGACGACCACGTCTCCCAGCAGTTGACGGTTCAACGGCGTGTCTACCACAAAGGTCTTCTCGCTGGCAGACGGAGCAGCCTTGAGCGCATTGAGTGCCTGCTGGCGCCCCTGGTCAACCAGGACCAAACCTTCAACGCTCAGTGTAATACCGGCGCCTTGACCGCTAAGGTTGCCTTCGAGAAGCTTCAGGCTGACGCCGATGCTGCCGCCGTTCAGACTGTCCAAGCCAGATAGCTTGGCCAGCACCAGGCCGTACTTTTCGCTGGCGTTCACGCCGTCGGTCGGGTTGAAGGTACTGCTGTTGGTGGGTGTGGGTACCGAGGTGATGTCCACGCCGGATAGACCCAGGGATTTGCCCACGGCTGCGTTAATGTCCTGTACAGCCTGGGTGCTGGCAGGCGCGGTATTTCCGCTGACACCAGCCTTGCGCACGGCAAGTTCGGTCACAGGGCTGATGTAGATATTGAGCACCGACCGGGTGCCATTGGTGCTGAACTGGCTGTTACCCTCTTGGGCTACACCCATGGCGCGCAGCGTAACGTCAAGGGATTTCTGAGCGCCGGTGACCTCGTCGTTGAAGTTAGCACCTGTCTCGTTGGCATCGACCACTTTCACCAAGATGGCACCGCGGTAATCAGCCATACCGGGTTTTGTGATGCGCCAGCTGCCGTCGGACTGGATAGGCGCGCTACCCAGCAAACGACCCTGGTTGTCGTAGACCTCGATGGTGGCGCCGCCGAACATCGGACCAGCAGCGACGCCGCCCTGGACGATGAGCAGTGTGTCCACCGTGAATGGTGTGATCTGAGCCGTAGTGGCGTTGCCGGCAGCGTCGATAGCCCGGACGCTGGGCGTGTAGCTCCCATCCGTCAGTGCATCGGTAACCTCAACTGACCACCGGCCTTGGCTATCGGTGGTGGTGGTGTAAGTCTTTCCGCCAAGGGTGACTTCGATGCGGGAGCCGGGCTCTGACCGCCCGCTCAATCGCGGGGTGTTGATGCTGGTCAGGTTATCCCCTTTGACGCCTGAGTCGCTGATGGCGTCCAGGCTGCCGGTGGGCGGTGCAGGCGGCGTATTGTCGCGTCCAGAGCTAGCGTTAACTTGTTGTAAGCTGACGGCCAGTGGTGCGAACCACAAAAGGTTGCTGAGCGCATTGGTGTTCGCAGGGAGGTTGGCGGCGCTAGGCTCAACACCGACCGGGCAGACCACACCAGAGGAGCTATACCCCTGGTTCATGAGTGCGGCGTTGGCCTGGGCATCGGCGATGGGTACGCTGCCGGTTGTGCCATCTGGATTAACCAGCAACATCGCTCGCGAAGTGTCGACATCAGTCAGCGTAATCGGCTGAAGGTCTGCGTTCAGCACACTAAGTGCAGGCCTTTTCTCAACCCCAATGACATACGGCACCAGACCACAGGCCTCGGTTTCGCCAAGCAAGCTGAATTGCGGTTTGGCGATTACGGCCTCCTCGAAATAGTTCTCTATCACCACGTCAGGTTGCGTTGAACCGACCAAGAACAGGTGCAGTGCCTTGCCGACACGCTTGGCCCGGATCCCAGTCGGACCGCTGCCGCTTTTGGGGTCGCGTATCACGAAGCGATCACCTGCTTGGGCCTCAATCCTCGTGGCCTGGCCGCGGTCTCCGATACCCTGGGCCGCTTCAAACATCCGGTCAGACTGGGCGCCTTTGGCAATGATGGCAATGGTCTTGGGGGCAGCTGAGTTGAGGTTGCTCATCGTGGATCCTGGCTAAAAAGATATATATACATGGATAAAAGAACAGCTACGCACAGATCTGCCTGGCCGTTGTCACCATCGCTCTCATTGTGGTTGGGTGGCACCCACCCGCCAATTGCCCCAAAGGGCAAGTCGTTCAATTTCCCCTTCGTCCAGGTGGCCTTCCAATGGCGCTGCGTAAAGATAGTTGTCGCTTCCTTAAAGCCAAGAATCCAAGGGGACGGTGAGGGCAGGCGACGGATACAGAGAGCTGGTTCCGCGATGGCAGGGGCAACCGGAACGTAACGCCGCGTGCCTGAGCCAGCTATGCGCGTCTTTGAAACACAGAAGAAAAAAGCCTGCTATCGTTTCCGTAGCAGGCTTTCTATGTGCCGCAAGGCTTTAACTGGGGTGGC
>JBAXMQ010000218.1:0-4276 GCA_037134215.1 Betaproteobacteria bacterium
CCAATAGCCATAAGGGCTAGAGGCCGATTTTGTCTAAACTTTGCTGAAGTCGGGCTTGCGCTTTTCCATGAATGCGGTGAAGGCCTCGCGCGCCGCCGGCTCGGCCAGCATGCGGCCAAAGCTCTGCGCCTCTTGCGCCATGCGCTGCGCCACCACCTCGACCTGCCCCAGCTTCATCAGGCGCTTGGTCTCGACCAGCGAGCCCATGGGTTTGGCTGCCAGCTTTTGGGCCTGGCGCTGCGCCAGGGCTGCGGCCTCGGTGGGTGGCACGATGCGGCTAATCAGCCCCATCTCCAGCGCCGCTTCGGCCATAAAGGGCTCGCCCAACATCAGGGCTTCGGCCGCGCGGCCGTAGCCCATGCGCTGCGGCGCCAGATAGCTCGACGCCGCCTCGGGGCACAGGCCCAGGTTGACAAAGGGCATGGAGAACGCGGCGTTGTCGCCCGCATAGACCAAGTCGCAATGGAACAGCAGCGTGGTGCCTATGCCCACCGCCGGCCCGCACACCGCCGCCAGCACCGGCTTGGAAAAGGTGCTGATACCGCGCAAAAAACGGAACACCGGCGAGTCCATGGTGCTGGGCTCGGCGTTCAAAAAATCACCAATGTCGTTGCCGGCGCTGAAAATGGTTTCATGGCCCTGAAACACCACCGCGCGCACCGCCGGGTCGGCCTCGGCCAGCGCCAGCGCATCCGCCATGCTGGCGTACATGGCGGCAGTGATAGAGTTCTTCTTGTCCACCCGGTTCAGGGTGATGGTCAGCACACCGGCGCTGGTGTCGGTCAGGATGTCGCTCATGGCTGGGCTCCGTTCGATAAAAGGTGTGGGTGGATCAGGCTTTGTAGTAAACGATCTGGTGGCTGGTCACCAGCATCTCTCCAGCCTCGTTCCAGAGCTGAGCGGTCTGGTCAAAGAAGCCGTTGCGAAAGGCCTGAGCCCGGGCCTGCGCCAGCACAAAGCCGGTGCCGGTGGCGGCCAGTTGCGCCGCACCGGCATGAAAGTACACCGTCATCGACACCGTGCCGGCCGGCACATGGGTGGCACGGCGGCGCCAGACGCGGGGGAAAAAAATGTCGGCCAGCGCGCTGAGCGAGGCAAAGTCCAGCGGCCGAGCTGGCTGGTCACGCACCCAGAGCTGGCTCAGGCTGTTTTGGCTGCTGCCGTCCCAGGTCACCGGGATCGGGCCGGTGATGGGCTTGGTCTCGTAGCGGTCAAACCACACCACCGGTGCCGCCACGCGCAGGCTGGGCACGTCCGCAGGCGCGGGGCAGGCCGGCATGGGCTCATCGTCCACACCCCAAGTGTCGCGCCGCTGCGCCGTGATGGCGGTGGCGGTGATGACCGACTGCCCGTCCTGCAGCAGCTCGATCACCCAGTGTTGGGTTGAGCGGTTGGTGCGGGCCGGGCGCGCCTGCAGCACAAAGGGGCCGTCGGCCACCCCGGCGGCGTAGTTGACGGTGAGCGCCAGCGGGTCGCCCAGGCGCTTGGGGTGCAGCAGCACCGCATTGAGCATTTGCGCCGCCGTGATGCCGCCGTAGGGCCCGACCATGTTGGCATAGGCCGGGCTGGTGTGGCCCAGCCAGTGGCCGTCCGGCTGCAACTCAAGCGCAATGGCCTGATCAAACGGATGCATTGTGGCGGGGACAGGCGAGGTCATCAGACGCGCTCAAAAATACCGGCTGCGCCCTGCCCCATGCCCACGCACATGGTGACCATGCTGTAGCGCAGCTGGTGCCGGTGCAGGGCGTGGATGGCGGTGACCGAGCGGATGGCGCCCGTCGCACCCAGCGGGTGACCCAGGGCAATGGCACCACCCATGGGGTTGACCTTGGCCGGGTCCAGCCCCAGGGTGTTGATGACCGCCAGCGACTGGGCGGCAAAGGCTTCGTTCAGCTCAAACCAGTCGATGGCATCCTGCTTCAGGCCAGCTCGGCGCAGCGCGGCCGGAATCGCCTCGATGGGGCCGATGCCCATGATGTGCGGCGGCACGCCGCACGCGGCATAGCTGACAAAGCGGGCCAGCGGCTTCAGGCCAAAGCGCTTGACGGCGCTCTCACTGGCCAGAATCAGCGCGCCAGCGCCGTCTGAGGTTTGCGAGCTGTTGCCCGCCGTGACCGAGCCGCGCGCCGAGAACACCGTGCGCAGCTTGGCCAGGCCCTCCATGGAGGTGTCGGCGCGCGCGCCCTCGTCCAGGCTCACCAGCCGGCGGGTTTCCAGCACCTGGCCAGTGGCCAGGTCGGGGGCGCGGTCCACCACCTCCACCGCGGTGATTTCGTCCTTGAACTGGCCAGCCGCCATGGCCGCCAGCGCGCGCTGGTGCGAGGCCAGGGCAAACTCGTCCTGCGCCTGCCGGCTCACCTTCCACTGGGTGGCCACTTTTTCGGCGGTCAGGCCCATGCCGTAGGCGATGCCAATGTTGTCGTCATTGCCAAACATGGCTGGTGAGAGCGAGGGCGCGTTGCCCATCATCGGCACCATGCTCATGCTCTCCACGCCGGCGGCAATCATCACATCGGCCTCGCCCACGCGAATGCGGTCGGCCGCCATTTGCACGGCGCTCAGGCCCGAGGCACAAAAGCGGTTCACCGTGATGCCGCCCACGCTGTGCGGCAGGCCGGCCAGCACGGCGGCCACGCGCGCCACGTTCAGGCCCTGCTGCGCTTCAGGAATCGCGCAGCCGCAAACAATGTCTTCGATGCTGGCTGGGTCCAACCCGGGGGCTTGCGCCAGCACGGCTTGCAGTGCCTTGACCAGCAGGTCGTCCGGGCGCAGGTTACGGAACGATCCCCGGTGCGAGCGGCCGATCGGCGTGCGCGTGGCCGCAACGATGTAGGCGTCTTGTACTTGTTTCATGAATAGCTCCGGGTCAGTTGCGCAGCGGCTTGCCGGTGGACATCATGCCCATGATGCGCGCCTGGGTTTTGGGGTGCACCAGCAGCTGGCAGAAGGCCTGCCGCTCCAGCGTCATCAGGTAGTCTTCATCGACCAGGCTGCCGGCGTCCACATCGCCGCCGCACACCACATGGGCGATCAGGCTGGCAATGTGAAAGTCATGCGCACTGATGAAGCCACCATCGCGCATGTTGACCAGCGAGCCCTTCAGCGTGGCAATACCGCTGCGCCCGGCCACGGCAAACTGGCGCTTGTGCGGCGGCCGGTAGCCGCCAGCAGACATGGCGCGCGCCTCGTTGCTGGCCACAAACAGCAGCTCGTCCTTGTGCGGCACGATCAGGTCGCTGGCCAGCAGGTAGCCCAGCTTGCACGACTCAATGGCGCTGGTGCCCACCTTGGCCATGGCGGCGGCAGTAAAGCCCTCTGTCAAAAACGGCAGCAGGTCTTTACCAGTGCACGCAGCAGCGTTCTCGGCCGCGCGGCGGGCAATGTAGGTCAGGCCGCCGGCACCCGGCACCAAGCCCACGCCCACCTCAACCAGGCCGATGTAGCTCTCCATCGCCACCACCCGGCGCGACGAGTACACCGCCAGCTCGCAGCCGCCACCCAGTGCCAGGCCGCGCACGGCCGAGATCACCGGCACGGTGGCGTAGCGCAGGCGCAGCATGGCCTGCTGCATCTCGGCCTCGGCGCCGTCAATGGCTGACACCCCCACCATCATGAAGGCTGGCAGCATGGCCTGCAGGTCGGCGCCAGCCGAGAACATGTCGTCGGGTGACCAGATCACCAATCCCTGGTAATTGGCCTCGGCCAGCGCCAGGCCCTGCATCAGGCCCTCGATCACGCCGGGGCTGAGCGCATGCATCTTGGTCTTGATGCTGGCAATCAGCACCTGCTGGTCCAGCGTCCACAGCCGGATGGCCTCGTCTTCGTGCAGCGTGGTGCCGGCCGCTTCGGCCTTGAGCGCCTGCGCGCCCAGCACGCTTTCGGGGAAATGCTGGCGCGCGTACACCGGCAGCTGGCGCACCGGCACAAACTGGCCGGTGCTGGGGTTCCAGGAGCCAGCCGGTGTGTGCACACCGCCGGCCTCGGCCACCGGGCCCTTGAAAACCCAGTCTGGCAGCGGTGTATTGCACAGGGCGCGGCCGGCGTCAATATCGTCTTTCACCATCTGGGCCACGTCCAGCCAGCCGGCCTCTTGCCACAGCTCGAACGGGCCCTGCTGCATACCAAAGCCCCAGCGCAGGCACAGGTCGACGTCGCGCGCGTTGTCGGCGATGGTGGCCAGGTGAACTGCGGCGTAATGAAAGCCGTTGCGCAGAATGGCCCACAAAAACTGGCCCTGCGCGCCCTCGCTGTTGCGCAGCAGGCGCAGGCGCTCGGC
>JBAXMQ010000219.1:0-4116 GCA_037134215.1 Betaproteobacteria bacterium
GCTGCCACCACGGGCAGCCGCAGGGCAAAGGGTAAGGCACGGGTCGCCAGCGTCATGGCAGCTCCTGCTTAGGGCGGGCCGACAAGGCCAAACGCAGTAACAGCTGCGCCAGGGCCGGCGCCTGTTCAATCGGTGTTTGATGGCCGGCCTGGTCGAACCAGACCAGCTGCGCCTGCGGGATCAAATTGGCCAGTTCCTGCGACAGCGGTGGCGGGGTCACCTTGTCTTCGCGGCCGCAGACCACCAGCACCGGCTGCGTCAGGCTGGCCAGCATCGGGCGGTGATCGGTCCGGGCCATGACGGCACGGGTTTGGCGGATGGCGGTGGCGGCGCCCACCTCGTGCATCATTCGGCGCATGCCCTCCACCCAGGCCGTGTTGGCCAGACTGTCGGGGTGCAGACTGAACGGAATGATGCTCTCGACGGTGCGGGCAAAATTGCGCTCCAGCGCGCCAATGGTTTTTTCGCGCAGCGGCAGGGTCTCGGCGGTTTCAATCGCCGCTGCCGAGTCGACCAGCGCCACCGCCTGCACCCGGTCGCGGTGCCGGGCCAGCAGCTCGATGGCCACATAGCCGCCCATGGAAAAGCCGCAGACGGTCAGGCTGGCCTTTGCCGGCAAATCGGCCACCAGCGCCCAGGCATCGGTGGCCATGGCCGGGATCGAGTCTTGCGTGAGCACATTGGCGACCCGCACATCCAGCGCCGGTTCCAGATCGGCACGCACCGCGTCCCAAATCGCCGCAGTGTTGAACATGCCGGGAATCAGCAGCAGCACCGGTTTCATGCGGTCTCCGGGGCCAGCGGACGGGCCTGTTCACGCAATTCGCGTTTGAGGATTTTCCCCACCGGGTTGCGCGGCAACGCGTCAACCTGCAGCAGGTACTCGGGCAACTTGTAGGCGGCCACGCGCTGGTGGCTGCGCAGGAACTGCACCAGCTCGTCCAGCGACACGCTCTGCCCGGGCGCGCTGACCACGCAGGCGCACAGTTTTTCGCCCAGGATGCGATCGGGCACGCTCACCACTGCCACCTCCTGTACACCGGGGCAGGCTGCCAGCAGGTTTTCGATCTCCTCGCTGGAGATGTTCATGCCGCCCCGAATCACCAGGTCTTTCGATCGGCCCACATAGCGGTAATACTGCAATTGGTCGCCGCCGATCTCAAACAGGTCGCCGGTGCGGTAGAAGCCCTGCTCGTCAAAGGCGCGGGCCGTCATGTCGGGCGCCCGGAAGTAGCCGCTGAAGACAGTCGGCCCCTGGAAGCGCAGCTCACCGGGCTGACCGGCTTGGGTGATGTCGGCGCCGCTGGCCAGGTCCACCAGCCGGGTCTTGATCTTGCGTGTGGTGGAGACGCGCCAGTCAAACCCGGGTACACCGGCGCGCGGAAAGTACTGCGCACGCAGGGCCGGGTCGGGGATGTCGATGTCGCTGCCCGACAGCGCGGCGCCTTCGTTGGAGCCGAAGTAGTTGACGATTTGCACCCCATGCCGTTCGGCAAAACCGCAGACCATCCACTCTGACAGTGGCGCCGAGCCTGAGCCGATGCGCTTGAGGCGCTGAAAATCAATGCCGTCCAGCAGGCGCTCGTCCTGCAACAGCATGTTCAGGATGGCGGGCGCGGCCACCGTGTAGTCGATGCGCTCCTCTCGCAACTGCTGCAGAAAGACGGATAAGCTGAAGGGCTGGTGTTGCACGACGGTGGCGCCCAGCACCAGCCAGGTGGCGAAGGCCGAGGACAGCCCCGACATATTGACCAGCGGAAAGGGGTTCAACAGCCGGGCGCCGGGTTCCAGTTGGCCCGCCTCAATGATGCTGGGCGGCACGATCAGCCACTCGCTGTGGCTGCGCGGCACCCCCTTGGGCGCGGCTTCGGTGCCCGAGGTCCAGCAGATGCTGAACACATCGTTGGCGGTGACGGCGGCGTCGCGCTCGGCTTGCGCCAGCTGAGCTTGCTCCGGGGCACCCAGCGTTTGGGGCCAGGCCGCTTCGATGCTGACCACGCCGGAGGGCACGTCGGGGCCCCATGCCAGCACCTTGCGCAGGCTGGCGTGCGCCTTCCCGAGTTGCTGGTACATGGCGGCGGCCTGATGGCTTTGGCCAGCGCGGCCAATGTGGGTGAAGGTGATGGCAGCCGTCGCTGCGGTGATCGACAGAATGTGTTCCAGCTCATGCTCTCGGTACTGCACCGGCACCGGCGTCACGATCAGACCCAAGCGGGCGCAGGCCAGGTAGACCACGTACTGCTCCACGCCGTTGGGCAGATGGACCACCACGATGTCGTCGCGGCGCAAGCCCTGATCCAGCAGCAATAGGCTGAAGCAGTCGGTCTCCTGCGCCAGTTCGCGCCAGTTCAAGCGGCGCGGGGCACCATGGGCAAAATCACTGCGGTTGCAGGCGTCGACCACGGCTTCCGCGTCGCCGCGCGCGTTGACCTGCTGCACAAACAAATCCCATAGCGTTTGCTTGCCCCACCAGCCCTTTTCGGTGTAAGCGGCGATGGTCTCCGGCTTGACCAGCACCATCTCAGTAGCCGCGTGCCAGCCGTTCGCCGCTGACCCAGGTGGCGTGGAAACCGTTGGGCACGCGTTGCGGCAGGCGGATGCGGCAGACCGGGCCCTGAGCCACGTCGTGGGCATCAAAGATGGTGACCCAGGAGCTCTGGCTCAGGTCATCCCACATGAAGCCGACCAGGTAGCCGTCGTCCTCGGCCTGCCAGTTGTCTTTGGGCGCGAACGGGGCCTCGCTGAACCACTTGTGCACGCCGGCGTGGTAGGTCGTACAGCTGTCTTTTTCAAAGTCATAGCGGGCGAAGCCACAGAAGCGCGGGTCTTCGGCCCGGTTGCTGCGGCCCATCAGCACATTCCAGGAGTAGCGCGTCTTGTAGCCCTGCATCCAGGAGTTGATCACCGGGAACTCCTGGTTGATGATGTCGTCGATCACCCGCTCCTTGGTCTGGCCGGTGCGCAGGTTGAAGCGCCACTCGTAGAACATGAAGTCATGCTCCAAGTTGGCCAGCATTTTGGGGAAGCGATCCACATCGACCTTGCCACGCATGTCGGTCGGCAGCCGGAACGGGGTGCCGGTCATGACGATCTCCGTGCCGCCCTGGCCGTCGTCTTCTTCCCAGGCGTTGGACACGTGGTACATGTAGGTCGGGTTGGACTCGAACCAGCGGATCTGGTCCGGCCTGCCGTGGCGCGGCACCACACCGAAGCGCGAGGGCAGGGTGTGGTGAAACTTGAGCTTGTGCCGCCCGGCGGCAAACGCGTCCATGTCGTAAAACAGCGGCAGGTCATGCAGGATGGTGTAGTTCGGCGTGATGGCCATGTCGTGCGGCAGGCGCGGGCCGGGCAACTGCACCGGCATGAAGGTCTTGAGCTGACCCAGCCGGTCCATCACACCGTAGTGCATGTAGGGCGCCTCTTTGCCATAGGCAAAAAACAGGAATTCGCCGGTGCGTTCATCGACCCGGGAGTGCGCCGAGATGGGCAGGTCCACCAGCCGTGGGTCGACCGGCAGCCGGCCCACGGTGGACAGGTCGTCCGGGCGGCACTGGTAGACCGAGCCGCCCAGGTACCACATCGAGACCAGGTGCCCGGCGTAATACTTGACATCGGTGTTGGAGGTGTTCTTGATCGGCATATCGGGCCGGTCCTTGCGCGGCGGGTCTTTGATGCCTTGCCACAGCGCCGTGCCCGCGCTGAGCTCCTCCTGCAAGCTGTCGGTCATGACCCAGCGGTTCTGGTATTGCGCTTTGCCGTTGGCAAAGCGCACCGCATGCAGCATGCCGTCGCCGTCAAACCAGTGGTAGCGGCCGGGCGCCTCGAAACGGCGGTTGGGGCCGTTGCGCACGTACATGCCTGTCAGGTCTTTCGGGATTTCGCCCTCGATGTCGGTCAGGTCGAGCGTCAGCTCGTGGTCGATCGGCGCAAAGCCGCCATTCAGGACCGGGATCTCGTTGAAGCCCATGGCCGTTTCCTTTAGAGTGAGTCGACAGGGGCATCAGCCCGGGCGGGCCGACGCGATTGAGTGATGCAGAAGCGGTTGGCCACAAAGGCCAGGTGCGTCAGGGCGGCATTGCCGGCCGGGTTCAGCCCGGTGACGTGGTAGTCGCTGTA
>JBAXMQ010000220.1:0-4116 GCA_037134215.1 Betaproteobacteria bacterium
ACCGCTCCAAAATATTTCCCTTTACGCGCAGCGGTGCGCCCTATGCCATCGCCTACATCGGTGTGTTCGAGCAGATAAGTAACTGCTACGTTCTTTTTTACACGCTTATAGAACTCGGAATTGATTTCTTCATCTTGAGACAAAAGGATGACCTGACGATTTGGGTCACTCGTCCAGAAGCGAAAAATATTTTCCCGGTGTTTGCTGTCTAAACGACCAAGTGGTGTATCGACCACTAGTGGGGCTGGAACCTTCGATACCTCAGCAAGACCGGCGATAAGTGCCGTCGCGAAAATTTGATTCTCACCAGCCGACCGATCGAATGTCAGCTCCTTGCCATTCGAACTAAGTACCCGGGTTGTACCATCGTTTTCGATGACTATCTTCTCAACCTGCGTCTTATGAGCGAGCTGCTTGTAAACTCGCGTCATAGCCTGTGACAGTTGCTTTACCTTGAGTGGGAATAGGCTTGGTACGAGTTCCTCAATTACCTTCCTGACCTTCTCGGATTTTTCAACGAGCTGTCGAATCGGACTAGTTGCATCGGCCCGTTTTCGCTCGTGCTCGTAGCTAGCCCGTCGCTGATTTACCGTAACTTCAAGTGCAGCAATTTGGCGAGCATCGTCTCGCAGCCGGCTATCAAGCTCATCGATGAGTGCGGTTACCTTGTTCAAATTATTAGTTAGTTCGGAGAGCGTTCCATCGCGGTCAACGCCTTCAAGTCTTGTAATCCGTCTACGGAGTTCGTCAATTCTCGTCTGAAACTGGCGCTGCATCTCCAATAACTCATTAACCTCCTGTTGACCTACAGCGATAGTGTCAAGGAAATCGAAAGTCTTGCGACGGAGCTCAGCATTTAAATATGAGTGCCTGACGACTTCCGCGCAGTTTTCCGGAGGTGGATGAAAAAGCGACGCCCACGCTGTTTCTATACGCGCTCGGATTGCTGCTAACTGCTCCGAGTTAAGTGGTGGGCTAATATCCGGCTCACGAGCATCTAAGAAGGCGGAGGCGAACTGCTCCCGCTTTGGTTGTAACGCTCGGCATTCGGTCTCCCATTGTTCAAGAGCGACTTCCTTGCTTAGTTGCGAACGAAATTCCGAGACGACATTTTCGGGCATTAGCTGAAAAGGTAACTTTTCGCCCAGAATTTTTTCCAATTTTACTTGGGTCGTTCTTAGCTCCATGCCTAGTTGCGTGCGCTCCTCTACTAGGTCGGCGACAGAAGCGACAGCGCCACCCCCACCGCCGGCGGCGGTGATTCGTTCGATCAGCGAAGTGCGTTCGGATTTCTCGGCGTCTAATTTCTCCTGAATTAGCGAGAAACCGTCGCGCAATTCCTTTAGCTTTGCTTCGTCCGAGGTGAGTTCAGTCAGCATACGATCGATGCCACTCTCGTCCACGTTGGCAATATTCTGCCGCCGATTCGCTTCGAAGCCTTTGAGGCGATCGGCCAAACTCCGCAGCAATACTACGCCGAGCAGACCTTCGAGGCCCTGCTTTATTTGTTCTATGCGCGATTGGTCGGCCAGCTTTTTGACTTCTTCACCATCGAAGAAGAAAAACGGCGCGATATGCGCCGGAATAAACTGTTGTTCAAGCAGTTCGGACAAGTAGAAGCCGTTCTTTCCGTCCGTTCGTGGTGAACCTGGGATTTCTCTGTTTAATTCTCGAACTACAGTTTCCTCATCATGCCACTGTCCTTTTGTCCGAAAGAACCAGCGTCGACGAATCTCCACAGCTTTGGTTTTAGTACGGTGGAGAACGACGCGTACCGACATCATGTCTGCGCCTTCACGCCTAGCCTCACCGTTGAGCGCACGCTCAAGGAACGTGGGATATCCGCGGTAGTCGTCTACCTTAAGACCGGCGCGCGCTAAATGCGGGAGAGCGTCTTTACCGTAGAGACAGAGATAAAGCGCTTCAAGGATACTAGTCTTACCGTATCCGTTGAGGCCGCCAATAACGGCTATGTTTTTCCCTCCTTCCGGCTGTGGAAAGGAGAATTCGGCGTGTGAGTAGCTCTTGAACTGAGTCAACTCAATGGTGGAGATCCACAAAACTTCGTCTCCTTACGATTCTCGTTGGATTTCTAGTCAATCCGCCCGAGGATTTCCTCGATACGGGAAAAGATTCCGGCGGCCCGCTCTTGGTGCTGTCGCTCGCGTTGCACCGCGACTAATTCCGTGACCACGTCTACAGGAACTCCGTATTTTTCACACACGCTTGCCAGAAGCGCATGCGCAACGGAATCCGCCCAGAGTGGGAGGTCAGCGAGAACACTCTCATCAGTGTACGAGGTAGGCTCATCCATGAACGGTTAGCTCCTGCTGCTGCAATTCGGAGGCCCAAATTTTGTGGATCTGGTCGATTTCCTGCTCTGAAATCAGCTGTTCGCCAAATTCCTTCTGAACCCGGAGTAGCTCAGAAAGAATTTCCCGTCGTGCTTGTATAGTGAATGGTCCCGGGATGTGGCGACCAGTTATGTCAAAGGTCAACCGCCCGTTGCGTCGTATAGCACTTCGCATCGTCTGATCCTTACGGTACTCAAGGAGCTTATCCCGGAAATTGAGTAGCGGTTGGTAGGAGTTATAACCAGAATCGATGTAGCCTTGCAGGCTTTTATCCTTCTCAACGACCGTGCACGTCCAGCATCCGAAACGGCTGTTCTTGGTACCACAGCCAGGCGCCTCATCCTTGCTAAGCATTACGGGGCATTCTCCACCGTCGGCATCTCGATAGAGCTTAACAAGGTCCCGGTGTGAGCCCCCCCATGGGGCAGGAAATGTGCCAAGAAATTCCCACACATCGTCAGTTGTCAGGTCGACAATCGGCCGAAATATCAATGCTCCAGGGATGCTGTTGTGTTCATTAAGATTTGTCCCCGCGATATTGACGTACTTGTTAACTGTGATCATGCGCCGAATACTTTCGGTACGCCGAACTCCAAGCACAACAATGGCAGCGCCGTGCTTTGAGACATTTTTCCGGATATAGCCACTGGTTGGCTGGATCTTGAGGCGGTCCGTACACCACCGCATTTGAGAATTTGGGCTCGGGTATCCTTTCCCGAGTAAGAGGACCCAAAATGTCTTCTCGGGGTCAGGTTTTGTGCGTCGCACAATTAGAGGCAGCCCAGTGTCTTCGGCGGCCTGTTCTATCTGTCTGGTCACCTTATTGAGGTGAGCCATCACAAAGGGGCTTTCAACCAGCGTGTCGTTCGAGACGATGTGCACCTCGCGGGTGCGCGCGGATGGTGGGATCTCTTGCAGCGCCTCAAATACCGCATGTGCCACAAGGGTGGAATCCTTCCCGCCCGAAAAGCCCACGATCCAAGGGTAATTTTGGGCGTTTGACTGATACTCGTCCTTGACCAATCGGACGATATCGAGCCATCGTTCTTCTACGGGACGTTCTTCGAATGTGGTCATTTTAGACCTAGGTGTGTCCTTGCCAAACGGCGACTTATCATTGGCGAAAGTGGTCAAAATGGTGGGCCGAATTGTCGCCAAGCTACGACACCGGCCCCACCTCTGAGCTTATCGAAGGAGAGTGCGGCCACGCAATGACCGAATTGGAGGCGCACGGCGCAGGCGTCGTCAAATCGCCAGCTAGAAACCTTATTTCAAGTGAGCAGGCGCAACGGCCTGGGGACAATACGCCCCGAGGGCGAAGGTGCCATTTCAAACGCCGCGCCTGCAGGAGTGCGTGAGTAGCTAAGGTGTATCGACCTTGACTTTCCATAATAGTACAGGCGGTCGAAAGGCAAGTTCGTCATTATCCAGTCGGCAACACCTCTCATATCCTCGTCTTCGATGATGAAGTCGCAAGCTGCCCCACCACGCGGACAGATAAGCTCGCCTCCAGACGAAACTTCGCAGCCGACGTGCTGATCCAACTTGGGGGCAATAGCCCCCCTAATGTGCTTAGTCAGACCGGGGGATGCGAATCCATAAGTAAGTTTGATAGCTCCGAAGTAATCGATAATTGGATCTAGTAGGTCGCGACAAAGGGCGTTAATCGCGTTATATGTCTCCGGACGACGAGGCAGGTTAGCAATGCCCAAATTCCGCTGAGTTTCACCGCACTGGATGAAATCTCGATATGTGAAATGCG
>JBAXMQ010000221.1:0-4025 GCA_037134215.1 Betaproteobacteria bacterium
GTGGTGTTGCACCTGATGCGCCAAGAGGGCATGAGCGTGGACGACGTGTCCCGCTTGTTGCACCGCGAATCCGGCCTGCTCGGCTTGTCGGGTTTGTCCAGCGACATGCGCGAGCTGATGGCCTCTGAGACGGCCGGGGCGCGACTGGCCATCGACTACTTTGTCGAGCAGGTGCTGCGTGAGTTGGCCGGCATGGCCGCCGCCCTGCGCGGTCTGGATACACTGGTGTTCACCGGTGGCATCGGCGAGAACGCAGCGGCGCTGCGCGAGCGCATCGTCGAGGGCGCGGCCTGGATGGGCCTGCGGCTGGACGTACGGGGTAACAGTTGCCGCATGCCGCGCATCAGTGCGCACGACAGCAGAGTCGATGTGCGGGTGCTGCGCACCAACGAAGAATCGGTCATCGCCCGCCATACGGCGCGCCTCGCGGGTCTCCAGGCCTGAGGCGACAAGGAAAACACATGTTCAAATTTCTCTCCCCTGAGCCGCTGCACGACCCGCTGGCTGCACCCACGCCGACCGACCAGGCTGAGGTCAAGTGCACCACCTGCTACATGTGCGCCTGCCGCTGCGGCATCCGGGTGCACCTGGCCCAAGGCGAGAACGGCCCCGAGGTGCGCTACATCGATGGCAACCCGGCGCACCCGCTGAACCAGGGCGTGATTTGTGCCAAGGGTGCCTCGGGCATCATGAAGCAGGTCTCGCCCGCGCGGCTGACGCAGCCGCTGCTGCGCCGCCCGGGCAGCGAGCGCGGCGCCGGCGAGTTTGACCCCATCTCCTGGGAGCAGGCCATGAGCCTGCTGACCGAGCGGCTGGCCAAAATCCGCGCCACTGACCCGAAAAAATTTGCGATGTTCACCGGGCGCGACCAGATGCAGGCCCTGACCGGCCTGTTTGCGCGCCAGTTCGGCACCCCCAATTACGCGGCACACGGCGGCTTTTGCTCGGTCAACATGGCCGCCGGCATGATTTACACCGTGGGTGGCAGCTTCTGGGAGTTTGGCGGCCCCGACCTGGACCGCGCCAAGCTGTTCGTGATGATAGGCACTGCCGAAGACCACCACAGCAACCCGATGAAGATCGCGCTCTCCAAGTTCAAGCGCTCGGGCGGGCGGTTTATCTCGATCAACCCGGTGCGCACCGGCTACTCGGCCATTGCCGATGAGTGGATTCCGATCAAGCCCGGCACTGACGGCGCGCTGTTCATGGCCCTGCTGCACGAGCTGATCGCACAAGACCTGATCGACCACGCTTTTTTGAAGCGTTTCACCAACGCGCCCCAGCTGGTAGTGCTCGACGACGGTCCGCGCGAGGGCCTGTTTGCCTTTGACCCCGACCCGGCCCGAGGCGCCCCGGGTGACGGCCGCAACCCGCACAACAAGCTGGTGTGGGACCTGCCCAGCGGCAGCGCCAAGAACGCCTACCCCGAGGGCATTGCCGAGGGCTGCGACCCGGCCCTGGAAGGCCATTACACGCTGGCCGACGGCACGCGGGTGGCGCCCTCGTTCCAGTTGCTGCGCGAGCGGGTGGCAAGCTGTACGCCTGAGTGGGCGGCGGCCATCACCGGCATTGACGCCAAGCGCATCCGGGCACTGGCACTTGAGATGGGCGATGCCGCCCTGAAGCAGGCTTTTGAATTGCCCATCCCCTGGACCGATGCCTGGGGCAAGGTCCACCCCAGCACCCAGGCGCGGCCGCTGGCCTTTCATGCCATGCGCGGGCTGGCGGCGCACTCCAACGGCTTTCAGACCGTGCGGGCCCTGGCGGTGCTCATGAGCCTGCTGGGCACCATTGACGCGCCGGGCGGCTTCAGGCACAAGGCGCCTTACCCGCGCCACATCGTGCCCAACTACCGGGCCTTTAACGCGCCCGAGATGATCCAGTCCAACACCCCGCTCAATGCGGCGCCGCTGGGTTTCCCAGCGCACCCAGACGAGCTGGCCATCAACCCGGACGGCTCGCCGATCCGCATCGACCATGCGTTTTCCTGGGAGCACCCGCTGTCGGCCCACGGCCTGATGCACAACGTGATCACCAATGCCGCCAAGGGTGACCCCTACCGCATCGACACCCTGCTGATCTTCATGGCCAACATGGCCTGGAACAGCTCGATGAACACCATGGCGGTGCGTGAGATGCTCAACCGCAAGGACGAGGCTGGCGAGCATGTGATCCCCTTCCTGGTGGTGTGCGACGCCTTCCAAAGCGAGACCGTGGCCTTTGCTGACCTGGTGCTGCCCGACACCACCTACCTGGAGCGGCATGACGTGATGGGCATGCTGGACCGGCCCATCTCCGAGTTCGACGGTCCGGTGGATTCGGTGCGCGTGCCGGTGGTGGCGCCACTGGGGCAGTGCCGGCCGTTCCAAGAGGTGCTGATCGACCTGGCCACTCGCCTCAAGTTCCCGGCCTTCACCACGGCGGAGGGAACGCCCAAGTTCACCGGCTATCCAGACTTTGTGGTGAACTTCCAGCCGCAACCGGGCATTGGCTTTTTGATGGGCTGGCGTGGCAAAAACGGTGACGAGCACCTGCGCGGTGAGCCCAACCCCAAGCAGTGGGAGGCCTATGCGGCCAACAACTGCGTGTTCCAGTACCACATGCCCGAGAGCATGCACTACATGCGTAACTGGAACCAGGCCTACCTGGACTTTGCCAAAGAGAAGGGCTGGCGCCAGAAGAACGACCCGGTGCAGCTGGCCTTGTACTCCGACACACTGCAGAGCTTTCGCCTGGCAGCGCAAGGCAAGAGCGGCGGCCGCCAGCCGCCCGAGGAACTGCGCGAGCGCATTGCCACCTACTTTGACCCGCTGCCGTTTTGGTACCCGCCGCTCGAAGAAGCTGCCACCGACCTGGCTGCCTACCCACTCAATGCGATCACCCAGCGGCCGATGGCGATGTACCACTCTTGGGATTCTCAGAACGCCTGGCTGCGCCAGATCCACAGCCACAACTACCTGCACGTCAACCCGCTGACCGCGCAGGCTGCTGGCATTGCTGACGGCGGCTGGTGCTGGGTGGAGAGCCAGTGGGGCCGGGTGCGCTGTATGCTGCGCTACTCCGAGGCGGTGGAGCCGGGTACGGTCTGGACCTGGAACGCCATTGGCAAGGCCGACGGCGCCTGGCAGCTGGCCCCCGGTGCCGACGAAGCCCGCAAGGGCTTTTTGCTCAACCACCTGATCTCGGAAGAGCTGCCCTTCAAGGGGCCGCACGGGGCCACCAGCATCAGCAACTCCGACCCCATTACCGGGCAGGCTGGCTGGTACGACGTGCGGGTGCGCATCCGCCCGGCGGAGCCCGACGAGGCTGCCGAATCGTTTCCACAGATTGCCGCGGTGCCGGCGCCAGCCGGCGTGCTGGGGCGGGCGACCCAGGTGCTCACCTACTTTGCAGGACGTAAAAAATCATGATCCGTTGGCTCAAAGACCTCCTGCAATCCAACTTGGTGGCGGATGCCCCGGCCAGTGGGCGCGCCCCGCCCCCGGCGGCACCGCCCACGGTGCGCGCGCTGCCGGGCGAAACCCTGGCCAAGCAACTGGCGCTGGTGATCGACTTGAATGTGTGCGTGGGTTGCCACGCCTGCGTCACGTCTTGCAAGCAGTGGAACACCTCGGGCAGTGCCGGCCCGCTGGCCGACCTGAACGCCTATGGTGCCAACCCCACAGGCACGTTTTTCAACCGGGTGCAGACCTACGAGGCCGGTACCTTTCCCGGCACCGACACCATCCACTTCCCCAAGAGCTGTCTGCACTGCGAAGACCCGCCCTGCGTGCCGGTGTGCCCCACGGGCGCCAGCTACAAGCGCAAGGAAGACGGCATTGTGCTGGTTGACTACGACAAATGCATCGGCTGCAAGTACTGCGCCTGGGCCTGCCCCTACGGCGCACGCGAGCTTGACGAAGAGCGCCAGGTGATGACCAAGTGCACCCTGTGCGTGGACCGCATCTACGACGAGCAGCTGCCCAAGGAGGACCGCAAGCCGGCTTGCGTCAAGGCCTGCCCCACTGGCGCCCGTCTGTTTGGTG
>JBAXMQ010000222.1:0-3998 GCA_037134215.1 Betaproteobacteria bacterium
TCCGGAATTTGGCGATGGCCTGGGTGCTGACGTTGCCGACGGCGATATTGCTATCTGGCTCGCTGTTCTGGCTGTTCGTTCAGATCTTCTGACCGCGCCGCTGGAGCGCTTGCCGCGCTATCGTGTCCGCGCTTTGCCTTACAGCGCCTGTACGCCTAAAACCTGCTTCATTTTTTTGCCTCATCAACCACGGAAGCAAGGCAAAGGGTTCGTTTGCCGCAGCGGACAACTTTCCCGCTGCGTCTGCGGCGGGCGTGTCCCCGCACGCACTGGGCTTGGGGATCCGCTACAACTGCTGACAGCACCGAGCGAGCTTACAGTTCTGTCCAGGCAAATATTGCAAATATTTGCTTTAATATTGGGTGCGGGGGAATTAACACACCTCCGGCTGAACATACCCAACCCTGCGAGAGTCACATGGCCACCAAACGCTCAACTCCCCCAGCCTCCGCCGCGGCGGCTTCCATCGTTGGTGCCATCGAACGTTCGATGGGGGTGATTGAATTCAAACCCGACGGCACCATCGTTCGGGCGAACGACCTCTTCCTGGCTGTTGTGGGTTACGCCTTGGAGGATATTCAGGGTCGGCACCACCGCATCTTCGTCAAGCCGGAGGTGGCGACCCAGCAGGCCTACCAGGATTTCTGGGCGAACCTGGCCTCTGGACAAGTCGTTGGTGGCCAATTTGAGCGCGTCACCAAGAATGGCAACTCAGTTTGGTTGGAAGCCACTTACAACCCCCTGCAGGATGAGCGCGGCAAATTGGTTGGTGTGGTCAAGTTCGCCACTGACGTTACAGAACAAGTACGGTCCAACCAGAAATCTGCCGCCGTGATCAAGGCCATCGACCAAAGCCAGGCGATGATTGAGTTCAACCCCCAGGGCCATGTGCTGCAGGCCAACCCCGTGTTCCTGCAGGTGATGGGCTACACCGCGGAAGAACTGGCCGGCAAACACCACGCCCTGTTTACCGAACCGGAGTACGCCGCCAGCGATGCCTACCGCCACTTTTGGTCAGACCTGCGCAGCGGCAAGGCGTTCTCGGGCGAATTCAAACGCCTGGGGAAAGGGGGTAAGGAAGTATGGTTGCAAGCCTCCTACAGCCCCACTTTCGGTTCTGATGGCAAGGTCACCGGGGTGGTCAAGGTGGCCTCCGACATCACCGAGGCTAAGCAATTGAACATGGCCAATGCCGGAAAAATTGCGGCCATTGAGCGCTCCATGGGCGTGATTGAATTCGAACTCGACGGCACGATCGTCCATGCCAACGCCCCTTTCCTGGCGGTTGTGGGGTACAGCCAGGACGAGGTTGAGGGACAACACCACCGCCTGTTTGTCAAGCCCGAGGAGGCTGAGTCAGCAGCCTATGCGGCGTTCTGGGAGTCCCTGTCAGCAGGAAATGTCGTGCCTGGCCAGTTCGAGCGAGTCACCAAGGACGGACGCACGGTTTGGTTGGAGGCCACCTACAACCCGATCCTGGACCTCAATGGTCGTACGGTGCGGGTGGTGAAGTTTGCCACTGACATCACCGACAAGTTTGAGGCGGCCCAACAGGTGGCCGAAAACGCCCGCGAACTGGAGGCGGCGCTGGAGCAGGCCCGCGAGGCCGAGCAAATGCGCGAGGAACTCGACCGTACCTTGCAGGAGATGTCCACGCCGGTCACGCCGATTTGGGACGAGATCCTTTTGCTGCCCCTGGTGGGCGTGGTGGACTCCACCCGAACGGACGACGTCATGCGCAAGACCCTCACCCGGATCAACGAAACCCAGTCCAAGGTGTTCATCCTGGACATCAGTGGGGTGCCGGCCGTGGATACTGCAGTGGCCAACCAACTGATCAAGATCACGAAGGCCACCCGGCTGATGGGCTGCGAGACCATCATTTCGGGCCTGTCGCCCTCCATCGCACACACCATGGTGGACCTGGGCGTTGACGTGGGTGATGTGCGCACCACAGCCACCCTGCGCGATGCCTTCAGGATCTCGCTGCGGCAGGTGGGTGCGTTGGCTCGTATGGGCCTGGAGCACACTGGCGACGCGCGCAGTAGCGAACGCCACGGCGGCTGGGCCTCGCAACCCAGCCTGTCATGACGCCTGCCAACCCGAACGACAAAGTGGCCCAGGGGCTTCGCGAGCAGCCCCTGACCATCTCGATGGCCCAGGTGCGCGACCTGCTCATCGTCACCCTGCCCCCCGACTTGTCCGACAAGATCATGGACGAGGTGGCCCTTCAGGTCGGTGAACGCCTGTCCCGTCGTTCCAGCCGTGCCGTGATCGTGGATGTCACCGCAGTGTCCATGCTGGATGGCGCTGATTACCTCGCCTTGGAACAGATTGGCTCGCGCAACCATATGCTGGGCGCGGCAACCACGGTCATCGGCATCGCGCCCGGTGTGGCGGCGTATCTGGCACAGTTGCCGAATGAACCCCGATTTTTGAGCTTTGCCCAGGACATGGGTCGCGCCCTGCGAATGCATGAACCCTCCCGCCCCGGCCCCCGCGCTTGAATTCACCATCAAGCGCCAAAGTGACATCACCCTGGCGGTGATGGCCGCACTGCGCCCCAGTTTCTTGCAGACTTTTCCCAGTGATGAACGCGGCATGATTGGCACCGTGGTCTCAGAGCTGGCGACCAACATCGTCAAATATGCAGGCCAAGGGGTCATCCGTTTGCAGGCTCTGGAGCAAGAGGGCAAATTCGGCGTTCGCGTCGAGGCGATCGACCAAGGGCCGGGCATTCCCGATCTGGAGACCGCGCTGAAAGACGGTTTCAGCACCGGTGGCACGCTGGGGCTGGGGCTGCCGGCGGTGCGCCGCCTGACCGACAACTTGAACATCAGCTGTCCCCCAGGCGGCGGCACCCGCATCGAGGCGGTCCGTTGGTGCCGACATCCGGTGCGTCAACCGGCTGAGCTCGTACCCGCCGCGCGCGCGCCCTTGCGTCCCGCAGCCAAACCAAAGGCGGCGGAGATTACGCCCGCCAAGCCCCTCCAATTGAATATCCAAACGCGCAATCGGCCCTACCGGGGATTCAAGATGTCGGGGGACCGCGCCTGGTCGCTGGAAACCCTGGGGTACGCGTTGCTGGTTCAACTTGACGGCACCGGCCATGGCATCCGGGCCGATCATGCTGCGTCCCGCATCATTGAGCGGATCGAACAGCAAGCCTCGACCTGGCCCACCCGGCCCGGTAACGACGTGGTGCTGCCACTGCTGGACGCCTGCCACGACGCGGCCACTGGTACGGTCGGCGCAGCCATCACCTTGGCACTGGTCGATCGATTGACCCACACTCTGCACTACGTGGGCGTAGGTAACACCTGCATGATGGTCTTCAGCCCCAGCGGTTGGGAGGGCGTCGCGCGCGCTGGGGTCCTGGGGCAACGCTACAGCCGCCCCAAGCTCACTTCCCAAGTCCTTCGCCCTGGCGAGAGCGTGGTGAGCTTCTCTGATGGCCTGAGCAGTTCAGCCGTGCGACAACTTCGCAAGCGCACTGACCGCCCGACCGAGGCTTCGGTCATTGCGGAGTTGCTCATGCGCGAAGCCAAGGACTCTGATGACGCCAGCTGCCTGGTGGCCACATGTCTGATTTGAACGTCCTGGGCACGATGTCGCTGTCCGGCTCGTCGGCCTTGGTGGAAAGTCGCCGCAAGTTGCTGCAGATGCTGGCGGCGCTGGACCCCGACAAGACGCGAACCATCCCCTTCATCAGCAGCCTGTCCGACGCGATTCGCTGGTACCGGCAGTGGGGCAATAAGCCCCACATGGAACTGATCTTCCAGCCGCCCGTCTCTGTCCGCCGATCGCCGCCGCGGCTGCTGTTCAGGCTGCGGGCCAGCGCCCTGGACAAGCCCTTGCCGCAACACCTGCTGCGTTACCGTTTCGAAGCGGCCACGGCTGGCTTCAGTGCTGAACAGAGTTTCATGATGGGCTCCGAAGGGCTGCCAACCGCAGCGCAGGAGATCAAGGGATTCCCCTTGCCGCACCGGCCATCTGAG
>JBAXMQ010000223.1:0-3970 GCA_037134215.1 Betaproteobacteria bacterium
CGATCTAGCCCCAAAGATTGCGCAACGCTGCTGGCGGCGGCGTTGATCAGCTCGGGCGTGAGGGCACCGCCACTGGCCACCTGTTGTTCAACCACCGCCTGCACCATGGTGGTCAGCGGGTTGATTGTGCTGGAACCCTCGGGCGCTTTGAGCGCAACAGTGTTGGCAACACCGGTATCGATGTTGACACCGCCAACCGCGATGATGCTGCCAGAAGGCGCGCTTGCGGGGATGAAAAAATTACCGTTGGCATCGGTGGTGCCGACCAGGTAATCGACGCCAGGATCGGCCTTGCCGTTGTTATTGGTGTCGATATAAACGGATGCACCGCGTACATAGCCGTCGGCGACTATGCCGCTGATGAAACCAAGTGAGTCATTGCCTGCGGCATCTTGGACGGCTTGCGCGTCATTGCCGAGTGTCGGGTCGGTGTACTTGACCTTGACGAAGCCGGCGACCAAATTGCTGGTAAGGGTGAGGCGAACCCCGCTTCCATCCGTGGTCAGCGTGACTGAGCTAACGGTCAACGGAGTTGTACCCTGTGTCACCACGAACGCGTCTGCAGCTGGCAGGCTGGCACCGTCCAGTGGGCCGTCGAAAGCCAGATCAATGGTGCTTGTGTCTTTCTTTGCCGTCATGCCGGTGACTTCTGGGGCTACGGTGTCCAGCGTGAAAGTAAGACTGGCGCTGGCGGTATTGCCGGCCGCGTCGATGTCGGTCACCACCACAGTGTGGCTGCCTTGCGAGCTTGGTGCTGTGTAGTTGGCGCTGGCAGCGCCACCGTCGACCGTGAAGCTGCGGGTCACATCGGAGGCGGCTGTGCTCAGGGTGAGTGCTGCGTTGCTGGTGAGCTTGTCGGTGGTGTTGGTGCCGGTGTCGGTGGTCAGGGCCACCGTGGGGGTGGCGATGGTCTTGTCCAGCGTGAACGTCAGGCTGGCCGAGGCGGTGTTGCCGGCCGTGTCCGTATCGGTCACCACCACGGTGTGCGCACCGTCAGCAGTTGGTGCGGTGTAGCTGGCGCTGGAAGCGCCACCGTCGACCTTGAAGCTGCGGGTCACATCGGAGGCGGCCGTGCTCAGGGAGAGTGCGGCGTTGCTGGTGAGCTTGTCAGTGGTGTTGGTGCCGGTGTCGGTGGTCAGGGCCACCGTGAGAGCTGCGATGCTGGTGTCGACCGTGACCGTTTTTGTGCCAGCTGTGCTGGCATTGCCGGCCGCATCTGTGGCCACGGCGCTGATGGTGGTGCTGGCGTCTGCCGGAACTTCGGCGCTGCTGAACGTGGCGCTCCAGGTGCCGCCCGTGGCGGTGACGGTTTTGCTGGCAGTGCCCCAGCTCACCACTACCGTAGCGCCAGCTTCGGCCGTGCCGGTGACGGTGACGCCGGCAGTCTTTTCTGCGGCGTTGACGATGTTGTCAGTGGCAACCGCGTTGATGACGGGGGATGCTGGTGCCGTTGTGTCCTTGGTGCTGGTTGATGAACCAGAGTCTTTCGATCCGCTGCCCACAGCGGCTACCAAGCCTATGCCAGCAGCTGCCAGCAGAACTGTGCCGGCCGAGACTGCCGCCGCCCCGGCTGCGGCTGCCGTAGCTGCCGCTGCTGTAGCGCCCGCTGTTGCGGCGGCCGTGCCGGCTGCCGCAGTGGACCCCGCCGCTGCGGCGCCAGCGCCTTGCGTACCGGCCACGACGCCAGTGACCGCCTGGGCCAGAACAACCGGTTCAGCCGCCAGGGCTAGCGGCGCACCAGGCAGGTCTAGGCCGGCCTGCACGGCCTCTTGAATGTTGTCTGCCGGAGGTGTTGCGATTGCGCCACTGTTGAGCTTTGCGGTGTCCGTGGCCACCTCTGCGCCCATGGTCTGAATCAACTCGCCCAGTTGCTGCTGCAGGGTCGATACCGGCTCAAACAGGTCGGTTTGTACGCTCAGCGGGGCTGGGGACGGTTCTGGCGTGCCGTTCAGTGCTCGACCCTTGGGCGCAGGGGCTGGCGCACGCTCGGTTTGCAAGGCTGCTGCCGCGCTGCCGGCCAAGCCCAAGGCCATCAAGGCGGCGGGGCTCAGAATATTGGCCGGATTGGCCGCGTTTTTGATTTCTTTGGCGGTGGTATTGAGCTGGGTCGTTTTAGACGAGGGATCTGACGATTTGTCAGTGTTTTTGAACGAGTTTTTGCGACCAGATGTTGTCATTTGTAAGCCCCCTAATTGAAAAAATCAAATCTTCTGCAAGTATGGCAGCCAATTTGCGCTAAATCAATAACCTTGGATCCCATGAATATGGGATGCCAGGTTGTTGATTTGGGTAGGCTGGTTTGACTACGACCACGCCACAAACCATGCGGCAGTAACAATACTTACAAATGGCGACTATAGCGCCAGGGCGACGAGCAACTCGGTTTAGATCGAGATCCGGGCGGGGCGGCGGCGGCGGCCGTGGGCGTTCACCCGTCGCGTCAGATGAAGGTCATGGCGGCTGACACCAGCAGGGCGTGCACATCGCCCTGAAAGTCGATCACCATCGTGCCGCTGTCCGCCGTTGTGCCGGCACTGGCGTTGGTGTCGAACTGGATGAAAAGATGGGTGCCCTGGGCATCATTGGTGACGAGCAGGTGCAATTGGTTGTCCTCCACGGCGCCCAAATTACCGGTGTCTGCCACGATTTGCAGCGATCCGGCGGCAGCAATGCCAACGACCTCGGTCGATCTCGTGTAGCCAGCGCCCCCCAGCCCGTCACCCAGAATGGCTTGCAGGTTGATTGTGTCGCCTGCGGCAAAACCGATGATCAAATCGGTACTGGTCGCCGACGAGTCGCTGACTGCCCTGTACTGATAGACATCGTTGCCGTCGCCGCCCTCCAGGCGGTCCGCGCCCCCGCCTCCGTACAAGGTGTCATTGCCGGCCCCGCCGATCAGGGTGTCATTTCCTGCCTGACCCTGCAATAGGGTCGGGGTAGTGTTGCTGGCGTTGCCTGTGTTCTGGCTGGCCAAGGGTGCCAGCGGGGGCACTGTGTCCACTGTGATGTCCCTGGTGCCGGCCGCGCTGGGGTTGCCGGCCGCATCGGTGGCCATCGCCGTGAGTGTCTCGGGCCCTTGGCCGAAGGTGTCAATGGCCGCAGCGTCAAGCACATAGCGCCAGTGCGTCCCATCCACCACCGTTGTTGCCTGGCCATTCAGCGTCACCGTCGACCCTGCCTCCATGGTGCCTGTGACAGTGACCGTGGCCATGCGCTCTGCCGCATTGATGATGTCGTCGGTCGCCACCACATCAATCGCCGGTGTTGCGGGTGCCACCGTGTCCACCGCGACCGCCCGCGCTCCGGCCTCGCTGACGTTACCGGCCACATCGGTGGCCACGGCGCTGATGGTGGTGCTGGCGTCAGCCGGCATTTCGCCACTGAGAAAGCTGACGCTCCAGTTACCCCCCGTGGCGGTGACGGTTTTGCTGACAGCACCCCAGCTGACCACCACGCTGGCGCCGGCCTCGGCCGTGCCAGAGACCGTGACGCCGGCGTCTTTTTCTGCGGCGTTGACCCTGTCGTCGCTGGAAACCGCGTTGACCAGTGGTGTGGGCGTGCTCATGTCCAGCGTGAAGGTGAAGAACTCGGAGTTTGGCCCCCGATTGCCCGCCGCGTCGGTTTGGCGCACGCTGACAGACTTGCTGCCGTCGCCCGTGAAGGTGATCGTGTTGCCTGTGCCGTGGGTCCAGGAGCCACCCCCGTTGGTGCTGTACTCCCAGGTGGCGCCATTCTCCAGACCACCTACTTTGACCACGCCCGACTTGGTGATCTTGTCGGTGTCGCTGATGCCGGTGTCGCTGGTCAATCCCAGGACGGGGGCGGCTGGCGGCGTGGTGTCATTGGTGTTGATTTTGCTGTCATTGGACACGCTGCCCGCTGCGGCGGCCAGCCCAAGGCCGGTGGCTGCCAGCAGCGGCATGGTGTTGGACGCCGCCGCTGCTGCTGAGGCGCCGGCAGCTTGGGAAAC
>JBAXMQ010000224.1:0-3952 GCA_037134215.1 Betaproteobacteria bacterium
TCCTCGCCTTTTTTGCCGATGACCACACCCGGGCGCGCCGAGAAAATGGTAATGCGGGCATTTTTGGCGGGGCGCTCGATCAGCACACGCGACACGGAAGCATTTTTGAGCTTCGCCTTCAGGTACTCACGCACCTTGATGTCTTCTGCGAGCATGCCAGCAAAGTCACGGTCGTTGGCGTACCAGCGAGAAGCCCAGTTACGGCTGACGGACAGGCGAAAGCCGGTTGGGTGGATTTTTTGTCCCATATCTTCCTGGCCTTTTAGTTACCAACCGTCACGTACACATGGCACGTGGGTTTTCTGATTTGATTGCCACGCCCTTTGGCGCGGGCAGTAAAACGCCGAAGCGAAGCGCCCTGCTCGACGAAGATGGTTTTCACCTTCAACTCGTCGATATCGGCGCCGTCGTTGTGCTCGGCATTGGCGATAGCAGACTCCAGCACCTTCTTGATGATCACAGCAGCTTTTTTCTGGGTGAACTGCAAGATGTTCAAGGCATGATCAACTTTTTTGCCGCGGATCAGGTCCGCAACCAGGCGGCCCTTGTCCACCGACAAACGAACGCCACGAAGGGTTGCACGTGTTTCCATGGTCACCTCCTTATTTCTTCTGGACTTTTTTGTCCGCCGGGTGGCCCTTGAAAGTCCGCGTCAAAGCGAACTCGCCAAGTTTGTGACCAACCATTTGATCGGTGATGTAGACCGGCACGTGCTGTTTGCCGTTGTGCACCGCAATGGTCAGCCCGATGAACTCGGGCAGGATCATGGAGCGACGCGACCAGGTCTTGATCGGCTTTTTGTCTTTGGTCGCAACGGCCTTGTCAGCCTTGGCTACCAGATGATGGTCGACAAAGGGACCTTTTTTGAGTGAGCGAGTCATGGACCTTCCCCTTACTTCTTGCGACGCGACACGATCATGACCTGCGTGCGCTTGTTGTTACGGGTACGGTAACCCTTGGTCAGATTACCCCAAGGATCGACGGGGTGACGGCCTTCGCCAGTCTTGCCCTCGCCACCACCGTGCGGGTGGTCCACTGGGTTCATGACCACGCCACGCACGGTTGGGCGAATGCCCATCCAGCGCTTGACACCAGCCTTGCCCAACTGGCGCAGGCTGTGCTCTTCGTTGGCCACCTGACCAAGCGTGGCCCGGCATTCAATGTGCACCTTACGCACCTCACCCGAGCGCATGCGCACCTGGGCGTAGGTGCCCTCGCGCGCCAGCAGCGTAGCGGAGGTACCGGCCGAACGCACAATCTGCGCGCCCTTGCCAATTTGCAGTTCTATGCAATGCACCACTGAGCCCACAGGAATGTTGCGGATCGGCAAGGTGTTGCCCACGCGGATGGGCGCCTCGGCTCCGCTCATGATGCTTGCGCCGACTTCCAGACCGCGCGGCGCAATGATGTAGCGACGCTCGCCGTCGGCATAGCAAACCAGGGCGATATGGGCTGACCGGTTGGGGTCATACTCAATACGCTCGACCTTGGCCGCAATTCCGTCCTTGTTGCGACGGAAGTCAACGACGCGGTAGTGGTGCTTGTGACCGCCGCCTTTGTGCCGGGTTGTGATGTGCCCGTTGTTGTTGCGGCCAGCTTGCTGGAACTGGGGTTCAAGCAAGGGCGCATAAGGCTCACCCTTGTGCAGGTGATCCCGGGAGATTTTCACCACGCCACGACGGCCTGGTGAAGTCGGTTTCATTTTGATGACAGCCATGATTACGCAGCCTCCCCACCAAGGTTCAGTTCCTGACCCGGCTTGAGCGTCACATAGGCCTTGCGCACGTTGTCGCGACGACCCATCGACTTGCCAAAGCGCTTTGTCTTGCCCTTTGTATTCAACACAGAAACGCCTTTGACCTCGACCTTGAACATCAATTCCACAGCGGCCTTGATCTCATACTTGGTGGCGTCCTGAAGCACCTTGAAAGTCACTGCATTGCTCTTCTCTCCCACCATCGTGGCTTTTTCAGACACGATTGGGGCGACCAGCACCTGCATCAGGCGACCTTCGTCAAACTTGGACAGATTGGGACCGTGGCTCATGCGAACATCTCCTTGAGTTGGTCCATGGCCGCCTTGGTCACCAATACCTTGCGGTAATGAACCAAGGAAACCGGGTCAGCATAGCGGGGTTCGACCACCAGCACATTAACGAGGTTGCGGGACGCGAGATAAAGGTTTTCATCGACTTCGTCCGCGATCACCATGACAGACTCCAGTTTCATCGCCTTGAACCGAGCCGCCAGCGGCTTGGTCTTGGGGGATTCAACCTTGAGCGAGTCAACCACCGCCAACCGGCCTTCGCGGGCGAGCTGGGACAGGATCGACGACATACCGGCGCGGTACATCTTCTTGTTGATCTTCTGGGCAAAGTTCTCGTCCGGCATATTCGGAAATATGCGACCGCCGCCGCGCCAAAGGGGCGACGAGGTCATACCGGCGCGAGCGCGGCCAGTACCTTTTTGCTTGAACGGTTTCTTGGTGGAGTGCCTGACTTGCTCCCGGTCTTTTTGAGCACGGGTGCCCTGACGGGCATTGGCCTGGAATGCCACCACGACCTGGTGCACCAGGTCTTCGTTGTAGGCACGACCAAAAACGGTCTCGGGTGCATCGTACTTGGCGGTAGCCTGACCTTGGTCATTGAGGAGTTCGAGCTGCATCAGTTCGCTCCTTTTGCTTCAGCGGACTTGGCCTTGACAGCCGGACGGACGGTGACAAAACCACCGGCAGAGCCGGGCACTGCGCCCCGGATCATCAGCAGTTGGCGCGCTTCATCAACGCGAATCACATCCAGGTTCTGGGTGGTGACAATATCGTCACCGAGGTGGCCCGTCATGCGTTTGCCTGGAAAAACGCGCCCCGGGTCCTGCGCCATGCCGATGGAGCCGGGCACATTGTGCGAGCGGCTGTTGCCGTGCGAGGCGCGCTGCGAGCTCATGTGGTGCCGCTTGATGGTGCCGGCATAGCCTTTGCCGATGGTGGTGCCTTGGACGTCGACCTTTTGGCCAACGGCGAAGACGTCACTGACGGGGACTGTTGCGCCTGCCTTGTACTGCGCTGCAGTGTCGGCGGTCACACGAAATTCTTGGATGATTTCGCCGGCTTCAACACCGGCTTTGGCCAAGTGCCCTGCCACTGGCTTGGTCACTCGCGATGCCTTGCGTGCGCCGAAAGTCACCTGCAGCGCGACGTAGCCGTCATTCTCCTGGGTTTTCACCTGGGTCACGCGGTTGTTTGACACATCCACCACCGTGACGGGAATGGCATCCCCGTCTTCGGTGAATAGGCGCATCATGCCCACCTTGCGGCCCAGCAACCCTAAGCGATTGCTAAGACTCATTTTTTTCTCCGTAACTCTCACCGTTGCCACTGCAATTGGCAGCAACGTTGTGCTGTGAGAGACTGTTAATAAAACTCTACGGTGTACTGTGTTCAGAATCCGCAGAGCCGCCGAGTATAGCCCGGTCCGACTGATCGTTCAAGTTTTTGTTTTCGTTGAGCGCATCAAGGCCACAGGCCAGATGCGCTCCAACCAACCCTTACTGCAGCTTGATTTCGACGTCCACGCCGGCCGGCAGGTCCAGCTTCATCAGCGCATCCACCGTTTTGTCAGTGGGGTCGACGATGTCCATCAGGCGCTGATGGGTGCGGATCTCCAACTGGTCACGGCTTGTCTTGTTGACGTGCGGTGAACGCAGGATGTCGAAACGCTTCATGCGCGTGGGCAGGGGCACTGGTCCCTTGACGATGGCGCCCGTGCGCTTGGCGGTGTCCACAATCTCTGCAGCCGACTGGTCGATGAGCTTGTAGTCGAACGCCTTCAGGCGGATGCGGATTTTTTGCTTGGTGGCCATGATGGATCCTTCTTAGGCGATGATCTTTGCCACAACGCCGGCGCCGACGGTCTTGCCGCCTTCGCGGATGGCGAAGCGCAGGCCTTCTTCCATGG
>JBAXMQ010000225.1:0-3950 GCA_037134215.1 Betaproteobacteria bacterium
GACTTACTGTTCGTCCCACAGAGACCTATGAGGAATTTATGTTGCTTAGGTCGATGAATCCGGCGACAAAAACAAAAAATCGTGGCGAGCAAGCGGCAGCTGAGGTTCTTGCCAGGGGATTGGAAGGCAAAGACTTTGGCGCAATTTTACTTTTTGAAGATAGCGCGATTCGGAAAACAAATTTCCTGACGCGCTTACCAGATTGCGTTGTTATCACCTCAACTTCGGAGTTTCTTTTCGGGTTAGAAGCTCATGGGCTACTCCAACACGCTCAATCCATCCTTGATCGAGCTGTAGATGTGAGAGGCAATGAGATTCTGGTCAGATATCTTGCAGGAACTGGGAATAGTGAGCCAGTGCAGGATTGGCCCGTACGCATGCGTCCGACGTCTTGATGAATGATGGAGCTAAAGGGATACCCCGTATTGATCTACAGAGAAAACTTGAGGCGTGATGTGAACAGGTTCAGAAAACGGCGGGCAAACAGTACGCGCTCCGGCTACGTGGCTCTGGTACTCCTGCGCCAATCCCTCGACCAGGCCGTTCCGAAGTGAGCACGGTGTCGATATTGGCAAAGGCTCACCACACGAGAGAAATTATCATTTACGTAGCGTCTCGACCATGCGGCGGCAAAGTTGAATATGGACGTCCGTAAGCTTGCCTTCCGCCGAGGCTTCAATCACGGACTCAACCAGCAGGAGCGCCTGTTCGTTGCGCTGCCTGGCGCTGACTAGCGCGCGACGTAACTCGACGATGAATTGATCGCGTGCGCCGATCTCACGAATCAGGGGATCCCAATGAAGTGAGCGATGTCGCTGGAGAAGATCTTCAACGATGGCGGGGTGAGCACTGAGATATCCTGGATTGAAGTCTTCGAGCTGGAAAGCCTTTAGTGCAGGAACATCTTGAAGCGTGGCTTCGGTGAGGCGCTCAAATCCCATGCTCCAGTCTTCATAAAGCCTTTCCTGTATGACCTCGCGCTTGATAACCTGGAAATCTCGATGGCGACTGTCACGTTCGATCTTTCCAAGCAGCGTTTCAACCATATTGGTCTCGCCCTCCAACGTTTGCAAGAACGTTCCGTTGGCGAAAATGAGCATGCCAGTGACGCCCACGGCCGGATTGTTGTGCTTGCAATGCTCCAAAAGATCGACTAAGGCCTTGGCAGTAAAAGGATCGGACTCACGGCTGAGGTAGGTCACACGTAGCATCGATAAAACTCCACTCAAGTACCGCGTTGAAATCTTGAAAATGACATTATGCTAACTGAAATAGGCGTGCTGATCACCTATTGAAGATGCCCCTACCAGCAGCTCAATCAGTACGGAACCCAAACCCCGATTTTTCGCTCCCCACCCGCCTCACCACGGCCAAAAAGTCAGGAGGTTCAGCGACGAAACGGGGTTTGCGACGGGTTTCGGGGTTGGAAGACCATGGGATCAGTCGGGAGCCCATAGCAATAAGCCCAGCGTGATGCGGGGCTCTAAGCGCCTATCCACATTGGACAGCGTGTTCGAGGGTCTGGCAGAGTATGTGCAAGCGCACTTTGAGCCCGACGCCTTGGATACCCTGATTCGTTGATCTCTCACCTTCTATCGGAACGTTGCAGCGCTATGAATACGACCCATCTCACCCTGGTTAATCTGCATAACCCATCATTGCATAGCGTACTACAGTCCGCCATCGACAACAAAACCAAACCCCCAGGTTCACTGGGCCGGCTCGAAGCGTTGGCGGTGCAGATAGGCGAAATTCTGGGCACTGATAAACCGGTGCTGGAACATCCGCAAATGGTGGTGTTCGCCGCCGACCACGGACTCACCGCTCAAGGCATATCGGCCTTTCCTGCGGATGTGAGCTGGCAGATGGTGGAAAACTTTTTGGCCGGCGGCGCAGCGGTCAGCGTGCTGGCCCGTCAACACGGTCTGGCTTTGACGGTGGTCGATTGCGGCGTCAACCGTAACTTTCTGGTGGGCCTGCCTGCGGGCACGCAACGCCCGGGTTTGGCTGTGCGCAAAGTAGCAGGCGCTGAACAAGGGACGGCCGACTCTTCGCAAGGCGTGGCAATGTCGCCATCGCAACGCGAACAAGCCATGCGCAACGGCATGGAACTTGTGCGCTCCTTACCCGGCAACGCATTACTGTTAGGCGAAATGGGCATAGGCAATACCTCGGCGGCGTCTTTGTTGCTGGCGCGTCTGGCCGGGCTGGATATTGAACTGTGTACTGGCGCCGGCACCGGTCTGGATGCGCCGGCGGTGGCGCGAAAATGCGAGGTCTTGCGCAAGGTATTGGTGCGGCATGCGGATGCGACGCAGCCCTTGGACGCGCTGGCCGCTTTCGGCGGGCTGGAGATAGCGACCATGACGGGCGCAGTGCTGCAAGCAGCAGCGCAGCGGCGTGTGATTGTGGTGGACGGTTTCATTTCCAGCACGGCTGTGTTGGTGGCGCATGCGTTGCAACCGCTGGTCTTGCAGCGCTGCGTATTTGCGCACCGCTCGGGCGAGCGCGGTCATGAATTCATGTTGCAGCACCTGGGCGTGCAAGCTTTGTTGGACTTGGGTTTGCGCCTGGGCGAAGGATCCGGTGCAGCGCTGGCCTGGCCGCTGTTGCAGTCGGCCTGCGCAATTCTGCGCGAGATGGCCAGCTTCACCTCAGCCGGTGTGGCCGAGAAATCCACCCCGGTCGTCGCATGACAGCGCTGCGCCATTTTTTGCTGGCGCTGCAATTTTTTACGCGCATTCCGGTCACCGGACGGCTGGCTGACTGGGTGGGTTTTACCCCGGCGATGCTGCGCGCCAGTGCGGCGTATTTTCCGGCGGTCGGCGTGGTGATCGGTGGCTTGGTGGTGATGTTGACGGCGGCACTGATGCATTACTTGCCGACTGCTTATGCACCATTGGTAGCGGCAGCGCTGGGCACGGCCTGGAGCGTGTGGCTGACCGGCGCTTTTCATGAAGACGGTCTGGCCGATGTGGCCGATGGCCTGGGCGGCAGCTATGAACGGGAGCGGGCGCTCATCATTATGAAAGACTCGCGCGTCGGTGCCTTCGGCGCGATTGCAGTGGTGTTGGCCCTGCTTTCTAAAGTGGCGCTGCTGACCATGCTGGGCGCACTCGGCACCTTGTGGATCTGCCTGGCTTTGATGGCAGGTCATGTGGTTTCGCGGACCTGGCCCTTGCTCGTGATTCGATGGTTGCCGCATGTGGGCGACGCAGCGGGTTCTAAGTCAAAACCATTGGCCGATCAGATCAGTCTGTCCAGCTTGACGCTTGCTTGGTTGTGGTGTGCTGGCGCAATCGGCATGAGCGCCTGGCTTGCAGCGTCTGTGTTCTCGGGGTCTGATGTGCAAACGCTGACTATGGCGCAGGTGCTGCCTGTGCTGAAAGTCTTGGCCTGCGGCGGTCTGGCCAGCGCGCTGGCCTTTGTGTATTTGCTGCGTTTGTTTGCACGGCGTTTGCAAGGCTTTACCGGCGACTGCTTGGGCACCACGCAACAGTTGTGTGAAATTGCGTTTTACCTGGGCTGCTCGCTGGCCTTAGGTGGCGGCCATTAAGCTGTAGAGGCAAAAGCACTATGCCGCTATGGATAGTCAGGCACGCGACGCCGTTGATTGCCAGTGGCATCTGCTATGGCGCGCTGGATGTGGCAGCAGACGCGCTACACAGCTTGCAAGCAGCCCATGCACTGGCGCAAGCGCTGCCCTTGCAGTGCAAAGTTTCGGTGTCGCCCTTGCAGCGTTGCATGCAACTGGCAGAGTTGCTGTCGGGCCTGAGGCCAGACCTGAAACCGCGAACCGAAACACGCTTGCGCGAAATGGACTTCGGCACATGGGAGGGTGTGGCCTGGGACGCGATACCCCCGGCCGCCATGCAGGCCTGGACGGATGATTTCGGAGAACACCGCTTCGGCGGCGTGGAGAGCGCCAACCAGGTTTTGGCCCGGGTGGC
>JBAXMQ010000226.1:0-3943 GCA_037134215.1 Betaproteobacteria bacterium
GTGGGCTTCAGTGTGCTGGGGGTGGGCGCTGGCACGGCCAAGCTGTCGCTGGCGCAGCACCGCGCCATCGACGTGGACCTGAACGCCGCCTTTGCCAAAGGGCTCAAAGACTCGGGCAGAGTCCGTCACCTGGCCTTCATGTCGGCCGTGGGTGCCGACGCCCAGGCCAAGACCACCGGCTCAGGCGCCGCCGGCATGCCGCGCTACGCCCGCGTCAAGGGCGAGGCGGAGCAGGCCGTTTTGAGCCAAGGCCCGGCCGTGGTGAGCATCTTTCGGCCCTCGTTAATCATCGGCTCGGCCCATACCCCCGGCGCACTCGCCACCCTGCTGTCGCTGCTCTCGCCACTGATGCCAGCAAGATACCGCCCGATCCGGACCACCGAGATTGCCCAGGCGATGGTCGCCGCCGCACAATCTGCCCCGGACCGAAACAAGGTCTACAGCTACACCGAGATGAAGACGCTGATCTCGCAGGCGGCTTGATCGGGCGAGCTTGACGTTACCGCGCTACGTACTGGAATTCCCGCTCCGGCAGGTCCCACAGGGCTTCGGCCACGGACAGCAGGTCGGCGGCCGTCCAGGCACTCATGCGGGGCAGGCTGCCCAAGGCCTGCCGGCGCGGCATGGCGCGGATGCCCAAAAACGCAAACTGGTCCAGCATGTAGGCCCGCATCGGCACGGCTTGCACCGGATCGGCCAGCGGGCGCAGTGCCGTTTCGATCTGCGACAGCAGCGCAGCCCGGACCGCTTGGGCGGCAGGGGCTATGGACTGGGTGTCTTTTCGCATGGGTTTGGGTGTACTCATGCAGGGGTAAAAAGTGCCTCTAAGCCTTTCCAATATTGGATAGTTTGCTAGTATTTTCGCAGCAGACTACTGGCTGACCAAGGGCCGCCGCCGCTCAGGACACGATGTAAGCCCCGGCGCCACTGGACAGCATCGGACAGCAGCTTGCCGCCGGCCCTTACTGGTAATGCCCCTTGCAGGCGATCACCGCCAGATCGGCATCGTCCACCGCGTAGACCAGTCGGTGCACATCGTCGATACGCCGCGACCAGAAACCGCTCAGGCTACCCAGCAGGGGTTCGGGCTTGCCAATGCCCTGAAACGGGTCACGCCGGCTGGCATCTATCAGGGTGTTGATGCGCTTGAGCGTCTTTTTATCCTGCCCCTGCCAGTACAGGTAGTCAGACCAAGCGGCAGGTGTAAAGGCGATGCCCCGGCTCATTCCGGCACCAGCGCACGGCGCCGGGCCTGGCCGGTGCGGTACTGCGCAATGGACTCGGCCAAGTGCGCGGCATTGGCGGGACTGGACAACAGGTGCAGGGTTTCAGCCATGCTTTGGTACTGCGCCAGGGACATCACTACGGCGTCAGCACCGTCACGGCGGGTGATGATGGCAATGTCGGCGTCGGCCTCCACGCCGTCGAGCACAGTTTTCAGACTGTTGCGAGCCTCGGTGTAACTGACAATGCGCATATTGACTCCCACCTGTACAGTTTATTGAACAAGTTAAGTGTAAGGCACACAGCCGTTTAAGACACGATGTAGGCCCCGGCCCCGCTGGACAGCAGTTTGCCGTCGGCACCCAGAAACTCCATGCGCGTGGAAGCCACGCGGGAACCCAGACGCAGCACTTCGGCGCGAAGTTCAAAGGTTTCACCGATGCCAGGGCGCAGGTAGTCAATGCGGAGGTCAATGGTGCCGAGTTTCATGAAACGGTGCAGGCGCTGGGTGGGGGTCTCGTCCATGTGACGGGCGCCAATAGCGGCCATCACCGCCAGCCCGCCCATGGCGTCCAGCCCAGCGCTGATGACGCCGCCGTGAATGCGGTTGTAGCTGTAGTGCCCTACCAATTCGGGCCGCATATCGATGCGGGCTGTGACCAGATCGGGCGCCAGAGAGACCACCCGCAGGCCCAGGGTCTGATTGAAGACAATTTTCTTCTCCCACAGCTGGCGCAGACCCTCGATGAACTCGTCTTCAAACACGATCGGGGCGGCAGTCGGTGCAGTCATGCACCGATTGTCACAGACCGGGCTGACGCGCGGCCAACACCTATCAGCCCCGCGGCGGCCGCTTGGCCACGCCCATGGTCTTGGCGATGATGCCCAGCATCACCTCGTCGGCGCCGCCGCCGATCGAGCCCAGCCGGCCGTCGCGGTACATGCGTGACACCTTGTTTTCCAGGGTGAAGCCCATGCCGCCCCAAAACTGCAGGCAGCCGTCCGGAATCAGGCGGTTGAGCCGCCCGGCCTTGAGCTTGGCCATGGAGGCCAGCTCCAGCACGTCCTGGCCCTGCACATACAGGGCGCAGGCCTGGTGCGTGAGGGCGCGCAAGCATTCCAGCTCGGTCTTCATTTCAGCCAGCTTGAACTGAACCCATTGCTGGTCGGCCAATGTAGCGCCAAACAAATGGCGTTCTTGCGCCCAATCCACCGTCCACTGGATGCAATTGGCCAGGCTTTGCAGGCAGCTGGCGGCGGCCCACAGCCGCTCCTCCTGAAACTGCATCATCTGGTACATGAAACCGTGGCCTTCTTCACCGATGCGGTAACGCTGCGGCACCCGCACCTCATCAAAATGGATCAGGCCGGTGTCGCTGGCGTGCATGCCGATCTTGCGGATTTTTTTGGCTTTCTCGATGCCCGGCAGGTGCATGGGCACCATCACCAGGCTTTTGTTGCGGTGCTGCGGGCCGTCGCCGGTGTTGACCAGCATGCACATCCAGTCGGCCTGCAAGCTGTTGGTGATCCACATCTTCTGGCCGGTGATGACATAGTCGTCGCCATCTTTGCGGGCGCGGCTCTTGATGGAGGCCACGTCGCTGCCTGCGCCCGGCTCGCTCACGCCGATGCAGCCCACCATGTCGCCGGCAATGGCCGGCGCCAGAAATTCGCGCCTCAGTTCGTCGCTGCCAAAGCGGGCCAGCGCCGGCGAGCACATGTCGGTCTGCACGCCAATGGCCATCGGGATGCCGCCGCAGTCAATATGACCCAGGGCCTCGGCCATGGCCAGCGCGTACGAGTAATCCAGCCCGGCGCCGCCATAGGCTTCGGGCTTGGTCAGGCCCAGCAGGCCCAGGTTGCCGAGTTTTTTGAAGACCTCATGCGCCGGAAACATCTCGGCGGCCTCCCACTCGTCCACATGGGGGTTAATCTCGGCGTCAATGAAGCGTTTGAGGGTATTCTGGATTTCCAGGTGCTCGTGGGTGTACTGCATGTATGGCTCCGAGGCGGGTCAGGAAAAAACCTTGGGCGTCTGCGCCCGGTGAAAACCGTTGAAGGGTTTGACGGCATCGCGCTGGTGGGCCGCATCGGCCGGCTCGCCCATGGGCCAGCCCAGGCGCACCTGCGGCCGCGCGCCGTCAATGCGCAGCGTGCTGCCGCTGATGAAGCTGGCCGCCGGGCTGAGCAAAAACACAATGCCGGCCGCTGTTTCGGACTCGGTGCCAAAGCGCCCCAGCGGCACGGTGCCGGCCATGGCGCGCAGCATGGGTGCTGCGTCGGCGGGGTAATGGTCCATGCCGCTGGAGGCGATGTAACCCGGCGCCACCGCGTTCACCCGCACGCCCTGCCCGGCCCACTCCACCGCCGCGGTCTCGGTGAAGCTGACCATGCCGGCGCGCGCCGCGCCGCTGTGGCCCATGCCCGGCATGGAGCCCCAGATGTCGGCCACGATGTTGACGATACTGCCGCCGCTGTGCTGCATGGCCTGCAAGAAGCACTCGCGCGCCATCAAAAAGCCGCCGGTCAGGTTGGTGTCGAGCACCGCCTGCCAGCCCTTGGCGCTGATGGCTTTTAGGGGCGTGATGTACTGGCCGCCGGCGTTGTTGACCAGGCCGTCAATGCGGCCGTGTTCGGCCAGCACGGCGGCCACGGTCTGCTTGACCAGCTCTTCCTGCCGGATGTCACACACCTGCAGGCTGGCCTGGCCGCCGTCCTG